>CALGGH010000258.1 GCA_937916415.1 uncultured Lachnospiraceae bacterium
AGTATTTTTATTTAATCACGGTTCCCCTGGCTGGCTATCTGGCACCTGGAAATCACAGCGAGGGGGGTATCGTCGACTTGAATTTTAATTTTTCAGCAGACACTACATAGACCATATAGATTGTGAGAAAGACAAGCGTATCCAAACAACAAAAGACAGACTGCTAAATCTAATAGCCAGTAGGAGCCAGCAACCATAGTAAAATTGGGGTTCGCTGGCTTTCTTAATACTTCATGAAACTCTTGAATTTTCGCTGATATTGCCTCATAATGTAGTTGGGATATTTTGCAACCTTTCAGAAGGGAGGGCATCGCATATGGCTATGATAATAGAACCAAAATCACAGGAAAGAGATGGTATTGTTTATTTTGATACGCCTTGGGAAGTTTCTTCAAATGCTTGGTATTCATTACATGATGAGTCCGATTATATTGCAGATAAACTTGATGATGATAAGATTAGGGTTTATTGTTATGCAAAGAATGGGCTGTATAATGCCGAGTTAGAAAAGATGGCAAAAGAGCAGTTTCCTCAAAAAGTTATACATCGTGGTATGGGTGTTTCTTTTGGGGGGATTTGGCTATGAGTGAGATTCTAAAGGCAAGCCGTAGGATATATAAAGATGGAAATATCAGATATAACGTAGAGTCAGAACCTGTAGAATATATAACTGATAACAAAATTGAATTTAATTTTATGTGGGATACAGGTGCTTTTATATCCGTTTTATCTGTGGCAAATTTTGTCAGAGACACAGAAAGTGTTGATTATAAGAGATTGGTTAAGTCAATTGAGGAGGATACAGAGTGCATAGATTATAATTCTGTGTCCGGTAGTGGCAAAGGTGTTTTACGGAAAATAAAGAACTTAAGGATCAATGGTCTGCTGATAGAGTCATTTTATTTTCTTCTTGTGAAGGATGTGAAACGAGTTGTAAACGGTAAAGAGTACTATGCAAGCGTGTCTTTGCTGGGGGCTGACTTTATTGATTTTTGTAAGTATGAGCATGATGTAGAGAATGACATAATTGTGAACAGCTTTGACAATGGTAAATATTCTGAATATCATGATTCATACAATTATAAGGGCAGAAATATGATATATACAGACTTGTTTACAATAGAAGCAGTTTGAGGATATTAAAGAAAATATTTGATAAAGTGGTACCCTGTCAGAGATGACAGGGGTTTTTATTTTTAAGAATCAGTCACAATCACTATTAATCCTGCATAGTCACAGATAATATCCTTGCACTATCACTACTTGCCCCTGCAATACCACAGCGTTAGGATTGCCCTGCAATTAAGGGAATGGAAGCATTCTCAAAACAAATCTCATTATGGAGGGCAAGATTATGTGCAGAATAGATAAGGAAAGTTCTAAGTTCGGGGCATAAAACTCGGGGCCATAACGAATCTTTAAGCCCCGAATTTAGTACTTTCCCTTTGAACCAAGTCCCGCTGAAGCATCAAAGCGTATGCAGTTTTGATTATTCCTTGGATGCTTCCTAACGTACATTGATAAGCTGAAGGGCGCGTGCACGTCAGTAGTTAATTGTTTAGATGAACGCACTTTTCGTCATATTTGAGCATGGCAAACAGACCGAAACGCCGGCCTGAATAAAATATTCAGTTCATGGAGCGTCGGGCGCCCTGACGTAAAAGTACGTCTGAAGTTCACGTCTACAGTTGGGACATCGGCATACGTCCGTTCCGTAGATCATCATCAGCAGCTCAGACATCTTTTTCCTTTAGTCGGACTTCCCTGATAGGGCGTTCTCATCAGCCTTCCCATGTGGGAAAGACTTTTTGATTTCACGCAGTTTGACAGGAATCCGCTGAATCGGACACGGTGAAATCCCTTTGGAGGGACATGCATCAGAAAATTTCCGATGAAATCTTCGCCCTTGAATCGGAGCAGCTTTTTGGCGTTGCCATCCGCATAATCCGTATAGCTTATCGTCACGGAGGAATCAGTGACGTCAATGATGCGTGAGTTGCTTATCGCCGTCCTGTAGGAGTACCTGGCAAGATATCTTATGGCATTTCCGTTTCCGTTAAACGTTTCCTTTATGAACGGGATCCACGGGTTTGAGTACAGGTCATCGAGAAACGTCTTCCACCGCACGGGATTCATCAGCTGACGTGACCGGCCTTCAAAAGCAATGGCGTCGGATTCCCTAAGTGATTTCAAGCCTGAAAGGAACTTGCCTCGGAACACCCGACCCAGAACTTCCTTTGGGATGATGAATCCCTTATGCCTGGTCTGGATGAACTGTCCCGATTCTGTAAGTCCACCGCCGGTGAGCATCACGTGAAGATGCGGATGAAAATTCAGCCGCTGTCCCCATGTGTGAAGCACCAAAACGATCCCCGGTGTTGCTCCCATGTATTTTTTGTCGCGACATAACGCAATGAGCGTGTCAGAGGCGGCAGAGAACAACAGGTCATACATGGATTTCTGATTCGTGCGGAACAGGTCGTTGAGTTTGTCGGGAACGGTAAATACCACGTGGTAATAGGCAGTGCCATAAATCAGCTCACTGTTGCGCTCCATGATCCATTTCTGCTCCAGGGGGGCCTGACAGCACGAACAGTTTCGGTTGTTGCATGAACGGGGACGCATTTTTTTATATCCGCATTCGGGACAGAAGGATACCGTATATCCAAGTTCCCCGGTCTTGCACCTGCTGATGCATTCGGCAGCTTTTTGCTGGACTTCCGGCACGTCATGATTTTGTGAATAAGATTCGTAAAAGATCATGAATGCCTTTCGCAGCGGATAATCAGGCAGCTGATCCGGTTCAATCATTTCCGGGGAGATCATAAGGGCTCTTCACGCTCCTTCCGTTGCCGATTCCGAGAGTCAGGTAAACCTCAGTGCTTGCGAGGGATTTATGTCCCAGCGCCTCCTTGATGGTCATGACGTCCACGCCTGCTTCATACAGATGAAGGCCGAAGGCGTGGCGGCAGCTGTGAAGGACAAATCCGCGATCTGCCAGATTGGCTTTTGCAACGGCATTGTTGAAAACGTTGCGAACGGACTGGTCGCTTATGTGTGATCCCTTTTTTTGTCCGGGGAAAAGCCAGTCTTCAGGCCTGGCATCAGGGTAGGCAGTCCTTATGTATGCGATAAGCATTTCAAGGGCTTTCCTTGAAGGGACGGCGTAGCGTTCATGACGATTCTTGGCCTTGGAAATGAATACGGATCCCGTGGATCTTCGGACGTCGCCGCATTTAAGACGGCACAGTTCACCAACGCGGATCCCGGATGAATACAAAAGCGCCATCTCTGCCTTGTGCTTGACGTTGGAGATGGAATCAATGATGGCGTCCATCTCCGTTCTTGTGGGAACGTTTGGAAGTGACGTGTCATAACGGAGATAGGGAACCTCATATTTATCCCAGTCACGCTTGAGCACGTAGCGCCAAAAATGATGAAGCTGTGCAATGTGGGCGTTGATGGTGCGATTGCCGATCTTCCGAACGGTGCGGAGATAATCGACGTATGACCGGATTTCCGGCCACGTGACGTCCCGTACTGACTTGTCGGGAAACTCCGCCTCGAACCATTCAATAAACTGAACAAGATAGCTGACGTAAGCAGAAATGGTGCTATCCTCAAGATCACGAAAAGAAAAGATTTCCTGCTGCTTGGAAACCAGTGCTTCATTTTCAGGTTTCATTATTGACCTCCTTATGATTAAATGAATGACCACGATAAAGAAGGTCATTGATCGGAGGTGCGCGATTTCTATTGAAAAAAATGAAAAAATTGAGTATACTCATAATCCTGAGGTAGCCCTTTGGAATGAGAAGCTCGAGTGCGAATCAAACGACTCATCCAAGGGGCTTTTCCTTTTCAAATGCTGGTATAAGTATAAAAGGAAAAAACACTGTACGTACAGCGCAAATCAGAAAGAAAGGCTATCCCGCTTCAGCGGGATTTGGTTCAAACAATATATTTCTACGTTGTATTAGTACCGAAATTATGAAATTTTACGTTTAATAAAGGCGTTAGTCAAGAAGTGTGTTGGTGAACTTTGAAGGCATCGAAATTTCGGTGCTTGTGACAGCCCAAAACACGCATACCAAACACACTTATTGACTAACACCTTAATAAATTATATGATGGACGGGTTGCACTGATTCGAAGTCCTCACGAAGATGACGCAGAGGAAATGCTCCAATTCATTAGAAAAGCATCCGGCGAGACGGCCTTTCTGATGAAATATCCGGAAGAATGGGATGATTTCAGTCTTGAATAGGAAAAAGCATTCATTAATGATGAAAACAAGGGCACTGCCTATCCAAAAGCTGCGTTATATGCGAAGTGATTACCCCGGGAAGCCCAGCCATGGAGCTGTTGCCAATTGCCAAAATGAGTTGTATGCTCTTATTTGATCAGGGAACGCGCAGATCCATTGATGAACGGTTCACGGTTCTTAAAGAAGGTGGAGATTAATCATGAAAGAATTTTTAAAGAAAAAGGACGTCGAGATATCCTTAAAAAGATATGGCATCGATGCACTCGGCGCGATGGCTCAGGGGCTTTTTTGCTCGCTTCTTATCGGCACGATAATCAATACGATAGGAACGCAGTTCCACGTGCCGTTTCTGACGACTACGGTTGCGACAGTGGCCGGAATCGAGTACACGGTGGGCGGACTGGCGGTCGCGATGAGCGGTCCGGCCATGGCGGTGGCGATCGCACATGCCCTGAAGAGCCCGCCGCTCGTGCTTTTTTCCATGATCACGGTAGGCTTCGCGGCCAATGCCCTGGGAGGGGCAGGCGGACCGCTGGCCGTGCTGTTTATTGCCATCATATCGGCTGAGATCGGCAAGATGGTTTCGAAGGAGACCAAGGTGGACATACTGGTGACACCGCTCGTAACGATAGGCGTGGGAATCTTTATGTCATGGCTGATTGCGCCGCCGCTGGGCAAGGCTGCGATGTGGATCGGCAACCTCATCATGTGGGCGACCGAGCTGCAGCCATTCCTGATGGGAATCCTGGTGTCGGTTCTGGTGGGCGTGGCCCTCACGCTTCCGATATCTTCTGCGGCCATATGCGCAGCCTTCGGACTCACCGGATTGGCCGGAGGAGCCGCGGTGGCAGGCTGCTGTGCGCAGATGATAGGATTCGCGGTTATCTCATTCAGGGAGAATAAATGGGGCGGACTCATTTCACAGGGAATAGGCACGTCCATGCTTCAGATGGGCAACATCGTGAAGAATCCCCGGATCTGGATAGCGCCGATCATCACTAGTGCCATAACCGGACCCATCGCGACGTGCCTTTTTAAGCTCCGCATGAACGGAGCTCCGGTTTCCTCCGGAATGGGAACCTGCGGACTGGTGGGACAGATAGGAGTCTACACCGGATGGGTAAATGACGTGGCGGAGGGCACCAAGAGTGCCATCACCGCATTTGACTGGATCGGACTAATAATGATATCCTTCGTCCTGCCGGCCGTTATCGCCCCTCTCATTCACCTGGGAGTGCGCAAGGCCGGCTGGGTCAAGGATGGAGATTTGAAGCTGTGAATTAGGACAAAAAAGGGACGGTTCTCCGTAAGAGAGCAGTCCCTTTTTACATAGTGTTGTCTTGGATCAGTTCGACGAGCTGCTGGCTGCCGAGGTGGAGGAGCAGATGATCATGATCGTGATCATCATGGCGATCTCCTCTACTATGGCCGTCGAGATGGCACCGGCGATCGTCGCGGACATCTGGGCGGATTCAGCTGAAGTATAGGTGTTGGCGAGCAGCATGGAGCCGAACATCATTCTCATCTGCTTGTCCATGTGCAGGGAGGAGAATCCCTTTTGTTTCTTGAGGTAATTGCTTATGTCGGCTATGTTGGAGATTACCTCGTCATTGGAGATGTCCAGGTTGATCAGCGTGCCAAGCGAGGGCAGCTCGTATTCCTTGCCGTACTTGATGCCGCGCTTACGCATCTGGTCATACAGCGTTATGGCCTTCTGGCAGTTGGCCCGGATGTCGCCGTTCTGGATGACCAGGACCTGGCTGAGGCCGTATACGGCATTGGCATGGAACTTGAATTTGTCCTTCAGGCATTCAAATGCCGTCTCCACTTCACTGAGGATGCTGTCCGTACTCTTGTCCGTCATGGCCATGAGGGTGACGAGTGCGGTATCCTCGGCAGACGTGAGGAAGGGATGCTTGGACTGCATGGCGGAAAACAGCGAGCGGGATTTCTCGACGATCGCGTCCGCACGGTCGTACATGCCGGTATCCACTATGGACAGGGCAGCCAGCGCATGATGCTCTGATGAGAAGATCTTGCCCTTGAGCAGCTTGTCATATATCTCGATGGCCTTGTCCAGGTAATCCGCGGGATCATCGGCAAGTGACATCTTGGTGGTGATGAGCAGCTTGGAATAACCCCTGAAGCTTGAAAAAATGCCCTTGCGCTTCTTGAGGATCTTGTTGCATTCCTTGATCCTGGCTTCGTCCAGCGTCCTGCCGGCGCAGGCACCCACTGCCGCGGATGCGGAACGCGTGAGGCCGTATTCGCCCCAGCTGGCCTTCTTGACGATTTCACGGTTCTGGACCATCAGGTCACATTTGCTTTTGATCGTATCGTTCATGATTGATTCTCCTTATGTTTGTCAAGATTTAAGGAAACGGCTTGATCAGGGTTTCCTTATAAAAGTATAGAGAAAATGACGGTGATCCGCAAGAGTCAGTTATTCGGTACGTTAATGCAGGCACCGTACCAAGCGGGTGAAATTCACTGAAATAGTTTTAATATGCAATTCATTGATTAGCATATATAATGGTGATAATAGCTTATGCAAAATGATCAAGGGGACGGTTCTTTTGATCATTTTTGATCAAAAGAACCGTCCCCTTGATCAACAATGAACGTTATGGAGATGAAAGCATGAACAGGAATTTACAGAACACGCTGCAGGAACTGCTGGAGAGAGAAGTTGAAAACAAAAACGTGGCGGGAGTCAACGTGCTGATCCGTCAGAGTGACGCCGACATAGCGTATGCCCAGGCCGGACATGCGGACGTCGCGTCGGCGAAGCCCTTTGACAGGGACACGATCATGAGGGTTTACTCCATGTCGAAGCCCATCACGGCCGCGGCGGTCATGATACTGGTGCAGCGCGGGCTGATCGCCATGGGAGAACCCGTGGAGAAATATCTCCCCGGGTTTAAGGATCAGGTAATATATGATGAAACCGGCGAAAAAAATGTGGTGCGGCCCGCGTACGTGCGTGACCTGATGTGCATGACCTCGGGCCTGCCGTATGGCAATGCGGAGGGCACCGTGACGGAAAAAAGGGTGCAGAAGCTGTTTGACGAAGTGGATGCTGCCCTGTATACGGATCATGCGCTCCCTACCGTGGAGATCGCCAACCGCATAGGAGAGGCGGGAGTGGACTTTCAGCCTGGATCTGCCTGGAAATACGGCACCAGCGCCGACGTACTGGGAGCCATAGTGGAGATTGCCAGCGGCGTCTCATTCGGTGAGTTCCTCAGGGAGGAATTGTTTGAGCCGCTGGGAATGAATGATACGGGATTCTACGTGCCGGAGGCCAAAAGGGACCGCATCGCATCCGTATATGAGCGCAGAAACGGTGAACTGGAGCTGTTTGAGACCAATCACCTGGGCATCAAGTATTCCCTGGATTCGGAGCCGGCATTCCAGTCCGGAGGAGCGGGACTGACTTCCACCCTGGACGACTATGCCAGGTTCGCGCAGATGCTGCTCAACGGCGGATCCTTTAACGGTCACACGATACTGAACGAGGCCACGATACGTTTCATGACGCACGGGGCGCTGACCACGACTCAGAGGGACTATCTCTGGGCAACCTGGGACAGCCTTTGCGGATACGATTACGGCTGCCTGATGAGGCATGCCATTAAGCCCGAGATGGCATTTCATTATACCTGGCCGGGCGAGTACGGCTGGGACGGATGGCTGGGCACCTTCTTTGCGAACATGCCTTCAAACCTTAGTCCCGGAGCGACAGGCAACGTAACCGTGCTGATCGGCATGCAGATATCCAATCCCGAGGGCAACTTCATTTCCGAAAAGGTCAGGAACGTGACGGTAGGCAAGCTGTGACGTCGTTTGATCAAAAAAATGATGAAATAATCGCTGAACCGTGATATCATTAAGCCAAAGACGAATTTTTTACTTGATCAGTTTTCCATTGATTTGTGATTTCAGTTGATGAAACAGGAGGAAATGACATATGAGCGGAGTAAATGGCATTGGGATGGGTTCATCCGGTTACGTATATTCAGTACTGTCAAGCGGCAGCAGGGTTCAGACGGCTGCCCAGGGCGCGAGTGAGTCGGCCATATTGCAGGAGCAGGAGAGACAGGTGGGCGGCTTAAACGCCGGCACGCAGAACATGGAGATGGCCAAGGGAGCCCTGAACATGGCTGACGGCGCTACCGCGCAGATCACGGACAACCTGCAGAGGATGCGTGAACTGGCTGTCAAGGCCGGCAACGGACTGCTGTCAGATGAGGACAAGTCTTACATACAGGATGAGATAGAGGGGCTCAAGGCGGGAATTGCCGAGATAGCGGACAAGACCAATTACAATGGAGTGCCGCTGCTTGATAACGAGGAAGGCAAGGTATTCCAGCTGTCCACTGACGCCAACGGCACTACGAAGTCCTTCACGACCGTCAATGCGACCGTAGAGGCGCTCGGCATAGCGGACTTCGACGTAACGAAGGACTTTGACCTCAAGGACATCGACAAGGCAATCTCCACGATCAACAAGGGCAGGGCAACAATGGGAGCCCAAACCAATTCGTTCGAGGCTGCCATTAACAGCAACAACAACGTGACTTACAACACCGTGTCCGCACAGAGCAAGACCGGTGACACCGAGTACGGCGAGTACGTACAGAAGCTTCAGAAGCAGCGCACCCTCGAGGACGTGCAGATCGCGATGCAGAAGAAGCGTCAGGAAGACGAGGAGAACCGCAAGCTCGGACTTTTTAACAACTGATCACGGACCTTTAACAAGAATCAAACGGCGGACCGTAGAGAACTGACGTGAGTTCCTCGGCCCGCCTTTTTGAGGAAAATGAGCCAAAAGACCAACACGAGCTTTCAGCCCAAAGAGATGAACATCGTATTGCGGATACTGATCATAGTGGCCGCGTCTTTTATTTTTGCGCTCAACATCAATACCTTCGTGCATACGGGCGGGTTGCTGCCAGGTGGGGCAGCAGGCCTGACGCTGCTGATCCAGGAGATTTTTCTCAAATTTCTAAACGTTAAGATATCTTACACGGTGGTCAACCTGCTGATCAATGCGATACCCATTTACATCGGATTTAAGTTCATAGGCAAGAAGTTCACGGCACTCTCGTGCGTCGTGATCGTGCTTTCGAGCGTGTTTACGGACGTACTGCCGTCGTACACGCTGACCAGGGACACGCTGCTGATCTGCATTTTTGGCGGACTGATCAACGGCGTGGCGATCAGCCTGTGCCTGCTGGCGGATGCGACCAGCGGGGGCACGGACTTCATATCGATCTTTTTGTCGGAGCGCAGGGGCATCGATTCCTTCAACGTCATACTGGGCATCAACGCGGTGATCCTGACCATCGCCGGCCTGCTTTTTTCGTGGGACAAGGCGCTGTATTCGATCATTTTTCAGTACGTGTCGACGACGATCATCAGATTGCTGTACCGCAAGTACCAGCAGTCGACGCTTTTTATCGTGACCAAGAATCCCGCGGAGATCAGCAACCTGATCTATGAGCTGACGCATCACGGAGCCACGGTCATCGAGGGACAGGGTTCCTTTGAGCATGATGAAAAAAAGATCATATATTCGGTCGTCTCCAGTCCCGAGGTTCACAAGGTCGTCAGCGCGATATCGGCATTTGAGCCGGACGCTTTCGTGAACGTCCTGCGGACGGAGAGGCTCAGCGGCAATTTCTACAGGGTGCCGAAGGATTGAAAGAGGTAAAAAATGGATGCATCTTCGGCGATAACTTTGGGAATAGGAATATTGGTATCGGCGGTGCTCATGGGCATCGGGGTCATGCAGTGCAGGAGCAAAAGGCCGGTGGGCTTTTACTCGGGAGAGGAGCCGCCGACCGAAAAGCAGGTTCCCGACTGGCGGGCCTGGAACAGGGGGCACGGCATGCTATGGATGGGATATGGCGTAATTTTGCTGGCGTGCTTCGTGCTGGCGGTGTTCGTCATGTCGGATCCGCTGTATAAGGCATTGCTGATGTTTGCCGGAGGCATTTTTCCCGTGCTCTTGCTGGTAATCGGGCATAATGCATTAATTAAGAAATACAAAGTCACGTAATGGGTTATGACATATAGGAGGAAAGCATAATGAAAGCAGGAATTTTAGGTTACGGAAATCTTGGAAAAGGCGTGGAGGCCGCCATCGAAAGGGCAAAGGACATCGAACTCGTGGCCGTCTATACGCGCAGGGATCCGTCGAGCCTGTCGATAGCGTCTAAAACCGCACAGGTAAGGAGCGCATCGGCACTGGAGGGCGGCAAGGAGGACATCGACGTCCTGATCATCTGCGGAGGCAGCGCGACTGACCTGCCCGAGATGACGCCAAAATACGCGCAGTGGTACAACGTGGTAGATTCATTTGATACGCACGCAAACATCCCCGTCCACTTCGCCAACGTGGACGCTGCAGCCAAAAAGGGCGGCAAGGTCGGACTGATCTCCTGTGGCTGGGATCCCGGCATGTTTTCGTTAAACCGTCTGTATGCGACGGCGATACTGCCCGGAGGCCATGACTATACTTTTTGGGGAAAGGGCGTGAGTCAGGGTCATTCCGACGCCATCCGCAGGATCGACGGCGTAGAGGATGCCAGACAGTACACGATCCCCGTGGATGCGGCAGTTGAAAGGATAAAAAACGGCGAAAATCCTGAATTCACAACCCGTGAAAAGCATACCAGGGAGTGCTTTGTGGTAGCTAAGGACGGTGCCGACAAGGCCAGGATCGAGGAAGAGATCAAGACCATGCCCAATTATTTCGCGGATTATGAAACGACCGTGCATTTCATCACCGCGGAAGAGATGAAGCGTGACCATGCAGGGCTTCCTCATGGCGGATCAGTCATCTACAGCGGGGAAACCGGCGTAAACGGCAACAAGCACGTGATCGAATACAGCCTGAAGCTGGACTCAAACCCTGAGTTCACCGGATCCGTGCTGACGGCATACGCCCGCGCGATCGTACGGTTAAACCTGGAGGGCGTGACCGGCGGCAAGACCGTGTTTGACGTGGCTCCGGCCTATCTCTCACCCCTGTCAGGCGATGAACTGAGGGCACATTACCTGTAATGTACGTCGGGTACACGCCGCTGCGGGAATCGTCTTGGGTGCACCCCGCTGCAAAATAGAAAAGGTAAAGACTATGGCATCGATTAAAATCCATCGCGGATCGCATCAGATAGGCGGTAGCATCGCTGAGATCTATACGGAGAATACGCATGTTTTCATAGATTTCGGAGCAGAGCTGACTACTGATCCGGAGAAATCGACGGATGCCGAGATGATCGACATGATCCGTCATGCGAGATGCGATGCCGTGCTTTTTACCCATTACCACGGGGATCACGTCGGGCTGATCAGGCACGTGCCGAAGCGTGACGTCGAGGGCCATCCCATCAAGCTCGGCCTGGGCAAGGCTGCCAGGATGGTGCTTGAGAACATACACGGGTCACTGGCTGACCTGCCGCATGCCTCCGCAGAAGAAAAGAAGATGCATGAGGAATACCTGGAGCTGCTTCGCGACCGGGACCGCATCCTCGACATTGAGGGCGGAGTTCCGATTTTCCTCGGCGAAGCCCGAGATGTCAAGGTCACGCCCGTCATGGTGTATCTGCACACCGGCGGTCACGCCACGGCCGACGACATCGCGGAGTTGATCCTGACCGTCAGGCCGAAGGAGGTGATCCTTCCAATTCATACCGAGCATCCGGAGAAGTTTAGGGAACTGGAAATCGGCGAATACAAGGACTTGATTGATGAATTGAATGATAGCTGCGTCGTGGATCTATAGTGCCAAATCCACCAACGAAAAGTCTCCAAATCCACCAACAAAAAATCGCCAAATCCATCAACAAATAGTCGCCAAATCCACCAATAAAAAGTCGCCAAATCCACCAACGAAAACTTGCCAAAACCACCAATAAGAGGTACAATTATCCCAATAAACGGTATGGGAGAACATTAGTATGTCTGATAAATACCTTGATAGAACATGTGATAAACTACTGAGGGAAAAGCTGGAATCAAAAGGTGCAGTGCTGGTAAAAGGAGCAAAGTGGTGCGGAAAAACAACGACGGCTGCGCACATGGCAAAATCAGTAATATACATGGAAGACCCTTCCAAAAAGAAGCAGTACCTTCAGCTGGCCGACACGGATCCGGTACGTCTGCTTGACGGAGAAGTTCCGCATCTGATTGATGAATGGCAGCTGGCACCAAAGCTATGGGATGCAGTACGGTTCGAGGTTGACAGAAGGGATGATTTCGGCCAGTTCATTCTTACCGGATCAGCCGTTCCGGCAGATCAATCAGAGATATCTCACACAGGCACGGGCAGGATCACCTCGCTCGTGATGAGACCGATGACCCTGTATGAGTCAGGTGATTCAGAAGGCAGCGTGTCACTGAGGGCGTTATTTTCCAAAGAAAGAACGATCAGCGGCACGAGTGATCATAATCTTGAGGACATTGCATACCTGACTTGCAGGGGCGGATGGCCCAAGAGCATAGGAAAATCAAGAAGGGTAGCACTTGCTCAGGCTCCTGATTATTATGATGCAGTCGTAGAATCGGACATTTCAAGGGTGGATGACGTAGCACGTAATCCTGAGAGAGCAAAGAGAATCATGAGGGCGTATGCCAGAAGCGTGGCATCGGAGGCTACCATAGCGTCAATCCTGAGAGACGTGCGAATGGATGAGACAGATACCTTTAGCGAGACTTCGCTGAGATCATACCTGTCAGCCCTAAGGAAGATATTTGTAATAGAGGATACGCCGGCCTGGAACCCTAACCTGAGGTCAAAAACGGCCATCCGCAGTTCAGACACCAGATATTTTGTGGATTCTTCCATTGCTACGGCGGCACTTGGGCTGGGTCCAAACGATCTGATAAATGACCTGTCGACGGCGGGTCTGTTTTTTGAAAATCTATGTGTCAGGGATCTGAGGGTCTATGCGGAAGCAATAGGCGGGTCCGTGTATCACTACCGTGACAAGAACGGCCTCGAATGTGACGCGGTGATCCATCTCAAAAACGGGCGATACGGCCTCATAGAGATTAAGCTCGGAGGAGACAGGCTGATAGAAGAGGGAGCGAAAAACCTGTTAAAGCTCAGGGATCGCATAGACTATGAAAAAATGAGTGAACCATCCTTTATGATGGTGTTGTGCGGAGTTGCCCCTTTTGCATACAAAAGAAGTGATGACGTATGCATTGTTCCGATCGGATGCCTAAGAGATTGATCCGAAAAATTAAAAATCCCCAAAAGAGCCGTATTTACGCGGTTTCCAGGTGCGTAAAATTTCGTGACGCGAATATGGGCGGCTCCGGTCACGAACTTCAGGACGAAAAAACAAACGAAAAGAAGGAGATATTTATCTTGTTAAGGAATACCGCGGTCTCTCATTTGATGCAATGTGCGGTCACATAGCTGTTGTTTTCACCAGATATATGATACTTGCTATTAACCGGAGATATTCCGATGACCAGCGTAGTCTTGGCGAGATATTCTTCTTCATGGTTGACGAGAATGCTGATATAACCTTCGATGATTCCATGCAGATCATATTTACTGCGCTATTTGAGGCTATATCAGTTGTATTCCAGCCTACTGAAGCCAAGATGACTGAGTTCATCAATGCATTCCTCGGTGGGCTTCCCGATTATATGCAGAAAGCCCTTAGTCCCATGCAAGAGGCCATGGCTGCCTGACGATATATTTGATATGGCATCTTTATTGAGTTTTCAAGAATCTAATCCACTTTTACAAGTGGGAAGTTTGAGATTTTAATGGTTTTTTTGCTGATTACTGAACCTTCTTGTCCGGATTTCGCGTCTTTATTTATGCTAGTATAACGAATAATAAGTAATCAGCACAATCACTTGATAAATTGCTCAGCTTCTGCGTTGTCATCAGTCGACGATGCCACCGCATCGCCTCTTTCTTCCGCCTTGCACATGAAAATGCAGTCTGCGCATCTTTATGAGGTTATTTATTTACGGTACCTTATTATTCGTTATACCAGAGGATGTAATCGACGGATTGCATACCGAAAATGGGCAGAAAAATAAGATTTTTTATCAAAAAAAGCTTGAAAAACCTGTTTTTAATGCATATAATTGTCGATACACTCTATAGAAAATAATATTTATAGATTGGACTAACAGTTATCACATCACGGAACGCCCGAACATCGAGCCGTATTTATGATAACCCCCTTAGGGAGAAGGAGGATAAGTATGAAGAAGGCAAGATTTTGGGCTCTTTTATTAACCGGAATTCTCGTTTTCTCAACCCTCAGCAATGATTATATCGTAGCCAGCGCGGCAGAGGTTGAATCTGAAGAACCCGCCCCCGAGCTGATCGAAGGAGAGGCAGAGGGCTACATGCTGTCCATGGTGGACGATGGAGCTGAATCTGAAGGAACGGAATCCGAATCAGAAGAGCCTGCAGAAGAAACTTACGAAGAGCAAGCCGAAGAGTACGTTGAAGAGTACGTCGAGCCTGTGGAAGAACCTCAGGGGGAAACTCCGGCGGAAGAGCAGCAGGAGACTCCGGCAGAGGAAGTACAGGAAGGTCAGGAGGAGCTTGTTGATGGAACCCTGACTGAAGAGGAACTGACGGAAGACGAGCTTGAGATCGAACTCGAGGATGCCGACAAAAAGGACCTCGAGGACGAGAAGTTGTCCGAAGAGAAAAAAGAGGGAGAGGATGAATTCCCTGCGATCGACTTCGGAACCGTTTCGGCATGCGGCATGAGCGTTACCATCAGCGCTCCTAAAGGAGCTTTTCCCGAGGGAACGGAGGTTAGCGTCAAGCCCGTTGCGTCTTCCGGTTATCGTGACGACATAGAATCCCAGCTGGCTGAGGACGAGACCATCGTCAAGATCGTGGCAGTAGACATCACCTTTACGTGTGACGGCGGGGAAGTACAGCCCAAGGAGCCGATCAGCGTGAAGTTCGGCAGCATCAGCGATTCCGGAGATGCTTCCTATGTATTCCATGATGACGAGGGGTTCCTCGACATGGTGCACAGTGCGGACGGCACGGGCGACGCATCCGTGTCCGCATCATCTTTTTCACCCTGGGTGTTCGTGGTTACTGAGCAGGGAGCAGACGTTGAGAGACCTGAGGACGAGGCTGAGGACACTTCACTTGGCAGCGTGATCAGAGACGGGGACGGCTATACCGTAAAGTACACCGTCGGCCCTAACGTATGCAGCGTTACGGGAGGAAGCGTGCACAGGTATCCCGAGACCGGCGATCCCGTCATCAGCAAGAAGTATGAGATAGCCGTTGGCAGCTACGTCGTAGAGGTCAGCCCGGCGTTTACGTCCAGGATGTCAGAGTACTCAGGATATACGGTAGAGTGGGACACCTATGAGTGGACGTCCAAAAACGAAGTGCATATAAACGGCAGCCTGGTTGGCCCCGTTACCATTCAGTACGTTGACGGCAACAACGGTGACAAGGTCATAGAAGAGGAGACCATTGCCGACGTCAGGTTCAACTATGGAAACGGTGATAAGTATACCGCTACTGCCAAGGAGATCGAGGGTTATGCCCTGACCGGCAACAGCAGCGTGACCATCAGCCCCAATAAGGATGCATCCAGGAACATAATCAAGTTCAAGTACTCCAGGAATGAGGAGCTCACCTATACCGTGCTCTGGATCGACAAGGATACCGGTACGGTGTTCAAGAGTGAGGTCAGGAACGGCGGCAGAAGGGTTGGAGCTACCGTCAGCGTATCCGAGGATGAGAGAAAGGGTTCAGGAACCCCTGCAGGTTACGTATATCTCGACGCGGATCCCTGGCTTACCAATCTGACCCTTAGCGAGACCCCCGAGGAGAACATCATCAAGATGTTCTATAAAAAGACCACCGGCTACTCAGTTCATTATTATTATCAGAACGGGTCCGGAGATTACGTGGAGAACGAGTCCGAGGGATCTACCGTAGAGAACTATAAGAGCGGTGAATCCATTTCCGTCAAGGCATCTGACAAAAAGACGGTCGACGGAGTTGTCTATACGCTGAACAAGACCAGGAGCAAGCTCACGATCGACGAGGCCGGACTTGACGCAGCGGACAATAAACTGGAAGTATATTATGACCGCAATGACGTTAAGTACAGGGTCATCACTTATTATGAAAAGAAGTCACGTGACGGATTCAGCTCCAAGAGTGAGGATTTCAGTGACGGCAAGCAGGGCGTGGATCTGACCTATGATTTCCCTGACACCATCGAGGTAAACGGAATATCCTATAAGTTGGTTGAAAGCGAAGATAGCGTGAACAGCATACCTGCGGCTGAGGTCAAGGTTAGTAACGACGCCGGTGACAACAAACTCAAGGCATACTATGAGAGAACGCAGAACGAAGTATGGTTCTCCATCCTGTATCCCGGCGAGGGCAAGGTGGATTATCGTGCACAGGCCGCCAATAGGTTCTATCCCACCAAGATTTATGGACAGGGCCATTGGAAGGGCACGGCGAATTATCTGCCTGATGACACCTGGTACGTATATGACTGGGATAACGGCATCAACTGGGGTGATTACAACATACAGATGTCGGGCACGGCTCAGGCAGAACTCAATGCATACCTGGCCGAGACCTATCCGGGACAGAATGTTCACATAGTATGGTACAACTACAAAAATGATGAGCAGAAATGGGGAGGCGCTTGGTACGTAAACGGATACGTGGTTTCCGACGGGGAAGAAGAAATGGTTCTGGCCTCTTATGACGCAAACTACGCAGGCGGCGCAACCTATGCCGATAATGAGTTTAAGAAGGGGATCAAGTACAAGATTCTCGGTCAGGATGGAGACGGAGCTTATGGTCTGACGACCCGTGAAAAATATAACTTCCTCGGATGGTCCGAAGACAAGAATGCTAAGGAAGCCACCTATCAGCCCGGCGAGACCGTAGACATGGACAAGGCATACGTATTCTACGCCGTATGGAAGGAGCTGCCGGCAGACGAGCCTGTTGAGGAGGAGCCGACTGAGACTGAACCTACTGAACCGACTGAACCGGTTAAGCCGACAGAGCCTGTTGTTGAAGATCCTTCGGGCACGCTGATCATAACCGCCAATACCAATTCCAAGACCTACGACGGCAAGGCATTGAGCGATGCAGGTTACAGGGTTGAAGGCACGAACGTGGATGACCTGGTAGTAACGGCTGCCGTAACAGGTACCATTACTGACGCGGGTACGACCGCTAATAAGGTTGGCGCAGTGACCGTCAAGGCAGGCGGAAAGGACGTTACTAAGAACTTCACCATCACCAAGGTGGATGGTTCACTTACGGTGCTTCCCATAGAATTGGTGGTCACCACGGGATCTTCACAAAAGATATATGACGGGACGCCGCTTACCAACAGTTCCACAAACATAGAATACAGAACGGGAGCTCCCGTATCAGGTGAAACCATCACGGTTACGGCTACCGGTTCCAGAACCGAGATAGGCGGAGCGACCAATGGCGCATCGATCAACTGGGGCGCGGCCAGGGAATCCAACTATACGGTTATCAGGGAACTCGGAATGCTGACCGTCAATAAGCCTGGCGTAGCCATCGTGGTATCAGTCATCGGCGGAACGCACGTATACGACGGCACTGCTCATGGTGCCACCGTGGCAGTTAGCGGAGCAGCATCCGCCTCCGGAGAGGTTGCAAACCTTGGAGCAGCCGGACTTCCCGCAGGATATGCCGTTGCGGCAGCGGAATCAGATACGACGCGTACGGACGTAGGCAAGACCAGGGCCGTGGTCAGCAAGCTCAGCATCATAGATACTGCGACCGGAGCCGACGTGACTAAGTCACTGTCGATCACGTACGATTACAGTCAGGCAGACATAGTGGTAGCGCCTGCAGTCATAACCATAGAGACCGAGAGCGCATCCAAGACCTATAACGGGCAGCCTTTGACGGCCGGAGTTAGCGTCAGCGGACTTGCAGCCAAGGATCAGGCACTCGTGACGGTTGCAGCTACGGGATCACAGACCGCAGTCGGATCCAGCTCCAACACTTACTCGATCGAATGGGGCAGCGCACTGTCGGATAACTATATAGTAGTTGAGAAGCTGGGTACCCTGACCGTTAAGGCAGCAGCTGCGCCCGGTAGCGAGGACACTACCGGCGGAGAGCCCACTACCGGTGGAGAATCCACTCCCGATGCAGGAGAGCCTGCGGCCGTGACGCCTGCCGGTGACACCCCGACCACGACTGCTATCGCTACCGTGACCATGTCACCTGACATGACCACTCCTCCGAGCATATTGGACGCTACCCCGATAACCAATGACACCACGGACATACCTGATGAGGCAGTTCCGCTGGCCAATCCTGCTGACGTGCTTGGCGCATCCAGGGGCATAGAGGCAGACGCTTCCTCCGTACTTGGAGCCAGGGTTGCCGCAGCCAACGCAGGAGTGCTCGGCGCAAGGCGTGACGCACAGACCTCCGATTCCAGCAACATGGCCATGTACCTGATCCTGATGGGCATCGCCACCGGAGTCGGCGGAGCATACGTCAGCAGCCGCAAGAGACATGAGCATGAGGCGTAAGGTAAATCCACGTGGATTTGGATTTCATAGTAAACGACAAAGTTCTTTTTACTTTGGCGTTTACTGCACGGGATTTTGGCCGCTTTAGCGGCATATTTCCTCACAAGATCCGTGCGCATACGCCGGAGGCATTATAGTTAAATGAATTTCGTGAGAGGATCATCAAGGATCCTCTCATTTTTTACGTTCGTGGTATAATGTTCATTAGTTACTCGGGGAATTCTGACCCTCGGGGACGGAGTCAATGGGTCATTTTGATCATGGGGACGGTTCTTTTGATCAAAGTTGATCAAAAGAACCGTCCCCATGATCAGATAGTACAGGTGTGAGGTGCTGAAATGAGAAAAAAATGTAAAATGCTAATGTCATGGCTGCTGGCGGTAATCCTGATCGTGACGTCGATGGGAATGCCGGTGCATGCTGAGGAGACGGAGTCATCAGCGGAGATTGCATACCCGGACAGCGAGGCCGGAGATTACGCGGAGGAAATGGATCCTTACGCGACGTTTCTTTTGGCGGAGCCGGTTGAGGAGATCATGGATGATCACGTTGATGCGCTCAGGGAGGACGGAGCGGATCCATCTGCCACGGATTCCGATACTCCGCTTGAGACGGTCTTCCTTAGCGAATCAGGAGTAAAGAGCATTCACAAGCCAACCATGAAGGAGCTGGCGGCGGCCTATGAGAACATTGGAACGATTCCCCAGCTATATGAGACTGAGCCGTCCCTTTCGACGCCCGGCTATCATATTGGCACGCTTACCGATGACGCGGCGGAATATGTCAAAAAATACATAAACTATTACAGGCTCATGGCAGGAGTTCAGCCCATATCCCTGGATTCATCACTTAATGAGAGCGCGGCCTGGGGCGCCCTGACCCTTGCCATCGGCAATCAGTTTTCTCATACTCCCTCTCAGCCATCTGGCATGAGCGACGAAGATTACCAAAAGGGGTACTATGCCACCAGCCACAGCAATCTTTCGCGTAGTGGAGGATATGACGCGCAAGGTGCAATGAAGGTGGCGGTCACCGGTCAGATGGAGGATAAGGACAGTTCTAATATTGACAGGGTAGGGCACCGCCGATGGCTGTTGGATCCTTTTACCCAGACCATGGGAGCGGGCACTGCAAACAGAGCCTTCTCTTATTATACGGCGATTCGCGTCATGGGTGAAGGGGTACGGTCGTCAGACATAACTGATTTGGATTACGTGGCATGGCCGGCCTCCGGCAACAATCTGTCGGACTCTTTTCCGGTGAACACGCCATGGTCAATCAGCCTGAATGCCGGAGGCTGGACTTCCACTACCTTCAAGACACCTGATCGTTCCAAGCTTAGGATCACTCTCAAGGACCTTCAGACGGGCAGGACATGGGATTTTGATAACGATACGGGCACGGAATACTCTGTAACTTCCAATTATTATACGCTTGACGATGGTGGGTATGGCGGTCTCTACTATTGCCTGATATTTCGTCCGGCATATCAGGGCATCAGCAAGTTTGACGGTGATTATGAAGTCAGAGTTGAAGGCCTCGAGACCGTGGAAGGTAACCCCGCGGTGATAGACTACGTGGTCACGTTTGCTGACGTAGAAATGGCCAGGACGATGGCGGACGTGACGCATAGGGTCAGTTCGGCATCAGAAGTACGCAGTGATCATCCATATGCTAACGGATCCGACGTCGCCTGGATATACAGGATGGAGGACGCTGAATCCCTGGACGTAAAGTTTAACGCCGAAACCAAGCTGGCAAGCGGTGATTATCTGTACGTGTATGATGCAGAAAGCAAGGAAGTCGGTAAATACTCCGGAGATGAGCTGGCCGGCAGGACGGTCAACGTGCCCGGAAGCGTCGTGCGCATTCGCCTGGTCGCAGAAGGATCCGGCGGTGCATACGGCTTTGGAGTGGATGACATAGCCAGACACGTGCCGATGACCGGGATAAACCTGGACAAGGAGACGGTCGAGCTTTTGCAGGATGATGAGGCACTGCTTCAGGTCAGCTATGAGCCCGAAAACACTACGGATGATCGAGCCGTTACCTGGAGCAGCAATAACATGTCAGTAGTCACCGTGGAAAACGGCTTGGTCAAGGCGGTCGGCAAGGGCAACGCCGTCATTACGGCCACGGTAGGCAAATTCACCAGGAAGTGTACGGTCAAGGTACTTCCTTCCGTACAGGGCCTGACCCTTGAGCAGAATTCGGCGAGGCTGTATGTGGGTCAGATAATGGATCTGATTTTTACATACGATCCTGAGGATGCGCTGGCGCATGAGGCATCGGCCGTGAGCACAGCTTCTTCCGTGGCATCCGTTCAGTTAGATGAAGGTAAACGGGCGGTCACGGTGACCGCGGCAGCGGCAGGTGAGACAACCGTTATGCTCAAGGCAGACAAATACGTCGCGAACTGTGCCATTACGGTGAAGGATTCCCTGACGCTCAATTATGAGGATGAAGCCGGAACAACCCGGGAGATCAAGGTACGCTATGGTGTGCCGTTGTCCGCACTCTCAGGCATTGAGCCCGAGTGGGAGGGACATGTTTTCGCAGGCTGGTATACCGCACGCAAGGGACGCGGCGAAAAAGTCACTGCTGACACCGTGCTGGGCAGTCAGCAGGAGCTTTATGCATATTGGAAAAAGGGAGCGACAGCCGAACCGCTGACGGCCGAGCTCGTGGAGCAGCCCTGTTTTACCGGGACTAAGCTGACTCCTATATTAAACGTATACAGCGGCAGCACATTGCTCAGGCGCGGCACGGATTATTCTTTGTCATATAAAAATAACGTAAATGCATACATTTTTGCTGAAGGACAGGAGGGATTTGACAGTACGGTGGCCCCCACGGTGACAGTGAAGGGCAAGGGTACTTACGCCGGAAAGGTTCAGCTGTATTTCACGATACTGCCCAGGCCGCTCACGGATGGCGGCATATCGGTCGATGACCAGTGGATTGCATATACGGGCAATGAACTAAAGGTTTCGCCGGTGGTTACCTATTGCAAGCAAAAGCTTGTCGAGGGCAGGGATTATGAGCTGGCATATCCTGACGTTACGACCATGCCCGACTCATACCGTCAGGCGGGAGCTCATCAGGTGACCCTCCGCGGATGCGGCAATTATTCAGACGGCAGGAGCATCGTTCTCCATGTATATGATGCGGGGGAAAAGGGGCTGATCAATTTAGGCGCGGCCAAGATAAAAGTGCCCAAGTCAAAGGATTATACGGGTACAAACATAACGCTGAGCCCCGATGAGCTGACCGTAACGGCCAAAGTGAACGGAAAGCAGGTTGTCCTAACCGATGAACAGTACGTCGTTAGTTACGTGAACAATCAAGATGCCGGCACCGCTACGGTCGTAATAAGCGGCGTGGATAAGATCAGCTATGGAAGCAAAAAGGCATTTTACAAAATAAACGGTACTGACATCAGGAAGGCTACTGTGGATGACATCGGGGACGTGATGTATGACGGCACTCCCAAAACGCCGGAGCCTGTTATCACCATAAATGGGAACAGACTGAATTCAGGCAGTGACTATGCGGTTTCATATGACAGAAACACATTTGCCGGCAAGGCCACGATGGTCATCCAGGGTCGGGGCAGATACGTAGGAGTGATCAAAAGGACGTTTAAGATAATTTCCGTGAACTTTGAGATGTCCCTTGACCTGGATTACGAGATTGATGGCATGACGGTGGGCACCAAGGAAAAAATGGACGAAACAATCATAGAGACGCCTTATGAAAAAGGCGGAACCAAGCCATCGGTCGGCATCAAGTATGGCAATCAGACACTTCGCGAGGGCGTGGATTACGTGGTCAGGTATGCCAACAATTCTGCAGTCAGCGCTGTGGGCGGTGCAAACGGCAGCAAGGCTCCGCTCATCACGATATTGGGCAAGGGAAGTTTTAGCGGGAAAGTGACGAAAAATTTCGTCATACTGCCCAAAAGCCTGGATGAGGTGACCGCATACGTGCCGGACAAGACGCCGGGCACCAGGGCCGGGGCGTGGCTTTCCAAGCCCCTGATCTTCGATTCCAATGGGGTAATGCTTAAGGAAGGAACTGATTACGTGGTTGGAGATTACAAGCTGATGCGTACCGAAAGTGCACCCGAAATTCTGACCCAAAAGAGCGTGATCAGCGAGCCGGGCACCATCATGGTGGACATTACCGGCAAAGGAGCATATTCTGCGACGGGCGCAAATGGAACAAACAAGATTACCGTAAGCTATACTGTCGGGGGAGTGAACTTTACGGGATTGAAAGTGGATTCCATTGCCAAGGATTATCAGGGTAGTCCGGTCACGCTGGAGCAGGAGGACTTCCTTAATGATGACGGCAGTTCCAAGGTGAACGTCAGGGTTGGCAAGGTGTACAAGCCCCTGAACTATGGCAAGGACTTCGAAATCGTAGAGGGCACGTACACATCCAATTACAAAGCGGGGACGGCCACTGTACGCTTGCGTGGCCTGAACGGCTATTCCGGAGCATACGTCCTCAAGTTTAGGATTGGAAAGAATCCGATATTGGGCCTCTTGTGGAGATAATGACACTCGGGGACGGAGTTAGTGGATCCCCTTGATCCCCCTCGGTGCACTCTCCCGATGCAGGAACTGTCCCCGGAGTACTCTTACAATACGCACAAAACATTCGGGAAATATATGTAGTGTTTTGATAATTGCAGAAAGCGGCGTTCCATGATACTCTTTTAGAGGATACTAAAATAATTTGGAAAATCAAAAACCATAGTAAGCCAATGGGATGGATAGCAGGTTTGTGATCGTTTGATCAAAAGAACCGTCCCCTTGATCAGAGTTGATCAAAAGAACCGTCCCCCTGATCACCCCTGATCAAAAGAAGTATTGAAGGAGAGAGCATAATGGATGCCAGTTTTGATTATCTGAAGCCATGGATACTGCAGAGGGCAGATCCCTTTGTGACCAAATACGGGGATTACTATTACTTTACGGCGTCGGTTCCGGAGTATGACCGCATAGTGCTGCGCAGGTCGGAGACGCTGACGGGCCTGGCCGATGCTGAAGAGCGGACGCTGTGGACCTGTCATGAGAGCGGTCCCATGAGCAAGCATATCTGGGCGCCCGAAATGCATTACGTGTTTGGCAGGTATTATATTTACTTTGCCGGCGGAGAAAAGGATGACGTCTGGAAAATCCGTCCTTACGTGCTGGAGTGTACCGGGCAGGATCCGTACGAGGATCCGTGGATCGAGCGAGGACCGATGCAGTGTGCCGACAACGACGAGTTTTCTTTTAGGGCTTTTTCGCTGGATGCGACGATATTTGAGGACGGCGGGGAGCATTATTACGTCTGGGCCGAAAAGGTCGGCGTGGGCAAGCAGATCAGCAACCTCTATATCGCCAGGATGGAAACTGCCTGCAAGCTAAAGACCGTGCAGGTTCTGCTCACGACTCCTGATTATGACTGGGAGAGAATCGGATTTTGGGTCAACGAGGGTCCCGGCGTGATAAAGCGCGGAGACAACCTGTACCTGACGTATTCGGCCAGCGAAACCGGAGCGGATTATTGCGTGGGCATGCTGAGTGCAAAGAGCGGTACCGACCTGCTGGATCCCCTGAACTGGAAAAAGGAAAGGCATCCGGTGCTTCAGACCGATGCGAAGCTTGGTCTGTATGGTCCGGGACATAATTCCTTCGTAAAGGACGAGGACGGACGTGACATAATGGTCTATCACGCGCGCACCGAATCCAAAATAGAAGGCGATCCGCTGTATAACCCGAATCGCCATGCATTTTTGATGGTAGTGAACTGGGACGGGAATGATCGTCCGGTATTTAAATATCAATAATGACCCTCGGGGACGGAGTCAGTGGGTCATTTTGATCATGGGGACGGTTCTTTTGATCAACTTTGATCAGTGCTGGAGGTGGACGGGCGTGAACATGCTGTACTTCCAGTCCGGATTAAAGGCGATCGATCCCAGCCTGTATGAGGCGGCCGACACTGACGGGGCATCCCCGGTGCAGAAGTTTTTCCGCGTTACCCTGCCGCTGCTCAAGCCTACCACGATATACGTGCTGACGATATCGGTTTATGCGGGACTTGCGATGTTCCTGGAGTCCTACATATTATGGGCCGGCAATTCTTCGCCCAACAACATCGGACTGACCATTGTCGGATACCTGTACAAGAGAGGAATCGAGAAAAATGACATGGGTTATGCCTGTGCCGTCGGAGTCGTACTGCTGATCGTGGCGCTGATCATCAACTTTGCCCAGCTGATCATGAACGGCACGTTTAAGAAGGATTGATCATGGCTGATACGAAACAAAAAGACCTTACGCATACTCCTTCACACATAGTAAAATCTATTTTGGGCACGGGATTGTTTGCAGTGCTCTGCATCGTGATAGCATTTCCCCTGCTGGCAGGCCTGATGGCCTCGTTCAGGCCCGGTACCGAACTGATCCGCAAGGGTCTGGCGATAGACCTGAATCCATCCACGATGACCCTGTCCAACTACGCATACCTTTTTGGCGGAAATGAGGACAGCCGCAAGTATTTCATGTGGTACAAGAACTCGCTGCTGATCACGTTCTTCTCGGTAGTGCTGACGCTGATCATCTGCTATTTCGTGGCATACGGACTGACGATGTATGATTTCAGGCTCAAGAACCTGCTTTTTACGCTGGTCATCGCCACGATGATGGTGCCGTTTGAGATACTGATGCTCCCCATGTACAAGGAGATCATCGCCCTGCACCTGATCGACACCTACGTGGGAGTCATCATCACGGGACTGTGCAGCGCCTCGACGATATTCTTTTTCAGGCAATACCTGTCGGGACTGCCCAAGGAGCTCCTGAGCGCCATGGGAGCCTGGAACGCGATCCTCTGGCCCCTGCTCGTACTGAAGGGCGCACAGAAGTTCACGCTTCCCATCGGACTCAACACCCTGCTGACGCCCTACGGAAACAATTACGACGTGCTCATCGCCGGATCAATGTTCGGCATTTTGCCCATATTCGTGATATTCCTGCTCTTCCAGAAGTACATCATAGATGGCATGACGGCCGGAACGTGATTTTTATATTCAGGAGGTATTTAATGGCAAAACTCATTATCAACAACGAAATCAAAAAGAGCGCCATCGCGCCCGAGATCTACGGACACTTCTCCGAGCATCTGGGCAGGTGCATTTACGAAGGGCTTTACGTTGGTGAAGATTCCGACATCCCTAACGTAAACGGCATGCGCACCGACGTGGTAGAGGGGCTGAAGGAGATGAAGATCCCGGTGCTCAGGTGGCCCGGCGGATGCTTCGCGGACGAGTATCACTGGATGGACGGCGTAGGTCCCAAGGAAAAGCGCAAAAAGATGATCAATACCCACTGGGGCGGCGTCGTTGAGGACAACAGCTTCGGCACGCACGAATTCTTTGAACTGTGCAGACAGCTGGGCTGCAAGACCTACGTCAACATGAACGTGGGCAGCGGCACCGTGCGCGAGATGAGCGAGTGGGTCGAGTACATCACCTTCAAGGGCGTATCGCCCATGGCTGACCTGCGTAAGGCTAACGGTCATGAAGATCCCTGGACCGTGGATTACGTGGGCGTCGGCAACGAAAACTGGGGATGCGGAGGCAACATGCGTCCTACGCATTACGCCGACGAATATCGCAGGTATCAGACCTATGTGCGCGGATATGCCGGAGCAAGCCCGATCAAAAAGATCTGCTGCGGACCCAACGTGGATGACTACAACTGGACCCGCAAGGTGTTAGAGACCTGCTTTGATCACACGCCGCCGCACGTACATGGATTCATGGACGGCCTGTCACTGCACTATTACACGCTGCCCGAGACCGAGGACGACTGGAACTACAAGGGTTCCGCGACTCAGTTTACCGAAGAGGTCTTCTATCAGACGCTTAAGCGCGGTTACTACATGGAAGAACTCATCAACAAGCACGGCAACATCATGAATGAGTTTGATCCGGACAAAAAGATCGGCCTGGTGGTTGACGAGTGGGGCATCTGGACTGACGTTGAACCCGGCACCAACCCCGGATTCCTGTATCAGCAGAATACCATGCGCGACGCGCTTGTGGCCGGCATGACGCTGAACATTTTCAACAAGCATTCGGATCGCGTAAAGATGGCCAACATCGCGCAGCTGATCAACGTGCTGCAGTCGGTGATGCTGACCGAAGGCGAAAAGATGATCAAGACTCCTACCTATGCGGTATTCCGCATGTATTCCGATCATCAGGGCGCGACGCTGCTTGACAGCTCGCTTCTGGATAACGGAACTGTCGGCAGCGGCAAGAATGAGCTGCCTAAGGTCTTCGAGTCCGTATCCGAAAATGCTGACGGCGTAATCACCATCACCATGACCAACAATTCCCTGGAAGCGGCAGAAGACGTGGAAGTCTGCCTGATCAAGGACGGTGTCGCATATGACGTATGCGCGGCATCCGTGGTTACCGGCAGGATGGATGCGCACAACACCTTCGAGGCTCCCGACGTAGTGAAGGAAGAAGAGTTCAAGGGGTATGCCAAGTCAGACTCAGGCGTGAAGGTTACCCTGCCCGCCTGCAGCGTGGTTAGCGTAAGGCTTAAGAAGTAAGAAGCAAGAAAAAAGGATCGGGGACGGTTCTTCGCATCGAAGAACCGTCCCCGTTTTTTATGCGTCCGTGTAACTTATGCTCGCGCTGACGTCCTGCGCGTAGTTGCCGAAGGTCGAACCGAAGATAGTGAGTCCGCCCACGTGCTCGGAGTCATCCTTGACAGCGAAGCGGAAACGCAGCTTGCTGGAGTGGTCGAGGTCGAACTCGTCGATCGACACGTCCGAGATCTGCCGGCCGTCCAGGAAGGTTCCGTCCCTGCCGATGACGATCATCTTGAGCAGTCCGTACTGGTTCCAGTTGGGATACCACCACTCGGGAGTGAAGATCCCCCTCACGTCGCCGAAGTCGCCGGGAGAGGTCCACATGCCGATCTCCCTGTCATTAAGTGAAAAAGTAACGTCCGAAGGCCATGCGGAGTTGACTCCGGGAGCCTCGCTCGACAGCTCGGCCGAGATCATCAGCTGGGTGATTTTCTGGCCCGCGGGAATGAAGTTCGGGATCTCGTACTCCACGTAGCCCTTGGTGAACCACAGTATGTCGGCGTTGTAGCGTCCCGGATGCGAGAAATACCTGGTGTCGTCCACCTCGCCGATGATGGCGTCGGCCGATGAAAGCCCGCAGGTGGGAAAGACGTCGTAATCCGAATAGTGCCCGACCTTGATGCTGGCGTTCATGACGTTCGCGGTCTTTTCGGGAGTTTCGAAATCGATCAGTATCTTGTCCCTGTTTAAGGAGCAGAGCTTCTGGTTGCCATGACCGGCGGCCTCGCTGGATATCGTGATCAGTCCGACGGTCTCCAGCTTTTTGATGTGACTGGTCAGCGCACCGTTGGTGATCCCCAGGCCGGTGGCGATCTCGTTTAGGTTCATCTTCTTGTTGGCGAGCAGAAGCTTGATGATGTCGATGCGGACTTCGGAACCAAGAGTCTTAAAGAGTTCCAGGCCCTCATCGGGTGAAGAAATTATTAGCATGGTTATAACCTCTTATGCAGTATTTTAATTCAAGCTAAATATATAACCTTTGTTCTTAAGTTTCAATAAAATATTTTAGAATTGTCAAAAGTACAAAAAAAGGATTTTTGTTTTTGTGTATTATAGCGAAAAGTGACATACTGTATTGTCTTTTGCAAAACATGGTTGTATATTAAAAAACAAATAAAGTAAAATACTTTAGCAAAACCTAAAATATGCAATTTATTTAAGCTTATGCCAAAATTATATGGCAAAGGCAGAAAGTCACGGAACCCGGAAATGGATAACGTCCCGAAAATCCATGGCTGCGCAATCCGGTTTGGGCAGCATGATAAAGCGGATCCCAACATATTTAACGGACATGAAAAGAAACAGGAATTGGAAAAAGAATAATGCCCTTCGGCTGACCCGCCGCATGACGGCACTTGGGATGACGGCCGTGATCGTGCTGGGTACGGCGCTGGAGAACCCTGCTGACTTATTTGCGGCAGAAGGTGCTGCCGATCCGTTGGCAGAGGCTTCCGAATCGGAAACGGCAGCCGCAGGAAGCAGGGGATCAGCCGCCGGTGGCGTATCCGCGGAGGCCGGCTACGGTTCTGAACGACTTTCAACTAATTATACCTCCGTCAGTGCCGGATACGACGCACCCGTATACGGCGGCAGCGATGTCGTCATTGACATGGAAGGGTCATTATCAGGAGACTCCGTTTCTTTTCTCACGGATGAAGTCAGGGGATATGCCGCGGGCCGCGTGGCCGACGTGTCTCATGGTGACAGCCTGGAACTGCAGGTGAACGTACCGGAGACCGCACTATACAACATTTCATTTGATTATCTGTCATATGACGCTTCGATACTTCCGATAGAGCTGTCCTTTGCCGTTGACGGCAGTTTCCCATTCTATGAAGCCATGAGCCTGGTGTTTGAGACCACCTGGGTACAGGAAGAGGAGGCTGACCTGGACAGATACGGCAATGAGATCGTGTCCCTGCCGGACAAGCTCATCAGATGGGAGACCAAGAGACTCGGAGATTCCAGCTATCGATACAGCGAGCCTTTGCTGGTACAGCTGGAAGCCGGAGAGCACGTCTTTGACATAGGCGTCAAGGAGGGAATGCTGCTTTTGGGCAACCTCACCCTCTGCGCACCCGAGGACATACCTGCCTATGAGGGGGGAGGCTCCGCCACAGGATCAGCCCTGATCACCATAGAGGCAGAGGACTTCTATCAGAGGAACAGCTCCTCGATCCACGCGGTTGGAGAGTTTGACCGCAGCATTACGCCCATTTCGGCCAAGGAAAAGGTGCTGAACGTCATAGACGAGGACTCATTCAACGAAGCCGGCCAGTCCGTCACGTACCTGTTTGGCGTGGAGCAGGAGGGGGACTATCTCATGGCGATGAACTATCGCCAGTCTGAAAAGAACGATTTCCCGGTATTCCTGGACATAGCCATAGACGGCAGGATTCCGAATCAGGCGCTGCAGGGCAATCACGTGAGGGCAGCCACCAGTTACGTCACGAGGACCATCACAACTCCCGAGGGAGAAAACGTACTGATACACCTGACGCCGGGAGAACATACGGTGACCCTGACCATCAGCGAGGACAAGATACGATATGCCCTCGAAGCGGTGGACGGGATCATGAGTGGGATCAGCGACCTCTCACTGGAGGTCACCAAGATCGCCGGCACCAACAAGGACAAATACAGGGATCTGAAGCTGACCAGATACATTCCCGACCTGGAGGACAGGCTTTACGGATGGGTGGACGAATTGCGCGAGATCACCGAGCAGGCCGTTCCCTATGCGGAGGTTGAGTCCGGCGAGGACGTCGCCGCATTTTCCTATCTGCTGATCGCGGCCAATCAGCTGGAGTCGCTGGCCGAGGAACCCAATGAACTGGTTTATCGCGTGGACGAGCTTTCCACCAGCGTCAACTCCATCAATACACAGATCGCCAATTTCGTGGACCTGATCGGTGACAACGACCTGGCCATTGACAAGATCTTTTTCTATCAGGAAGGGGCCCGGCTGCCCAAGGGACTCGGCTTTGCCAAGGGCATATCCCTGAACGTGAGCAGATTCGTCAATTCGTTCTTTGGCCAGTCCTACTCGGCCAGCAACACCGATGAGTCTCACGTTCAGGTGTGGGTGAACCGCCCGAGGCAGTACGTCGAGATCATGCAGAAGATGATCGACGAGGAATTTACGCGGAAAACCGGTATCCAGGTTGACCTGTCCCTGATGACTGATGCCCAGAAGCTCATATTGTCCAATGCTTCCGGAGACACCCCCGACATAGCGACCGGCATCAACTATTCGATACCCTTTGACCTGGCCATCAGGGGAGCATTGGTGGATCTGACCAAATTTGACAATTACAAGGAAGTCTTTGGACGCTACAGCGACGGACTGCTGGTTCCTTCGGTGGTCGGCGACGGACTCTACTCGCTGCCCGAGACCATGAACTTCTACGTGCTGTTCTGCCGCACCGACATACTGGACAAGCTGGGACTGAGCGCACCTGATACCATGGATGACCTGATCGGCATGCTGCCTGACCTCCAGATGAGGGGACTGAACGTATACTATCAGACGGCGCCCATGCTGGTCATGCGCAACTTCCATGGCACCACGCCGCTGATCTTTCAGAACGGAGGAAGGCTCTACGGAGACACGGCCCTGGACATAGACCTGGATTCAGAGGCCACGGTGGAGGGCTTTACCCAGCTGACCGAGCTGTTTACGCTGTATGACCTGCCCGTGGACGTGCCGAATTTCTACCAGCATTTCCGCAACGGGGACCTGCCCTTGGGCATAGCGGACTTCAATTCCTACAACCTGATACTGAACGCTGCGCCCGAGATAGCCAATTCATGGAGCATAGCCCTGGTGCCCGGCATCAGGGATGACTCGACCGGAGAGATATACAGGTACATGTCCGGCGGAGCGGAGAGTACGGTAATGTTCTCCTCCAATGATGAACGCGAGCTTCAGGCCTGGACGTTCATGGATTGGTGGTCCTCTGCCGAAGTCCAGGCAGAATTTGGACAGAAGCTTCAGATCATGTACGGAGACGAATACATCTGGCCCACGGCAAACCTGGAGGCATTTTCCATGCTGCCGTATCCCACTTCCGACAAGGACGTGATCATGGAACAGGCGCAGTACATACTGGAGGCTCCCAGACTGCTTGGCAGTTACATGATGGAACGAGAGACCTCCAACGCTTACAACGACATAGTCGTAAACGGTGATACCATACGATCCCGCGTGGATGAGGCCGCCAAGACCGTCAGACGTGAGACCGAGCGCAAGCTGGAGGAATTCGGCTACATAGATAACGAAGGCAACGTGCTGGAGAATTACGTGACGCCATCCGTGGAGCAGGTCAGAAGCATATTGAACAGATGAGTCGCGTCATCCTGAGCGTGAATGGCAGGTGTCACTGCCGTTTGGAGCGAAGGATCCGGTGACCGGAGAGAAAACATAAATGGCTAACAACAAATCCAAAGTAGGACAAAGGATGAATTCCAACAAAAACGGATACGTGTTCACGGCGCCCTATGCAATACTTTTCATAGTATTCATCCTGGCACCCGTGATCATGGCCGTGATACTGTCATTCACCAATTTCAATGCGATCCAGCTTCCAAGCTTTGTGGGATTTCTCAATTACATAAACCTGGTGACCGGCGATGATGTATTCATGAAGTACGTCCTGCCCAACACCGTGAAGTATGCGCTGATAGTCGGCGTGGGCGGATACGTGCTTTCGTTCCTGCTGGCATGGGGACTGGCCAACCTGACCAAGGTGCCGCGCACGGTCTTCGCGCTGATCCTCTACAGTCCCAGCATGACCACGGGCGTGGCCATGACGGTTCTCTGGAAGATAATGTTTACCGGAGATCAGACCGGATACGTCAACAGCTGGCTCATGGACATCGGCGTGATCAACGAGCCCGTGATATGGCTGGTCAACACCAACTATCTGCTGCCCATAGTGATCATCATAGGACTCTGGAGCAGCATGGGCGTGGGCTTTCTGTCGATACTTGCCGGACTTCTGAACGTGGATGAGTCGTTGTACGAGGCGGCCGCCATCGACGGGGTCAAGAACCGTTTTCAGGAAATGATCTACGTAACCATACCCAGCATGAAGCCGCAGATGCTCTTTGCCGCGGTCATGCAGATAGTCGGAGCGTTCCAGAACGGCACGATCGCGACTCTGCTGGCGGGCAACCCCACTCCGGGATACGCGGCGCAGCTGATAGTAAACCACATAGAGGACTACGGCTTCATCAGATATGAGATGGGATACGCGGCCGCGGTATCGGTGGTACTGCTCCTGATAGTACAGATATTCTCGTCATTCTCCACGAAGCTATTTGGAGAGAAGGACTAAAACATTCGAGAGGAAAACAATGGCAGCATACAAAGGACACAGAATGAATCCGGACAGCTTTGACAGGGGTCAGATCAAGATATATCTGATCATCCTGCCCCTGCTGCTCCTGACGGGACTCCCGATCATATTCATCATCTTCCATGCGTTTAAGCCCATGGAGGAGCTGTTCGCGTTCCCGCCCAAGTTCATAACGCTGCATCCCACGCTGGACAATTTCCGCAAGCTGATCAAGGCATCGCGCTCCGCGGGAATACCTTTGAGCAAATACGTGTTCAACTCTATATTCATCACTGTGGCGGTCGTTTTTGGATCCCTGCTTTTCTCCACCATGGCAGCATACGCGCTGAGCAAGCTTAAGTTCAAGGGACGCAACCTGATGATGCAGATCAACCAGATAGCGCTGATGTTTGTGTCCTGTGCGGTCATGATCCCCAGGTACCTGATCGTCAACAAACTGGGCATGATCGATACCTACTGGGCGGAGATACTTCCCCTGATAGCACTGCCGGTGGGACTTTTCCTGATCAAGCAGTTCGTGGATCAGGTGCCGGATTCTCTTATAGAAGCCGCATACATGGACGGTGCCAAGGAATGGCAGATATACCTCAAGGTCATCCTGCCGCTGATCAAGCCCGCGATAGCGACCGCGGCCATCCTGGTCTTCCAGCAGGTATGGACCAACTTAGAGACCAGCAACTACTACGTCAATGACGATGCCATGAAGTCCCTGGCATTCTACATGAACACGCTCACGAGCACCACTACGACCAACACGGTGGCAGGACAGGGAATCGCGGCAGCTGCATCGCTGATCATGTTCCTGCCGAACCTGATACTGTTCTGCATCCTGCAGAAGAACGTAATGAACACGATGGCGCATTCGGGAATCAAGTAAGCATGTCAAACAAACGAACGAGAAAAAAGCATAATGCGGCAGTGGCGGCCATCCTGGCGCTTACCATGATCGCGGGCATCATCCTTACCCTGACAGGGGAAGTGATGACCGTTCGGGCCGACACACCCTACAACACGTTTACGGTGGACGGATACGGCAGCGTGTCAGCGACTCAGACCGCCTACCTGCCCTATGAGACCATAACCAAGATCGGTGAGGAAGCCATGAGCGGCCCCACGGATTTCACGATCCTGGACGACGGCACGATATACGTGCTGGACAGCGGTAACCGCCGCGTGCTGGTTTCCAACCTGGAGGGTGAGTATCTCGGATCATTCGGGGAAGACGTGCTGGCAGGACCCCGCGGTATCTACGTGACAGAGGATCGCACCTGCTACGTGGCTGACAGGGACGCCAAGCTGGTTCAGGTCTTTGACGCCGACGGACGGCTGATCAATACGTATGGCAGGCCCGACGTGCCCATGTACGGCGAGACCAATGACTTCCTGCCGCTCAAGATAGTGGTCAATTCCTCCGGCACGATGTACGTGATCTGCGAGTCCAACACCAATGGCATTGTGGAGATCAGTCCCGTGGATGGAGGCACTTTCCTGGGATACTTCGGAACCAATGCCACCAACAGTTCGATACTGACCATCATCTGGCGGGCGATCCTGACGGATGCGCAGCGTGCCAAGATGAGATCCAACATACCATCGACGCCTGACAACATGGCGATAGACGAGAAGGGCATCATCTATACCGTCACCAGGGGAGAGGAAAACGATACCCTAAAGAGGCTGAACATTGCCGGCGTCAACATGATGGAGCCCGACACCTACGAGCAGGTGCCTGCTGCAGTGGCCGTCGGCAATCATGACAACTGCTTCATCGTATCGCAGCAGGGCTTTATATACGAATACAATAACGAGGGCGAGCTGCTCTTTGTGTTCGGAGGCAAGGACGACGGACAGCAGCGCATAGGCCTGTCCACCAAGGCGGAAGCGATCCAGGTGGGCAGTGACGACAAGCTATACGTCCTGGATTCCGACAAGGCTCAGATCCAGGTTTTTGAGCCCACTGAGTTTACCGGCTATCTCCATGAGGCACTGTATCTTTTTTCAAAGGGCAGGTATCAGGAGAGCAAGGTGCCTCTGACGCAGGTACTGACCATGAACAACCTGTTCGACTACGCGAACATGGCCATGGGCAAGGCCCTTTACAAGGAAGAGGATTATGAGGGCGCGCTCAGGTATGCCAGGCTCAGCAAGGATCTGGACACCTATTCTGACGCATTCTGGGAGATCAGGAACAACTGGCTGCGCAGGCACCTGACAGTGATAGTGATCATGATCCTGCTGCTGGTGGCATTGAATGCGGTGATCAGGCAGCTGGACAAGCGCAGGCATGTCTTGGACGGACCGAGGGCAGCCCTGTCTAAGCTTGGAGAGATCAGGCTGATCAGACAGATCAGGTACGTGTTCTACTTCATGAGGCATCCGATCGACGGCTGCTACGGCATCAAGAGGGAAGGCCGCGTATCCGTGCTTTCGGCCAACGTGCTGCTGGCCTGCATCATGATCCTGTACGTGGTCAACAAGTACTTCTGCGGATTCCTGTTCAAGACCGTGCGTGAGGGTTCCTATGACGTGCTTTCGGACCTGGGTCTGATACTGGTGGTACTGGTACTCGTGGTCGGATGCAACTATCTGATGTGCACCATCAACGACGGCGAGGGCAAGCTTAAGGACATCTATTGCTCCTTCATCTACAGCTTTGGTCCTTATATAGTGCTGATGCCGTTCATCATACTGCTGAGCCACGCGGTTACGTACAATGAAGAGTTCTTCGTGGACTTCGGCAAGTTCATAGCCATCACGTGGGTGGCGGTGCTGATAGTGATCGCCATCAGGGAGATCAACAACTACACGGTGGGCGAGACGGTGAAGATCATACTGCTAACGCTTTTTACGATCCTGATCGTATGCCTGCTGGCATTCATATTGTACGTGTTGTGGGCTCAGGTATTTGATTTCCTGCAGTCGGTAGTCAGAGAGGCGGTGTATAGGATTGGCTCGTAAAACTCTTTTGAACAAAAGAATGATGGGATCCATCGTGGCGTTGTCCCTGACCACAGGCGTGATATTTGGACAGGCCCCGGCTGCTGATGGCACTTCAATCAAGGCATATGCCGCCGAGGATGCGGGCCGGGCCACGGAGGACGCTCAGGTGACCGACGTTTCGGCGAACGGCGTTGCGGGAAACGACGCCGACGCGGATGCTCCCGCACCAAGAACCGAAATAGTAGTCAAGCCCGGAGTGGAGATCGACGGCCATGAATACCTGAATGAGACCACGAATTACAGGCTCTACCTCAATAAATCGGATCTTTCCGTGGTCGTGGAGGACAAGGCCACCGGGGCATACATGGAATCCTCCGTCAGCTATGACGACGGCCGTAACAACGACATGTGGCTGGGAGCCATGAAATCCGCCGTTGTCCTGACCATGATCAACAACAACTCCGACACGACGCAGGCTGACCTGGTCAATGACGACAACACGGTCAACCTGAAGATTACGGATGACGGTTTTTCGGCGGAGATATACTGGACCAGGTTCAAGATCGGCGTGACTCTGAACGTGTCGATGACGGATGAAGGGCTGGTGGCCTCCATACCCGAGGAATCCATTCGGGAGGACGGCACGCAGTATTATATCGGCACCCTGCGGATATATCCGTACATGGGCGGATCTTACCTGGATGACAAGGAGGGTTATCTCTTCATCCCGGACGGAAACGGGGCACTGGTGTACCTGAATAATAAGGAAGGCCGCTTTTCCAGCGGATTTTCGGGGACAATCTACGGCACCGACGTCGGATTTGAGGAAAGCATGCCTGAAACGCTGCTCTGGGACAGGTACAGCACGGTGACCGATTCGGAGGAGGTTTTTGCCCCAATATACGGCATCGCGCATACCGGTGACGGGATGGCTTATCTCGGCATTGTCGAAGAGGGCGAGGAAAGGGCGTCCATAGACGTGATGCCCAACGGAGTCAGCATAGACTACAACAGGGCCTATGCCAGGTTCGTTCTCCGCAGGACGTATAATCAGCCCACGAGTGCCAGCTCCACTTCGGGATCGCTGCACGTGTATGAGGACGACAGAAGCCATAGCGACCTGCAGGTAAGGTTCATTTTCCTATCGGGAGATGATGCCACCTATGCGGGCATGGCCAATGCATATAGGGAGTACCTGCTGGAGGCGGGCGAGATCGCACGGTCCGACTCATCCTATCACACCAGGGTTGACTTCCTGGGCACGGAACGTGAGGAATGGCTGCTTTCCACCACGGCAGTGGTCATGACCACCATCGAGGACGTACGGGACATACTGACGGACCTGGGGGCAAACGGGGTGACCGGACTTACCAGAATCTACAAGGGCTGGC
>CALGGH010000259.1 GCA_937916415.1 uncultured Lachnospiraceae bacterium
TATTGCTTGTCTTCCTTGCCGATAGCACCACGATAAAATTGCTTACATAGCTCGCTATGCGCACAATTTTATCATGGCACTCTCGACAAGAAATCCATCGCAATATTGTAACTTTATTTCTGCACAGCTCCTTATCATGAACCACGCCGGTCTCTTCCACGGAAACCTCATCCATCCGGTCTACCCTGTAATTGGCAATGCCCTCGTACCTGGCATTCCATGTCATCAGATAGTAGTTGTCATCATTGAAGATAAGGGGCATCGGCTCCACCAAGTATCTTTTCTTCTCTTTCCGGTATACCTTTTCTCCGTCCTCATCCCGGTCAAAATAATGGAACGATGCCTGCTTTTTCCCGGTCAGTGCCTTTTCCGGCTCGGAAACGTTCTGATATATGCTTTCATTCGTATGCTTCGTGGTATTGAAGCACACAACGTTTTACTTCAGTATTTCCGATTTCCTGCTTCCGTCCAGATCAGCGATTCTGGATATGAACTCCTTCGCCTGGCTGTCCGTGATAAAGCCGGCCGCCCGTACCTAAAAAAGATACGGTCACTCCCAAAGATTACCCCATACTTGATTGCACAAGTCGACGCAATATTCATACGAAAAAGAGGGATCCTGCAGCCTGATCGCATTGTCGCGCGCCAGGTCCTCCGCATAATCGTCCAGCCTGTACGTCACTACGCCTCCCTGACCCTTGCGAAGGTCCGTGACAAGCGCAGTCACGCCATAGTCCTTGATCCTCACGATGCCGTCATCATCACGTCCGATCTCCACGGTGGCCATGCCGCCCACCATGCGGTTGGCCGTGCCCTCACCGGTGCCCGAGGTCCAGTTAACGAAATTGCCGAGAGAATAATATACGAGAGTTCCGTCGCGGGATGCATCAGGCTCCAGCCTGTATTCCGTACCCCAGTGAGGACAAACCACCGTAAAGTCAGCCTCCGCCTCGGCACGCGCCAGGTCACTCAGCACCCTGTCCTCGCTCATCAGGTCCACGCAAAAGCTTCTGTCATTCGGTATGGCTATGCCGTTAGTTCCATAGGTATAATTCAAAAAAGCCACGTCAATGCCATTTACGGTTATGATGCTTATGTGATCACGGTCCTCCGGGCTGTCATGGATGCCCAGAACCTCCACGTCGGGATGCGCGGACTCCCAGTAATGCAGGCAGTTGTCGATGCCCTTCATTCCCTTGTCCATTACGTGATTGGTGGCGTGCAGGACTACGTCAAATCCCGCGTCATGCAGGGCATACCCTATCGCGTACGGAGCATTGAACGCCGGATAACCGGAAACTCCCAGTTCCTCTCCTCCTATGATGACCTCCTGATTGACCAGTGCCAGGTCATATTCACTGATGGCGTCCCTCGTCCCGTCAAAAATGCCCGTGAAATCATAGCTCCCGTCGTCCATGCGGCAGGCCTCCTCCACGGGCGTATGAAGCAGCACGTCGCCAACCATGCAGAGCGTGACGGTGTCCCTCTCCTCGTTCACGTCAGTCGCGGCACCCGCGGATGCGGACGCGTCTGCGTCGTGATTAGCCGCGTTTCCGTCATGATGGGCCGCGTCTGCGTCGTGATCGGCCGCATTTCCGGCATGATTGGCCGTGTCTGCGTCATGACTGGCCGCATTTCCGGCATGATTGGCCGTGTCTGCGTCATGCACTTTTGCGCCGGCTGCGGTTTCATCGTAAACACCGGTTCCGTCAATGACTCCATCGCCGGCTTTACCATTAAGATCAGGCACGGCTATGCCGTTTCGCAGGTCTGTCACGTCGTTCTGCGTTGCCGGCGTTTCTTCATCCGCCGTCGCAGCCTTCACCTCGCGGAGCTTCATCTGACCGTCTTCATACGTGATCCTATAGACGGTTTCATATTTAAATCCGGCCCGTTCAGCCCCGGCCCCCGCTTCATTTGCATTACCGTCATTTAGAAGCGTATCTCCTGAGCCATTGCCATCCGGATCATCATCAGCAGTTGCTTCAGGTTCCGCTACCATTTCATCCAGATAATCATAGCTTCCCGGCTGCTCATCGACGTACAGGTATTCCGCATGGGTGTCATTTACCATTTTTACGAAAAAAGCAGCGTCCGCATCCTTGAGCTGCACGGATGGAGCCAGCACCGACGCGGGGGAGGCTTCATATGCCACGTATGCGTCCTGCACGCGGTAATACGCACCGTCACGGACGCGGCATATCCTCACGCCGCCCTTCGGGATCTCACGGGGGCCAAATCCGGATGCCTCCAGCACGTCCAGGAAGGAACGTGAATCATCCTCTATGAAAGCATTCCTGAGCTCCCCGGCATCCTTAACTCCCTTTCTGTAGCCGATGAGGCCGTCAAAGGCCGCCGGCAGGTTGGTCAGTGCCAGAACGCATATCACGAATATCCTCATCCTGGCTGGCGCATCGTCATGCTTCAGCCATATGTGGGAAATGAGCAGCAGACATCCAAGCACGTACGGTGCTCCGTATCTTTCTATCGAAGCTATCATGCCCTCGGGTTCAAGATACTGGGTCTCGGTCGCAAACATCGTAAGGTGTGCGATGAATATCAGGACATAGTAAATAAGTCCGCTGACCGGCAGCGCAACGCAGAGAAAAGTGCCGGACTTACCCTTTATGAACCCATTTGTCCTAAACAGGATCAAAACGGCTATGATAAGCACAAACATGAACGCGGGAGGAAGGTCGATCCAAGTGCGGTCTACGTGCAGCGGCTGAGTAAAAAAGGCCCTTATGAAGGCCGACGCAAATTCCCGGGAATACGCAGACAGTCCGTATGCATCGCCGGTTACGTACGTGACCATGGTCGAGGTCGTCTGCGCCACTCGATGATTGACCAGGCAGAACGCCATCCAGCTGCCGCCAGACAGCAGCGGAACGAAAAGTGTTGCAAGCATGTGAACTATATGTTTTTTTGTGACACGCGTCATATTAAGGATTTCGGCCACCAGCCAGATGATCCCACCCAAAAGGGCCCATATGTAGCCGGTTGACTTACACAAAGAAAGCACCGAAAGATACAGGGCAACCTTAGCCAGATGAAACACTTCGTGCGAAACCTCAGCCTTGTCATCATCCGGGCCATCTTCATCATGGCCTTCATCCGGGCTTTTAGCATCACGGTTATCATCCGGGCCATCATCATGGCTATCATCCGGGCTTTTAGCATCACGGTTATCATCCGGATCAAGCTTTGCATCCCGTTCGGCAAAACCACGCTCATGTATTCTGGCTGCAGATACGGCCTCGATCAAAACGCTGCCAAAAAGATACGCCATGGACAGGTCCGCGCAGAATCCCGCGTATCCGAATATTTCGGCAATCCCCGCAAAGGCCCAGGCCGCAAAGGCAAGCGGGATCCCCCAGAGTGCCTTTTTGCCCCTAAGCCTGCCGAAAAGCGGCATAAGGAACGAAAGGTTAAACAGATGATAGCCGACGAAAGCCAGGTTCTCCCTGAATGCATGCCGGTCCATGTGCACGACGTACCACTTGGCCAGCTGCACCGCGGGAGGATAGTCGCCAAACTGCGGTGAAACGTTGGCGTATTTCCTGGCAAACCCGCCCAGGTAATACAACGCCTTCAGGTCGCTCGCCCAGAAATTGACGTCATCCCACCAGGTGACGATGCGTGTGTTAAGCGCAAGGGGCAGAACCAGCATCAGCGTCAGATACGCAACCATGCCGGCATCAATGCACCTCAACATGTGTTGATCAAGGGGACGGTTCTTTTGATCATTTTGATCAAGGGGACGGTTCTTTTGATCATATTTAGCGTTCAGACCGACACCCCCACGAACCAACGACAAAAAATGATCAACACGGTCAAGGGGACGGTTCTTTTGATCAGACGAAAAATGATCAAAAGAACCGTCCCCTTGATCAGAATGATTTCTTTGGTACAACACGCAAAGAATGATCATCGCACATGCCACCAGGGGCATTATCACGTCAATCGCGCCAAGTGCCCTGAAGTATGCCAGCACGTACAGAATCATGACCAGGACGCACCACGCAAAAGGCAGGACGTCGCTGAAGCTCTTCCTCAGCAGACATCCTGCCATCATCACTATCAAGATAAATGATGTTACATGAACGATCGCAATCATTCTTCAGGCTCTATCAGTCCATAGGAATTGTGCTTTCTCTTGTAAACCACGTTGACCTGATCCGTGTCCGCGTTCATGAACACGAAAAAGCTATGTCCAAGAAGCTCCATTTGCACGCAAGCATCCTCGGGATACATGGGCTTGATGTCAAACTTTTTGATGCGGTCGATCTTAACCTCCTCTTCATCATCCAGGTCTTCCTCCACGAAACTCTTGGTAAACGAAGCGGCTGCCTGATGCTTGTCTATGATCTTGTTCTTATACTTCTTGAGTTGTCTCTCAATTATCTCCTCAACCAGATCGATGGAAACGTACATGTCAGAGCTTACCTGCTCCGAACGGATGATGCTGCCCTTGACGGGGATGGTCACCTCTATCTTCTGGTCATTACGCTCCACGCTGAGCGTAACGTGCACGATGGTGTCCTCAGAAAAATACTTGTCCAGCTTGCCGAGCTTATCCTCCACTGCGCTCTTGAGTCCGGGGGTTACGTCAATATTCTTTCCCACTATTACGAATTTCATATGAACAGCCCTCTCTTTCTATGTGTATTAACGACTCCAGGCCATGCTTGAATCGTTACTCAAATTCTAACATAAATTTATGCATTTTCCAACGATGACTAAGGAGATCATTTTTCAGGATATCATTTTTCAGGATATCATTTTTCAAGTCAGTCAATTGTATCTAAATAGTTGATCAATTTCAGGCAATTCAAATCAGTTTTCCGACCATTCAGATGTCAAGGGCAAAGCCAAATTTCTAATTTTTTCGTGAAATTGTACAAGAACATGCGTTCGTCAGTTTCCATAAAATGACGTGAAACATGTTTCACATTTTGGTGGATAACGTGGATAACTCCGTGCATAACTCGATAATCGCGTAAATCCGTCATTCCCAACGTGGATAAATCCCGTTCAAAAACGTCAAGCAGATTTTGATCGTATGGAAAACTTTGTACATTTTATACAAAAGTGAGCGCTGACGCGTGTCGTGAGGACGGTTTTTGATCAGGGGGACGGTTCTTTTGATCGGTTTTGATCACGGGGACGGTTCTTTTGATCAGTTTCGATCAGGGGGACGGTTCTTTTGATCAATTTTTGC
>CALGGH010000260.1 GCA_937916415.1 uncultured Lachnospiraceae bacterium
AGACGTGTGCTCTTCCGATCTATTTACGGCGATCAAGGCATCCCGGGGCGGGGCAAGCTGGCTCACCTGGGAGGACGGACTGAAGAAAAGAAAGCCCGAGGCGTTAAAGAAGGCGGCCGAGGAGCTTAAGGACGACATAGAGTTTGTTTATTTCAAGCAATACGAGTTTGACAGGCAGTGGCACAAGCTGCGTAAGTATGCCAATGAAAAGAACGTAAAGATCATAGGAGACCTGCCCTTTTACGTGTCGCTGGACAGCGCGGACTGCTGGTCGCACACGGAGGTGTTCCGGATGGACAGGGACCTGAATCCCGAGGTCGTGGCAGGCTGTGCGCCGGATGCTTTTTCACGCACCGGACAGCTCTGGGGCAATCCGATCTACGACTGGGATGCCCAAAAGAAAGCCGGTTATGACTGGTGGGTGCGCCGCATCCGCAGAAATTACGAGTTTTATGACGTGATCAGGATCGATCACTTCCATGGATTCTGTGAGTACTACGCCGTGCCCTTTGGCGACGAGACCGCCGAGAACGGCAAGCTGCACAAGGGACCGGGCATGGATCTGTTTAACGTCCTTAAAAAGGAGATCGGCGAGCTGAAGATCATCGCGGAGGATCTGGGCAACAACACGCCCGAGAACGAGGCCCTGCTGAAGGAATCGGGATTCCCGGGCATGAAGGTGCTTCAGTACGGCTTCACGAGCTGGGACAGCTATTACGTGAATCACAGGCACGTCAACAATTGCGTCGTGTATACGGGCACGCATGACAATACCCCGACCCGCGCGTGGGTTGAGGAGATCAATGATGGTGAGAGGGATTTCTGCCGCAGGTACGTCAATTCGATGAACAGCGATTACGGGCAGCTGACCTGGGACATAATCAGGGAAGCCTACAGGTCCGTGGCCGACCTGTGCATCATTCCGCTGCAGGATTATCTGTGCCTCGGACGTGAGGCCAGGCTCAACACGCCCGGCACTTCCGAGGGCAACTGGGAGTGGAGGCTTCGCCCGAACTTCCTGAGCGACGACCTGAAAAAGAGCATCAGGGGACTCACGGAGCTGTACTCCCGCGTGCCTAAGGAAGTGAAAAAATGACACTCGGGGACGGGCAGTCAGTAACTGAACCTGACGGTTCAGCAGTTCATTTTAGGTTGTCATCTTAATCCAAAGAGATAATGGACAAAACGTCATTTACCAAAAAAATAGGATACGTATTCGACAAGCGCCAGAAGCGTCAGCTGGTGGGCCTTGGCGTGATGATCTTCATCGGGGGCATGCTGGAGACGCTTGGAGTCAGCGCCATCATTCCCGTGGTCAACGCGCTCCTGAGTCCCGACAAGATCGCTGCCCACGTTGACCGTACGCCGGCGCTGAGGAGCATTTTTACGGCACTGGGCATTGACCTGACCGGCGGGCGCGGCATCGCGATCCCGATGATCGTCGCACTTATTTTCATTTACATAGCCAAGAACGTCTACCTGCTCCATCTGATCAGGAGACAGAACGAATTCATCGCTACGGCGCGCAACGACATGATCTCGCGAGTCATGCGTGAGTTTTTGAACCGGCCGTACGAGGACTATCTGGGTGCGGACATACCGACGACGTTCCGCATTACGGATTCGGACATCCCCAAGATGTTCTCGCTGATGATCGCCCTTTTGAACCTTTCGACGGAGGTCGTTGTATCACTGTTGATCATCATCGTGCTGTTTTTGCAGGATTACAAGCTGACCCTTTTCATCATGGCCGTGTTCCTGATCATGACGCTGATCGTGACCAGGCTGCTGAAACCCAGGCTTAACCGCATAGGCGCCCGGAGCCAGTCCGTATCCTCGCGCATAGCGAAGTGGCGCATAGAGTCGATATATGGCCTGAAAGACGTAAAGGTGCTCGGGCGCGAGGATTTCTTTATCAGGAACTATTACGAATCCGGCAAGGTGGGAGCCGACCTTTCATGTAAATATGCGGTGCTCAATTCCACGCCGAGGCTCCTGATAGAGACCGTGTTCATAGTAGCCGTGCTGAGCTACGTCGGGATATACGTGCTGGCCAACGGTGACGTGGACGCGATGATGACGACCCTGACCACCTTCGCCGTGGCTGCCATGAGGTCGGTCAGTGCCTTGCCGTCCTTCAGCGTCAGAGCCGTGGTGGTCGTTGCATCGTCTTTAGTGGGCAGGGTGTAGTCGGTGCTGCTGGCCCCGCCGACGGCATAGACGGAGTAGGTTCCCTCAGTGAGCGCAATGTTCAGCGTCTGCCCTGCATCGCCGATGGTCTGCACGGCGCGGCAGATGTCATTCTGAAAGACATAGACCTGCACGGGGTAGGCCACCACAGCGTCGTTCGTGCCACGGGTTGTCACCTGTAGCGTTGCATTGGGCGTCTGCAATTCCTCGTCTACAATTGATTTCTCGCACGCGGTGAGCACTACGGCAGCCATCGCTAATGCTAATATCTTTTTCATAATTCGTGTAATTTGTTGTCGTTAGAAAGTATATCCATTCACACTGTCCCACTCCGGATCGGCAGTCATACGGAAACTGCCGCTGCCGGTCTGTCCTCCGCCGCCGCTACCGAAAAAACTGCCGGTGTAGCGTGTCACCTGGTTGCGCACGACGGGGACGTTCTCGAAGATACGCTCCTTGATGGTGTTATCGTTGGCATCGAGGGCGGTGACGGTGAGCTTGGTCAGCACGTCCTCCACGGTAAGCGTCTTGCCTGTCGGGATGGAGATATAGATATTACTATTATTGCTATATCCTACCCTCACTTGGTGAGTGATAGTGGTGTTTTCGTTCACTACGAAATAGCCGACGGATGTGCCGTATTTCGTGGTAATGATTTCGGCGGTGGTGGTAATCGCTACTGGAGCGCTTTCCGTTCCGCCACGTAATACCTCGGCTGCCCACCCCGTCGTGGCGGTGAGCATGATGGCGAGCAGGAGCGCCGCCCGCCGGATGGGTGATTGTCTTTTCATTGTCATGATGTTTTTGGCGCAGACACCCGTCGCCAGGGCGAGCGCGAGGGCTGCCCTGACGAGGATGAATGTGAAATGGGTTGAATGTGTCATTGCTTTAAAGGGGTTTTTTGTTTGTTGTCGTTTGTGGTTTGGCCTCCGCCCGGGGGTTACTCGGGCAGGGGCACGAGGGTGTACTCGCGGCTGTCGTCCACGTCGTCGTCGGGGCGGACGAGGGTGCCGGCCAGGGCGAGGTAGAGCCCGCCCGCCTTGTCGGCCTTGCGGTCGGTGGAGCGGATGCGGGTGTCGTCCTCGGGGAGATCGGAAGAGCGTCGTGTAGGGAAA
>CALGGH010000261.1 GCA_937916415.1 uncultured Lachnospiraceae bacterium
TGAGTTCCTGGTTGGTCCTGGCTTCATCCATGGTATACGCGCTCACTATGTTGAATATCTTGTCCCTGATCAGGCTCTCGTATGCGGACAGATCCTCCGTGTACGTCACGTATCCGGGAGACTCGGTGTTGATCGAAAAGCTTGCTTCCAGCAGGCAGTAGTGAGCCTTGCCGTCGCCGTCATCCTTGAGCGGTATCGTCATCGAATCCGGCAGGGTGTAGACCTTGATGTTCGTCATCGGGATGTTGGCCAGTCCGGTGGGTCCGGCCTGTGCCTCCATCTCCAGGCTCAGTGCCTCGGTAATGGCGTCAACGAGCGCTCCCGTCTTTTTGGCCGTGCCAACAACCGACGTCATCAGTACGACGGTCAGGATGGTATTGACCAGCAAAAGAACCAGTATCACGATCGACAGCAGATTTCTCTTCATAACGTCTCCAAATCAGAAATTATTCAGCGAGTTGTATATCTTGATCTCAACACGCCTGTTCTTGGACCTGCCCTCCGCCGTGGAATTATCGGCAACCGGCACGTACTCGCCGCGTCCGGTATGTTTGATGGTGGCGGGGTCAAGCAGTGTCGTATCTATCAGGTAATTAAACACGGATAGCGCACGTCCGTCGCTGAGCTCGTCGTTGTTGGAATACTTGGCGCCGTTCATTGGCACGTTGTCCGTGTGTCCCTCTATCTCAATCGTGCTCGTGGCATACCTCTCCAGGATCACTCCTATCAGGTCGAGCACGGGCAGGCATTCTTCCTTGAGTTCCACGCTGCCGGAATCAAACAGGATCGATCCCTTGAGCGTGAGCTGGACGTACTGTGACGTGAAGTCTATGTCCACGTCCTTGTCCATGTTGTTCTCCTCCAGGGCTTCCTGAATGCGCTCTGCCAGTTCCTCGCTCTCCTCCAGCCCCGATTCCGTCATCTCCGCCTTGACGTCCATCTCGTCCTCGGCATTGGTGTCCTCGGACTCTATGGTATATTCCTCGCCATCTGAATTGAGTCCCATCGAATTGATGTAATCCGACAGCTCATTCAGCTGGCTGACGCCGTTTGATACCAGCACGCCATCGCCTATGGCACTGGAACCGGCCTCAAAAATGCTGAAGGTCGATTTGGAAAAGGACGCAACTATGAGCTCGTACTTCTCCTCGTTGATCGACGACATTGAAAACAGCAGCACAAAGAAGCACAGGAGCAGGTTCATCAGATCGGCGAAGGTCGATTGCCACGCCGGTGCGCCCGGTTTTGGTTCGTCTTCTTTTCTCTTAGCCATCTTCTCCGCCTCCGGCGCCGGTACCTATGGCTTCACGATCCTTGGGAGCCAGGAAGGACTTGAGCTTCTCCTCGATGACGCGGGGGTTCTCTCCGGCCTGTATCGACAGCAGTCCCTCTATCTCGATTTCCTTGGCCATCATCTCGATGCCATTGTTGCCCTTGAGCTTGGCCGCAACCGGCGCACATATCCAGTTGGCCAGCATCGATCCATACAGCGTGGTCAGCAGGGCGACGGCCATGGCGGGACCGATGGCCGAAGGATCGTCCATGTTCTGAAGCATGTTAACCAGTCCGACCAGGGTACCGATCATGCCCCAGGCAGGACCCATCGCTCCGAGGTCCTCCCAAAAGCCTATCTTGGCCTTGTGCCTGCCTTCTATCGAAACAATCTCGGTCTCCATGATGCCGCGTACCAGCTCGGGATCGGTACCATCGACGACGAGCATGATGCCCTTGCGCAAAAAGGGATCATCAAGGTTGCCCGCAGCCTCCTCGAGCGCGAGCAGGCCTTCCTTACGCGCCACGTTGGAAAGATCTATGATCTTGCCTATTATCTCGCTGGTGTTAAAGTTCGGAACCTTAAAGACCAGCGTGAACGACTTGAGTCCGCCCACGAAATCAGGTATCGAATTGGATGCCAGGATGCACATGAATGCGCCGCCGAACGTGATGAGCGCCGAAGGGGCGTCCATGAAGTTCAGGATAACCGCGAAGCTGTTACCGAATACGATACCGAATATAACCAGGCCAAGACACACTAACAGGCCGACCAGCGATGCTATGTCCACAATGCTTCTCCCCAAAAATGATTAGGTATTTACGCACAAGAACACAGCCATAACATCCCCTTACTCAAAGGACACGGCTGATTTTTATGCAAAAATATCCTTTCTATACGATTTTACCAACGTTTTGATATCTTGTCTACTTTCTTTTACAATAATTTTGCGCCCCGTGGTGAACGAAACCACGGTATCCGGAGTCTCCTCCACGAGCTCGATGAGGTCAGGATTTATCAGGACCTTGACGCCATTTATCTTGGTTACTTCAATCATACGTATGCCCCTTTCTAACACCAATCTGATACAATACAATTGTTGCCGCCTCCTATACGGGCACGGAAAGGAGGTGTTGCGCCATAGATATACTGCTTAGCTTTATTGTCTCCGTCATGGCAAGCGTAATGGCACATTACGTTTGCAAATGGTTGGACGAAGACGAAATCGGCAATCAGCCTAAGGAATAGACCACCTTGCAGAAACGGTACAGAAAACCCCAAGAGCGGCATCTCTTGGGGTTTTCGTTACGCCATAATACTGCTTAACCGTAATATTTCCATTACGAAATCATGATAGCATATTTTCAGCAAATGTCAACAATTACCTCTTCAGGTTGACGAGTTCCTCAAGGAGGGAGTCGGAAACCGAGATGATCCTGGAGTTGGCCTGGAATCCGCGCTGGGTGGTGATCATGTCGGTGAATTCTCCCGCCAGGTCCACGTTGGACATCTCCAAAACGCCGGACGTCATGTAGTTGCCGCCTGCCGTGATGTCCTCACCGATGCCGTCGAACTCTCCGGAGTTGACGGTGGCGGAGTAGAGGTTGTCTCCCGCCTTCTCGAGACCGGCGGGATTGGCGAAGTTGGCCACCGCGATCTGTCCGAGGATCTTGCTCTGGCCGTTGTCATAGGATGCGGTGATGATGCCGTCCTTGGATATGGCCACGCCGCTCATCTCGCCGAGCCTGCGGCCGGTGCCGAGTCCGTCGAAGTTACCGGACACGACGCCCGCGGTGGAGGTTCCGTTGTTGTTGAACATCGTCATCTTGGTGAAGTCGATGACTATGTCGGAGAAGTTGCCCTCGGCATCGTCAAAGCCAAGGGTGGCCGTATTGCCGCCGCCGATGTCCAGGAAGTAACCGTTGTCAGGATCAAAGTTGAGCAGGGCTGCATTCGTTGCTATGGGCGTACCGGTCACGGTCAAAGCTCCGGTAGCAGGATCCAGAGTCACCGTCGCTCCATCCGCAAAGCCCGAAAGGTTCACGGCATCCTGCGCGGTGGCGGGAGTCTCGGTCGTCGATCCGTCGCTGTTCTTGGTGACCTGCACAATGCTGTATACGGCGGGAGAGCCGGACACTCTCATCTCATACCCCGCCTTAAGCTGATCCTGGCCTATGGAATAATCGCCCGCCACGTCGGTCGGCAGGGTCGCAAGTCCGAAAGTCGCCCCGATCGCGCTCATGTCGAGGGCCTCCTTTGTGGTGGAATTGAGTATCTTATCCAGCTGTACGTAGAAATTACCGTTATCTCCGTCCATGGCATGTATCGAGAACTGTGCGTTGTACTGATAGCCCAGGTTGTCGTAGAAGCTCAGGCTCATGATCTTGCCGGCCGTGGAGTTTACGTTGGTGTCGTTCTTGTCAACGATTCCGGATGCGTAGCCCAGGCTGGTGGCCTCCGGAGGATATACCATGTTCTCGGCGCTCATGATGCGCAGGGGTGACACGTTGTCCTGCACGATGTTGCCGTCAGCATCCGACTGCCAGCCCATGACGGTATAACCGGTGGAGCTCATTACCAGGTTGCCTATGCCGTCGACGGTGAAGGAACCGTCCCTGGTAAAAAAGTTCTCGGATCCGTTCGACACTACGAAGAAGCTGTCGCCGGTGATCATGATGTCGAAGGGGTTGTTGGTCGACTGAGCGGAGCCCTGAGTGGAAATGGCGGTCGAAATGGCTCCCGTCTTGGCGCCAAGACCGATCTGGCGGGCATTGGTGCCGCCGGCGCCGGTATTTACGTTTGCTCCCGAAGCATTCTGGGTTGTCTGATACAGCAGATCCTGGAAGGTGATCGACTGTGATTTATAAGCCGTCGTATTTACGTTGGCGATGTTGTTACCGATTACGTCCATCTTGGTCTGGTGGGTCTTAAGTCCTGCCACGCCAGAGAAAAGTGATCTCATCATAAGGCATTCCCTCCTAAATTTGCCTGCTTGCGGTTGCCCCCGGCATCCGTAGCTATGCTATGACTGCGCCGTCTATGTTAGTAAAAATGTTTTCGTTCGTTTCGGTCTGATCCATGGCCGTAACCACCGTCTGGCTGGGTACGTTCACTATGAATGCCAACGAATCGACCATGACCAGGGTTTCCCTAATGCCCTTGTCGCGAGCTTTGACAGTTCCTTCCGTCAGTCGTTCCATCATCGAATCCGTGATCTCGATGTTCCTGTCCTCGAGGCGTCCCGTGGCGTGCTTGGAGAATTTGAGGGTGACCCCTGTCTCTTTCTCCGGTTCAGCCGTCTTGGCCTTCAGGACGTCCTCGAAGCTCATGCCTGCAGAATCGTTCCTGACGGGGCTGCCGGTCGCATTATTCATCAGCCTGTCGGCTGCCCGATTTATGTTTAAATAATTATTGACCTGCATCAAATGCTGCCTCCGTCACGTAATTCTTCGGTCATGAATCCGGCCGTAGCTTAAATCTGCCGTAGCTTAAATCTGCCGTAGCTTAAATCTGCCGCAGCCTGTAATCAGGCTTCGTCGTCCTCAGTGCTGACGGTCTCCGCGGCGGCTTCCGCCTGGGCCTTGGCATCGGCGATCAGTCCGCCCATGCGGTCCACGTAAGCCTTGAGGGTCTTTTCCACTTCCTCAAGGTCGTCACCGAGGAATTCCTTTTCCCTGTTTGACAGGGAGTCATACTGTGACGAAACCCTGGACACGGCCTCGTAGTCCGAAAGGGCCAGCTCCGGGATGTCCGGAAGCGCATCCAGCGCCTTTACGAACGCCGCCGCGTTGTCCATTGCCGTGATATAAGCGTTGTCAACCACAGTCTTTAAGTCATCCATCTTGTACAGCTCGCCGTCGATGGACAGATAAGCCTTGCCGCCTTCATAGGAAACGTAATCTACGTTGCCCTGTATCTCGGTGGTGTTGCCCTTGGCGTCCTCGACGTTCATGATGACGGTCTGTCCAACCAGTGAGGATGCCCTGGAAAGGGACATGTTGGCCGCCATGTTCTGGAGCTCCTCAACCTGGGTAAACTGTGCGTACTGGCTTACCCATTCGGTATTATCCGTAGGCTCCATGGGATCCTGATACTTCATCTGTGCCACGAGCAGCTGCAGGAAGTCATCCTTGTTGACGCTGTCGTTGGATCCCGCTGCCTTGCTGCTGAGCGAATCCTGCGTGGCCGTGGTCATTATCTCACCATTTTTGATTACTGCGCCCACGTTACTCATATATCTCTCCTCTCTGATCCTGTGATCATGCCATGTAATCTACCTTATTACCTGCGTGTGCCATCATCTCGGCGGCAATCCGGTCGGCGTCATCAAGTTCCTCCATCCCTTCCTCGCCGTCCATGGCATCCAGGTCAATCCTCCTGGTCCTGCGGGATCCTGCCCCGGCAGCCTCTGCCGCCTCGTCCTGGTGCCGGCCTGCCGTATCGCTGCCCTGGTCGAACTGGTGATATGCCACGGTAACTTCGACCGCCTCAATCTTGACTCCCTGCTCTTCGAGGGTTTCACGAAGCTGCACGATCTGGCTTTCGATGGCCGCCCTGACTGTTTCGTTCTGGGCTATGAACTGGGCTGTCACCTGTCCTCCCTGTGCCTGCAGGTTGACCCTGACGTTGCCAAGGGATGCGGGATGAAGGCTCATCTCCAGTTCGGTTACGTCTTCTCCGACGTTCGCCCTCATGCTGTCCATGATCTGGTTTGCGATGTCCGATGCCTCGCTTCTGAAGCTCGTCACTTCGTCTGCGGCCTGGACGAAATCGGTCGCGTTTACGTCAATATTAGATTGTATGGTCTGGGTGAATTCCGATGCCTGACCGGGCGTCACGTCTTCCCGGTGGCGTCCCCTGCCCGCATTGCTTTCAGATGAATTCCCTGAATCCGGCTGCGCTTCGGTTTTTTGCAGGCCGGCTACCGATGCCACTCCGGTGGAGTCATCCACGGAGACGTCGAGGGTGACCCTCTCTCCGTTAACGGTGGCCGTAACCTTGTAATCTTCGGACTTAACCTCCGGCAGAACCTCAGGCTGAGGCTCTACGGGGATCTCCTCCATGGAAACCGTTTCGTCAGCTACCGGCTGCCCGATCAGATCTTCTGTCTGAACGAGCACCTCATTCAAGGCTTCCTGCGATAGGTCCAGCTCCTGCGTGAGGCTTACGTTTGCTTCCGTTACGAATTCCTGAAGATTGCCAAGCGCCTGATACAGCGTTTCATCCGTGAGCAGCGTCAGCGTATCCTGTTCACCTGCGATCTCTGCTACGAGATTCGTCATGTTGGAGGGATCGAGCAGGTCCGTCATGCTCATATCCAGATTGTCCATGGCGGTCAATACTTCAGTCTCTTCGACGTTCAGTTCCCTGGATACTTCCCCGACTATCTCCTGCGCTTTCTCCCCGATCGCTTCTACGGTCTCGGGTGCGACCGTTTCGTTTTCTCCGGCGACGTCCTGTTTCGTTTCCCGCTTGCCTGGCTCCTTCTTGACCTCGTTCCTGACGGAACCGCCATCCCGGCCGGCCTTGCCGGTCGTGGTGGGTCTGTCGACCTGCGCGACGTTCCTGGTGTCAGGGGTGTCCTGACCGAACTGGTCAATTTGAACTGCCTGCTGAGACTGCATGGCGTTCAATGCCGTGGACTGCGTCTCGATGGCTGATTTCAGGCTTCCCATGAAATCCTGGCCGTTCTTTCCTGCGGAAACCGAATTCTGCTGCCCGCCCGTTGCCGTGACTATGGGCTGTGCCATGAGCCCGATGTCGTTTACAGGTATGCTTGTCATTTGGTTCCTCCTTTTTAATTTTTTCAATGTGCGAAGGGTATGGATTCCCTCATGCAGTATTTATATCGGACCAAAACCGTACTAATTTAACCCCTGTCAGGCCAAAAAAAGTAATCAGTCCTGAGGATCCATGAGCTTGGTTATCTTGGCGGCAACGTCGGGAACCATGGCTCCCATGATCTTGCCGCGGCTGTCCGAATCCATGTTCTCAAGTATCCTGGCCGCCAGTGCCAGATTGTCGGTCATGGCCTCGAATATGCCCGCCGCCTCCTTGGGCTTCATCGCGGTGTATGCGGCCACGTAATCCCTCATCTCGGCGTCGGCCTCGACCTGCCTGACCACCTGCTGGTACAGCGATTCGGCGCGCTCGGGCTCTATGGATTCATAATATTTGGCATAAGCGTCCAGGCCCGGACCGTTTTCGGCATATATGACCTCATTGTAAAACTCGTCCTTGATGCGCTGGAACTCCACCTGTGACTTCTCGAACGTGCGCAGCCTCTCTATCTCGGCCTCAAGCGCCTCGACCCTGGCCGTATCGGTGTCCGAACCGCTCTTTAGCAGGGCAATCTCACGCTCGAGCTGTCTTATGTAGGCCACCGCCTCATCCAGGTTCTTAAATCCCATGTAAGGATCCTCCTCGGTACCCGCATCGGGATTTAAGCCCGATCCCAGGTTGGATTCGGCAGGCAGGATGCGGTTGAGCACCGGCACGTCCCCGATGAGGGGACGCATGACCGTGGAGCCCAGTCCGCCCACGTCCAGCTTGATGAGCAGTGCCAGAATCGCGATCCAGATCACGATGATGATCAGCGTGACCATGACTATGGAAATGCCGCCCGCGTCGTCACCGTCTATCTCGTCCTCACGCTTTTCGATTTCCCTGGCCCTGGCCTTGGCTTCTTTCCTGGCTTCGCTCTGTTCCTTCCTGAGTGCCTTTTTTTCTTCCTTTATTCGCTTTTTTTCTTCTGCGGGATCCAGTACCGCTTCATCAGCTGCCATCTTCTTCGTCCGTTTCCTTCTGCCCGTAGCGATAGCTTACGAGCTCGTCTATTTCCCTGGCCTCGGTATGCTTTTCTTCTTCGAGGAATTCCTCAAAGGCCCGCTCCCGCAGCCTTTCCTGCGCCTTGACCTCCTTCATGGCCTCGGTCAGCCTGGCTCTCGCCGCCTCGACTGCCCTCTCGGCCAGCCTTACGTTCTCCTTCTGGCCCTCTATCAGGTCGTCCATCATCTCGACCGCGCGTTCATTTTCGCGGATCTTCATGACGTCCAGCAGGGATTCCCTCAGCCTGTGGCCTTCGTCCATGTAGTCCTGTCTGCGGGCCTTCATGTTCTCCAGCCTCGCGATCTCGTCATTCAGCCTGGCCTGCGCCAGGCCAAATTCCATCTCGGCCTGGGTCTTGAGCTGCGTCTTGATGTTCAGGAGGTTCTGCATGCGATATCTGAATACTGCCATTCACTTACTCCCTGCCGGGCACGTTCCTGCCGGACGCATCAGACCGCCCGGCCATGAGGATCCGCTCACTCCCCGCCAAACATCTGCTCAAGCCTCGCGAAGGATTCTTCATAATCTATCTTTTCGTCGGTTTCCTGACACAGGTACTGGTCGATGGACTTGTACATCTTGATCGAATAATCTATGTCAGGATTGGAACCTGCCTTGTACGCGCCTATGTTGATCAGGTCCTCCGCGTCCCTGTACGTCGCCAGCGTGCTCTTCAGCCTGGCCGCGTATCTCTTGTGCTCCTTGCTGACTATGCCGGACATGCACCTGGACACGCTGGCGAGCACGTCGATGGCGGGATAATGATTTCGCTGGGCCAGCTTGCGGTCAAGCACGATGTGTCCGTCCAGGATGCCCCTCGCGGTATCGGTGATCGGCTCATTGAAGTCATCGCCGTCGACGAGGACCGTATACAGACCGGTGATCGACCCCTTGGCGTTCTTGCCTGCCCTCTCCAGGAGCCTGGGCATCTGTCCGTACACGCTCGGCGGATAGCCCCTCGACACCGGGGGTTCCCCGCTCGCCAGGCCTATCTCGCGCTGTGCCATCGAGAATCTCGTCAGGGAGTCCATCATCAGCAGGACGTCCTTGCCCTGATCCCTGAAATATTCGGCTATGGCTGTGGCCGTCATCGCGGCCTTCTTCCTCTCCAGGGCGGTCCTGTCGGAGGTGGCCACCACTACCACGGACCTGGCCATTCCCTCGGGGCCGAGATCCCTGTCGATGAATTCCTTGACCTCCCTGCCTCGCTCGCCGATCAGCGCTATGACGTTGACGTCGGCATTGGTGTTGCGTGCAAACATGCCCATCAGCGTGGACTTGCCGACTCCTGAGCCGGCAAATATGCCGATGCGCTGTCCCTTGCCGAGGGTGAGCAGGCCGTCCACGGCCTTTACTCCCAGCGAAAGGACTTCGTCTATGACCACCCTGTCCATGGCTTCCAGTGCCTGTGTGTCGACTTCGACCCTGGCTCCGTCGAGGTCAGGCAGTTCGGGGCAGTTGCCCAGGCTGTCCAGCACGTGTCCGAGCAGCTTGTCCGAAACGGTCACCATCAGGGGTTCGTTGGTATTTTCCACGCGGCAGCCTATCGATATCCCGTCGGTGGCCTGATAGGGGCTGAGCAGTGTCCTGCCGTCCTTGAAGCCTATGACCTCCGCATAGATGAATTCTTCCTCGCCGGCGTATATCTTGCACAGGTCGCCGAGCTTGGCCTCGGGGCCCTTGGATTCTATGCTCAGGCCGATGACGTTTTCCACCCGTCCCATACTGAGGATCAGGGGTTCGTCAAGCACTCGCAAATATTTGTCGAAGTCTATGTTCAGATCCAACGTATGCCACCCCATCCGCCGCCTTCGGCGGTGTCTCCGCTCAAGTCGAGGCTCATTCAGCCGAATAGCTGAGTATCATCAGTTTGTTGCGGAGCTCCGTGAGCTGCCTGTCCAACCCCACGTCGAAGACTCCGTTGTCGGTCTCAAGCATGCACTGGTTGCGTCCCAGTCCTATGTCCTCGACCACGTCCACCTGGCATCCCGGAGCTGCCTCTTCCAGCGCGGCCCTCTGAGTCGTGCTGATCTCCGGATAGTCCTCCCTGGATACGTGCACTATGTAGGACTTGGAACCCTGGGCGTGCATCATCGCGTCCGCGACGAGCCGGGTGAGGATGGTCTGGTACTGTCCCAGCTCCACGTGAAATATCCTCTCGTATATGCCGGTGATGGTGCCGATGAACCTGGGCTCCATCTCCTCTATCAGCCGGGCATAAGCCATGTCCAGCTGCTGTTCCTTCATCTCCAGGTCCTGCATCCGTCCGGCATACTCGTCCCGTGCCTGGACCAGACCGTCCTGATATCCTGCCTGCCTGGCGTCAGCCTTGATCCTCGTGCTCTCGATCTCGGCCTCCCTGCGGGAGTTGTTCTTGTACTCCTGCGCGAGCTGCTCGGCGGTGGCCACGATCTCGTCAGCCTCGGCCTTGGCCCGTATCCTCATCTGCTCGAGTTCCTCCTCGGGAGAGACGCTCTTAATGACGTTGCTCTCATCCCCTTCATCGAGCATGAGAGCATCCAGCTGGTCCGCATCCAGTCCTTCCACGAAGCCGGCCTCGGCGTTTTCGGAGGCCACCCGGCTCTCTTCATTCGCCGGGGAGGGTTTCCTCTTGGCCTTGGTCGATACTTCCTTGAGTTTTTTCTCCATCAGGGAGTTGGAATCAATGAGGACGTTCTCCTCATGCGGCACCGTATTATAGAATTTAACAACAGACTTAGACAATTATCTCGTCGCCTCCGCCTCTCGATATTACGATCTCGCCCGAATCCTCCAGCCTGCGTATGACGTTGACTATCTTTTGCTGCGCTTCTTCGACGTCCTTCATCCTCACGGGACCCATGAATTCCATGTCTTCCTTGATCATGGACGCCAGACGCTTGGACAGGTTGTTGAATATCGCGTTCTGCACTTCCTGGTTGCTGCCCTTGAGCGAGATCGACAGGTCGTTGTTCTCAACCTCACGCAGCACGCGCTGTATCGAACGGTCGTCGAGCAGCAGTATGTCCTCGAACACGAACATCTTGCGCCTGATCTCGTCGGCCAGCTCCGGCTCCTCGATCTCCAGGGTTTCCATGATGTGTTTCTCCGTGCCCCGGTCTACGGTGTTGAGTATCTCGACCACGCTAGATCGGAAGAGCACACGTCTGAACTCCAGT
>CALGGH010000262.1 GCA_937916415.1 uncultured Lachnospiraceae bacterium
CCTTGTTTTCCGAGAGAGCAAGCGCCTGAAATGACTGAGCAGTGTCCTGCACCAGTCCGGAAAGGGAGAACTCCTGCATGCGAAGAGAGGGATTCTCTTCTTCCATCCTGGAAAGATAAATCAGATCTGCGGTAAGGGATGTTAAGCGGTGAGTCTGCTTGCGGATATCCGCCAGCCATTCGTTTTCCCCTTCCGCCTCCATTTCCGATTCCAGAACATCGGCATCCGCCTGAATAATGGTGATCGGGGTTTTCAGTTCATGGCCGGCATCCGTAATAAACCGCTTCTGCTTTTCATAGCTCTCGGCCATGGGGCGGGTGAATCGGCCGGAGAGCCACAGCATCAGCAGAAACACCGCCATAAGGCCCAGTAAGGACACGGTCACACTGGTCCAGAGAAAGGTCCGGGCGGCGGAGAGGGCGCTGCCGCAATCCAGAAAGGTGATGCGGAAACCGGAATCCTGGGGCGTGACGCAATAGCGGTAATCGCCATAAAAACCGGCGCTCTTGCCGGAGGCAATGACCTGGGCGGCCATGGTCTTGCCGGTTCCCGGAGGTCCGTACAGCAGGACGCTGATCCCATTGCCGTACGCGTTTCTCTTTTTCAGGCCCCATGCCTCGCCTATGCGGTTGCGGAGCCTGTATCTGTTGCAGGCCGTGCGGAGCACTTCTCCCTGCGAGGGCTTGATCGTGATGTCATCCCAGGCATAGGCCGGTCTGACGTAAGTGGCCAGTCCCGAGAAATTGACCTGATTGATCTGCCTGATGCTCCTGATGATCATCTCCCTGTCGATCAGGTGATCGCGCCTTTCCCCGGCGATGGCTATGACCTGTGCGCATGCGCTTGCGATCACGCCGTAGCTCACGTCATAGCAGTCTGCCAGGTCCGGCAGGTCAACGTCCTGGGAGACGCTCACGCCTGATGCGGGGTTCAGGAAGTATTCCCACATATTTATGCGAAGGCTCACGCCCGGAAGGGGCAGATCCATGCAGGGCACGGAATCCGCTGCCAGCTCGCAGGGTTCCTCCTTTTCGCCAAATATCACCAGACGCCTGTCCCCATGCGCATCCATGAGACGCTTAAGTATCTTGCGTGATGACTGCCAGACGTCCTTTGATCCCGGCTTGTCTCCCGTTTCCTTCAGGTCCAGCCTGGCCGCCAGCAGCCCGTTCGCCAGTTTCACGCTGAGAAGTATCAGGCAAATGGTCTTTTTCTGCTCTGTTTGTGACAAATGACATAATCTATTTATGTCAACCACATAGAGTTTTTCTCCATGATCTAGGCAATATGCGTGGAGCAGGTGCAGCGGAGTCTCCTGATCCTCAGCCGACAGATACAGCGGCTTGCTGCCTCCGTCCGACAGGGCATATTCCAGTTCGGCTGCCTGTTCCTCAAAGAACGTGGGAATCCCCTCGTCCTCTGCATATGCATAAGCATACTCCGGATCCAGGCATTCCACATCCTCAGATCCCAGGAGAACCGATCTCATGAGCGGATTGAGGACGAGCTGCCTCTCCAGGGCGGGTGCGTCATCGCAGGGGGCAAAAAAATACGTGAACGTTTTGTCATCAAGCGGACGGGGGATGGACGTCCGTCCGTCATAATCGTCCGCGATGCGCATCCTGAGGGCGTGAAGCAGTCCCAGCGTTGGTTTCGTATGGGACACGTCATCCTGCAGGAATCCGTATATCCTCTCATACCTGCGGTCGATCTCCGGGGCCAGTGCCAATAGCACTGCCAGGGCTTCGTCATCACTTAAGTCAAAGGCGAGCCTGACGTAATTGAACGGCATCCTGGAATGATCCTCAAGGGGATCTCCGGTGGCTTCCGCCCTCTCATCCAGGTATTCCAGGGCCTGTCTCGCCCACGTGGCAAGCAGCGGATCGCAGGCGTCCCTTTCCCTCATGAGGGGCGGCATTTCAAAATACCGTTTCATCTCGGATTCCGTGATCACCAGTCCCCGGGAAAAAAGCTTCTTCTCCCTGCCCAGTCCCTTCTGCTCCGCATAGCCCTCCAAAAGCATGTCAAGGAACCTGAGATGATCCTCAAGTTCCTCGGCTGATGATTCATAGGGCACGTCCTTAAGTGAAACGTTAAAATATTCTTCGAAAGGATACATGTTCTCGTTGCCCCGGTCCGGTTACTTCTCGCTCATTACCTGGGCAATGAGCATCTCCAGCAGCTGCGTGAAGGATTTGCTGCCATCCGCGATCAGATCCGGAAAGACGTACGTCGTCAGGTATTTTCTCGCGAACTCGGCCTTAGGCTCGGATCCGCCGGCAAAAATCTGTCTGAAATATGACATTGACAGGGAATCACACAGGGCGGCCTTCACTGACTCCGCATTGGCTCGCGGAGTGGATTTTTTGACCGCTCGTATGACGGATTTCAGGCTGACCGCACCGGACCTGGCCCTGCCGGTCAGGAAATCGTTAAGCCAGGTCATGAACCCGCTTTCCGTATTGGAATTAACTGACTTGCCGTTTAAGGCCTCCACCGCTGCCTCGCTTAAGCCTCCCGCCGCCTCCGGCCGCAGAAGCTCCGTACGCATGCCTCCGAATATCCTGTTAAATATCAGTCCCTCGTATACTCCCGCGGCGGTCTGCATGTCGGTTATCTGCGCTCCCGATGCCCCGTACGTTTCCCGGCGCCTTAGTGAAAAGACGTAATCCACGGTACGTTGGCTGTATCCCGTGGGAGCGCTGGTTATCATGTTGTTGTGGGCGAGGTCAAAGCCATTGGCCCTGTTTTCATAATTGGACAAGGTCATGAATTCCTTGTTTTGGTCGGAATTTCTCTTTTTGCCCATGTCCTTCAGCATCAGGTACCTGGAGTATCTCCTGACCGCCTCGGCAGGAGTCTTGAATATCTGCAGGTATGATTCGTAATGAGACGGAGTGAATGACACGGTGTTTCCTCCGGCCGTTACGATGATCCTGTTCGTGAACAGACGGTTTCCGACGTTGCCCAGGTCCTGAAGCCTCATGCCGGGAGCCGGCTTACTCCTGCCCTGTTTGCTGATCCTGGTCGTTCCGATGCGTACCGGCTTGATCGGGCCGTTCGTCCTGCGGGCATTGTTGCTGACGGTGGTCCTGACCTCTGCCTCCACGTTCTCTACGGCTACGGTCTGCGCATTCTCCGCCTGCACGGATTCCACCTGCAGGATCGGAACCTCCACCGCGCCGCCTTCCGCGCTGCCCGATACGACGGTCTGTGACTCATTCGTCTGTGACGTATTTGCCTGTGACGCATTCGTCTCTGCATTAGTCTGTGACGCGGTTGCAGTGGCTGACCCGCTCTCCACGATGGGTTCCTGAGATGTCTGACCGGTGGAGGAAGTTACCTCCATGGTATTTTGCGCGTTCTTGGAAGTCTGTGCGTATCCCGTCGCTGATTCCGTCGCCGGCTGCGTTGCCGTCTCGGATGAAGCCGAAGTGCTCACGGGCTGAGCCGGATCCGGATTCGGACGGCTGGCGTTGCTCCTGGTTATGAACAGCCTGCCGGAAGAAAGCCTGATGACCTTCCTGCCGGCCATGTTAAGCTTCGGCCGCACGGGCTGAATCTCGTTAGCAGCAGTATTTTCCTGCTGCGCCGACTGGGTGACGGCGGGTGCCGTCCTGACCTGATACGTCTGTGAAAGCGGGTCCGTATAGAGCCTGCCGCCTTGTCCTCCCGGGGCCTGCATGACGTAAGCGGACGTACCGCGCACATAATATCCGTATCCTAAGCTGGAATAATTTGACGGATACCTCGCCATGCCATACGCCTGCTGCATGGTCGCGGGATATCTGCCGGGTGCGACGTATGAACGTCCGTCATAAGCCGGAGAATAAGGCATGGGCCTGGCGTATGATACTCCGGTCATCGGATACACGGCTGCCTGTCCGGCCATCCGTCCCATCCCATATGCGCCCGGCCTGCTTACGTACGTAATCACCTGAGGCTGAAAATATGCCATCCGCATTGGCTGCGGAGCGTACTGGGGCATGGCATACCGCGGTGCATTATTTCGCGACGCGGAATACGTCACGACCGTTGGAGCATTACCGCCCGTATACGGCGTGGCATTGCGGGTAACGTCAGTCAGCGACTCCACGAAGACCGGACCGCCGATCAATTCATTGATCAGTGCATTGGATCCCTGCACGATGGTTTCTCCCAGGATGGCCGCTCCCTCGACCAGTGCTTTTCCCACGGTGGAGAGTGCCGATTTGAGGCCGGAGACAAACCTGCTCCACCTGCTCCTCTTCTGGGGCGCGTTTGGAGTCTGCGCAGGAGTAAATGCAACGTTCCTGACCCTTTCCATGGATGCGCTCGCTCGCCTCAAGTCCTCTGCCAGGACCTGCTTTTGATCGGTCTGCCTGCCCTTCACTTCCCTGATGCGGCTGGCCCTCTGCAGGGTGACGGTTGTCGGCTGGACCCTGGTGGCATTTGCGGACACGTTCGACGTCGTGGTCGGGGCCGTTACGGCTGTCTGCGCATTGCCTGTTCCGACAGCGTTTCCGGCCTGCTCCTCGTTTGTTTCAGTCGCATTCTGAGGCTGGGCTTCCGTCACTGCGGTCGTGTTTGCACTTTCATCGGCATTCTGGGGCTGGGCTTCCGTCACTGCGGATACGGATCCGTTCTCAGCTGCGGCCTCCTCCTGCGCGGGCCGCGCGACGTTTGCCACGGTGCTGGCTTTGGTGCCGTTCGCCTCCTGTCTGGCAGCCTGTTCTTCGCGAACGTTCTCCCTCTTTAGCTGATTGAGCTCATTCTCGGTCGCCTCCTCCTCCTTGATTTTCTTATCAAGGGATTCCAGTTCTTCGTCCAGTTCCTCTTCTTCACGCATCTGGCGTGCCAGCCTGTTGGCTTCTTTTTCAAGGGCAGCGTCCTCTTCGGGAGAAAACTCTTCGTCTTCCTCCTCCATGTCCTCAATCAGCCCCTCGTTGCCGATGGAATTAATGGCTGACGTCACGCTGTCATTCCCGCCATTTTGGGAACCTGACTCCTGTTCTTCGAGTTCCTTGTCGATATCAATATCCCATGAATCCATACTAATTCTCTCCGTCGCCGTCTGATCCCGGCCAGTCAATCTACTGTCCCTTCTACGTCGCCGTCTGATCCCGGCCAGTCAATCTACTGTCCCTTCTATGTCGCCGTCTGATTCCGGCCAGTCAAACTCCAACCCTTCTCCGCCATGTCCGCGGAAAAACCGGACGTAGCAAAGAGCGCTCCAGGTTTTGAATTCTTCATCCTCGTCCAACAACACAAAATCAGTAAAATGATTACTTTCAAGAAAAGCTCCGTACGCCTCCTCCATGTCGGCCGGAAGGCGGTAAAGCGTCTTGAGAACGACGTCCTCCTCGGTCTCGCCCTCTTCCCATGCGAAAATGCCAAGGGCCAGATGCAGCAGCTCCCTGACAAGGGCTGAAGCATATCCTTTGCGTCTGTGAGATGCTTCGGTGTATATGCTGAGCACGTTCAGGTCGCCGTCGTCCTCCGGTTCGGCCACGAGCACTGAGACGGGAATCTGCGCCTCACTGCCGTCTGCTTCATCCTCGTAAGCGGCCAGGCACAGATAGATGACCTGTTGTCCGCTCCCGGACATGTCCGCCCGGCCATCTGCATATTCGGTTGTCTGACCGTCCGCTGCTTCGCCTGCCTGGCCATCTGCAGATTCGGTTGTCTGACCGTCCGCTGCTTCACCATCCGGATCATATGTCAGCAACGCATCCATCACCTCATCATACACGTACGGAATGACGAGGGACTGACACGTGTTCATTTTTGTTGGTTCTATGAGTTCGATTCTCATGTTCGCTCTGATCGTTGGTAAACAGGGGCGTCTATGTCGTACGAATAAAAATGACACCTTGACTCCGTCCCCGAGTGTCATCCGGCAAAAATGACACCTTGGCTCCGTCCCCGAGTGTCATTTTGAGGTGAAGGCGGCGTATTCCGTCTCGTTGGACGGAACCTCCAGGCCGCCGTACATTATCTCCTGCTCCATTTGCTTGGCGGCATCATATATCTCGTCAGGGATCAGGGGATGCTCGTCAGGGATTCCGACCGCGTGCTCCTTTAATCCATATTCTATCATCTTGCCGCCGACGTTGTCACCCATGCCGTACTGCACGGAGATGTTGGACACTATGACGTCCACCTTCTTTACCGCACTGGTGAGCACGACGTCGGGAGCCAGGTATGACTGGTCACAGTCCACGCCAATCACGTATTTGCCGGTCTCCCCGGCAGCCTCGATCACTCCGACGCCGGTGCCGCCTGCCGCATGGAAGATCACGTCACAGCCCTGATCGTACATGTCAAGAGCCGCAGCCTTGCCGCCCTCGGCATCATCAAAGCTGCCTATGAACTCACACATGACTTCGGTGCTGCCGCCGGTCTCCGAATCCGCCCGATCCACTCCGGCCATGTATCCGTATTGGAATGCATGGATCGCATTCACGTCCATGCCTCCGATGAAGCCTACCTTGCCGCTCTCCGTCATGCGTCCTGCCACGTAACCCACGATGAAGGACGGCTCCTCGGCGCTGAATACCGCGCACGTCACGTTGTCGGGAACCCGGTCATATGCGTAATCCACTATCGCAAAATGCTTGTCGGGATAATTCCCTGCCGCCTCAAGTATCGCGTCGGAGAACTGGTATCCTATGCCCCAGCAGACGTCATTGCCATCCTCCGCGAGCCTGGATAAGTCCGTCACGAATTCCTCCGTTGAGGTCGTCTCCACGTAGCTGACGCGCGCATTCAGGTTAGAATTGAGAAAGAGCATCCCATCCCATGCGCTCTGATTAAAGGAATGATCGTTTATGCCGCCGACGTCACATACCATGCCCACCTTGACGGAGGCTCCGTCATCGCCGACCCTGACTATCTCATGCTTAAGCGCTTCCGCGGCAGCCTCTTTTGCCGTGGGAGACGATTCCGCCGTCTCTGTCGTCACCTCGGATGAGGACTCAGCCGCTGCGTCAGCTTCAACGCTCTCCGAAACACCGGATGCGTCAGCCGGTGCATCTCCTTTCTGCCCGCATCCGGCGAGCACGCATATGCCAATCGACGTTGCCAGGCCCAGGGCCAGCGCCCTTACGTGTGATTTCGTTCTCATTTCCAATTCTTTCCCATTACTTCCGGATCGATCAACATCATCCATCTTAACGTATAGTTACGGCAAACGACAAAGTTCTTTTTACTTTGGCGTGGCTCCTTAATTCGTTTTCTATAATTTTCCGCGTGTTTCAATGTCGGATGGGATGAGCATACGTGACTTCATCCAGCAAAAATCCAACAAAACGGGCATGCACGTTCACAGCAGTTTTTCGATCTCGCCGACCAGCCGGCCTATCTCCGGCTTGGGACTCCGGGCATCCGCCCCGAGTTCCTCTCCCTTCTCATTTCTTTTCATCGCCCATAAGTTTTATCCCCTATTGAACGTAGACTATGGCAGTCTGCCTGGATGCTGATATTATGCGCATCACGGACGTATATATCAGCTGTGCGCAGAAAACGTACACGAGAATGTTTGCCGACCGCACGAATATGCCGCACGTGACGGAAACCAGGATGAAGAAAATGCCCTGGATCAGCTTTACCCTCCAATGCGCCCCGCTCATCCTGCGGGCCTCCAGTCCCCTGAGGACCGAAACCAATCCCGTAAAGGCGTTGCCCAGCAGCAGGTACAGCATGACGTACGCCTTGGGCACGTCCAGCATCGTAAGCGTAAAGAGTCCTAAGTCCAGCACTATCACGCCAATATACAGCATCTGCTGTCCCCCCACCATGCATCTGGCCATCGTGACGTAAAAGGCAAGGCACTTAAGCCCGTATACGATCAGCATCACGGACAGGAGCACCGTCACCGTCAGGTATCCGAACTCCGTATCCGCAATCATTACGATGGACAGCAGGATGCCCAGCACCCCGATGGTTATCTCCTTGATCCTGTTAAACCTGGTCATCCTCTTCCTCCCCGGTGAGATTCATGCTGCTTACCAGCCGGGCAAAATCCCTGATGCCCGCAAGTCCGTTTTCCCTAAAGTCCACGGAAAAGCCCGCGGTCAGGTTTCCGGACTTAAATATCCGGTTGGTCACCATGCTCTTTTGGGCCAGGGCGGCCAGGATGAACCTGCCCAAAAAGGTGTCATCCTTATGCTTCTCGTCGGCATCCATGTATTCCGGCTGATACTTCCCGACGTCGAAATCCTCGATCTCCTGCCCGGACAGCGACTCTCCGAATGCCTGCCAGTCCGCGCTCGCATCTGCCTGTCTCCTGAGTATGATCGACTCTATCCTCTCCCTGTAGGGTTCCATCGCCTCGAAGTCATAGCGCTCGGTCTCAAAGACGTCCACTTCACCCCGCAGATACTTAAGCGCGTATATCATCTGAGCGAAGGCGTGCAGGTAATCCGAGGGATTATCCTTGATCACCTCGTCATAGGCCGCCCACGCCGGCATGTACTTATACCTGGCGAAGCCGTAGTCCGGCAGATGACCCGCGCGACCGTGGCCGAGGTTCATGATGGAATTCTCGCCGTACTGATATATGCTGGAGCTGTATATGCCCTCATCCAGGTCATCCGGAGCGGAGGGACTGTGCCTGAACCTGACCTTTCTCTCGCTTCCGTCCGGCATGATCTCAAAGAAGTACTGAGTCGTATTGTTTATGACAAGCGACGGCGTGCCGGCAAAAAACCTGTGCGCCCAGGTGTCGGCCAGCACGTGCATGGCCAGTCCTATTGCCTGCAGGTTCTTGCCCGCGGCCAGTTCAACCGTGTCAGATAACAGCCTGCCGTTAGGCCCGCAGATGAGCCTGTATTTGTTCAGGTACATCTTGGTGCACAGCCTCCGCGTGGCATACAGGTCCCTGGGCAGGAAATGAAAGGACGACCATATCCTGGTGATGTCCTGAAGTCCGATCACGTCCGTCCTGGCGCTCATCAGCTCCAGCTGCAGCTGGGTGGTGGCGGCGGCGGCAGGCCCCTTGATGGTCGCGAGCAGGGTGCGTGAACACATGTCCACGAACTGGGCGCTGTAGCATATGTCAAGACTCTCCTGATGAGAGTACCCGGCAAGCTGGGCCGCGCAGTAGGTTGCGAAATAATGGAAGTCCTTATTCATGCGGCACCTCCGCTGAAGCGCCGTCATCATCAGGTGACGCCTCGTCTGCGTGCCGGCCGGCGATCCCCTCGGACGTTCCCTGTTCCAGCAGCCTGATCCTGATGGAATGGAACATCGTCTCCGACAGGGCCAGCGTGGCGGTAAGGTCTATGACGAAATCCATTATCCGATCCCCAACGTCCCGGTTGTAAGTGGATTCCGCCCCGTTAACGTCAAACATGGCCGAGAAATAAACCATGATCATGACCGCCGTCACCACCAGGTAGAACCGGGACCTGGTCCTGCCGAAACCCTCTGCCCTGGCATGCAGTCCCACGTAGAGATGGAAAATGAAGATCACCAGGCTGATGAGAGCCAGCACGGCAAAGGCCGCTATCATAAGGATATGATCGACCTGTACTTCGGTAAGCCCCTCAAACGCGCTGACATCCAGGCCATCCTTAACTGCTTCGATGAATTCCGTGCGGTTCGCTATGAAGTAGGAATCCATCTTGATCACGCCCCAGATGGAGAGCGCAATAACCCCGAACCCCGATATGATAAGCGTGGTCCTGCTCTTGCGTATTGCTTTGTCAGTCTTGGAATTGCTCATTATTCAAACAGTACCGGATCCCAGCCGTAATCCTGATAGCCCCTGATCTCCAGTCCGTTGCTCTCCACGTACTCGATGATCAGATTCTTCCTGAAAGTCTCACGGGTCTTGTCGTCTGCACTAACCTTGGCGAAATCCTCATATTTGTCTCCAAATATCTCCTTGGCGCTGGGCAGGTAATCGGAGCCGTCAGCCACGGGATCAAACTGATTGACGACGTAGGTGCCGTCACTCTTTTTGGCCAGGTGCATGAGCCCGGGGTGCGCTCCTCCGGACACAGTGAGGAGCAGGTCGTCCTCCAGGTCATAATTGAACACCCAGAAGTCGCCCCATACCAGGGTGTCGTCAGGGTTCGTATCATCGACCGCTATCTCGCTGATCTGAGGGATGCTCACGTCGCCGGGAGTGTAATTGGATGCTATGTCGTCGATCAGGTATTCGGTGATGGCGTTGCACAGCGGATCGTCGTCAGGATCCTCATACTTGGGCAGCTCCGTCGCGGCTGCCACTCCGCCGATCGTGTCAAATCCGATCACTTCACCGCCTGCCAGATCCTCATACAGGGCTTCAAGCCTGGCCTCGGCCTCCTGTGCGGTAAAGTCTGCAAAGGTCTTGCCGTCGGTCCTGCAGAAATACGTCGCATTTCCATCTGTGTCATATGTCACGTACGCCTCTTCCAGAGCCTTGATCTCCTCATTTTCGATAGTGTACCTGATCATGAAGTGATTGCCGCCCACGTACAGGCAATCGTCCTTCAGCGTCAGCGGATAAGCTGTGCCGCCCGCCTGGACGTATCCCACGTACTTCGGCACGTCGGACGAATCCGAGCAGCAGAATATCTCCGCGTCAATGGCCCCGTATACGTCCTTTTCCCACTGATAGGTACCGCCGGCGACCATCAGCACGTCCGCGTCGCCTATGCGGACGTTGGTATATCCCTTGCCATCCTCCATCTTGTTCACGATGTCGGTGAAGGTATAGCAGCCCTCCACGTTGGTGGTCATCTCATGATCCTCGGGCGTATATACGCTTTTTACGTCAAAGGCCTGTGCGGCCGCGCGGTACTCATCATCTGCCGCGGGCGTTTCCGCTTCGGCGACTTCGGCTGCTTCCGTCTTTTCGGCAGTATCGGTCACGGTCTCCTGCGCCGGTCCGGCCTCCGTCTCAGTCGCCGGCTCCTCAGGCGCCTCTGCCTCACCCGCTCCGCAGCCGGCCATGAGTACTGCCGTCATGCCGGCAGCGACGATCGTCGTCCACGTTCTTTTTTTCATGATCTTCTCCTTTCCGATTCCCTTTTCGCTTTCTGTTTCTCTCGAAATCTCTCACGAATCTCATCAGTGCGAAAAGCTGTATTTCCTTTCAGGGGTGCCAATAGTATTCTCCTTGCCGTTTTATATTCTTCTCCCTTCATACCAAGCCCCAACAGCCATATGCGGAAACTGAACTTCTCATTTTCCGCGTCAGCCTGTTTCATACGCACGGTTCCCTGCTCCATAGAAATACTGTTCATTCGTGATGCAAGCTGCGTGAATGCCTGTGTGCTGTTCCTATCCGC
>CALGGH010000263.1 GCA_937916415.1 uncultured Lachnospiraceae bacterium
GAATTATGGAGTGCCGTATATATCCCAGTCTTGTTATAAAATCCGGTGTAATTCTCTCCTTTTCACCAGAAAAAACAAGGGTGTTTTCCGCCTTTGCCCTTGACAAAGGGTCCCCGGCTCTTTATCATGGACACATGAATTGAATCGGTTTTGATAGAGGAGCGGTTTTGATGACTACCCCGACGGACTGCGCGGCGGCGCACGGGGGAAAGGCAAACCCGCCGCAGGACGTCCTGCCCCGCCTGGCCGGATGCTCCTGGGCCGGTGCAGAATATGCGCCGGACTGTCACGAAAGTGGAGCGCTATCACCCCCGGTCCCGGGACCGGCAGATGGCTTCCGACAGGGAGCCTTTTTGTTTTTCCGGGGCTCTCCGGCTGCGGCGCACTGTGTTCGTCCGCAGCTTTTTTGTTTGTGTTTCGCGCTCGATAATAAAAGGAGGAACCCCCATGCTGAAAACCAACCGTATCAGCCTCATTACCGGGGCCGTGGTGCTGGTTCTGGTGCTGATTCTGGCCTTTACGCTGCCCGGCGCGGCCCAGGCCTACGACAGCGACTGCAACCTGTACGGCACGTTCTGGTCCCTGGTGCCCCCCATCCTGGCCATCGTCCTGGCCCTGGGGACCAAGGAGGTGTATTCCTCCCTGCTCCTGGGCATTCTGGTGGGCGCGGTGCTGTATTCCAACTTCTCGTTTGAGGGCACCCTGAACGCCATCTTCTTCTCCGACGGCGGCATCGTCACCAACCTGGCCGACTCCTGGAACATGGGCATCATGGTCTTCCTGGTGACCGCCGTGATCTCCCTGATCGTGTACAACAAGGTACTGCCTTCGGTGAAGGATGAGGAGGGATTCCAGTAATGTCGAGAAGAAGAAAAATTGGCAACGCCATTGCCTATCTGGGACTGATCGTGATCAGCATCGTCTGGCTCTTCCCCTTTGTGGGCCTGGTGCTCCAGAGCTTCCGGGGCGAGAGCGGCGGCATGGTCAACTACCTGGTCCCCAAGCAGTTCTCCCTGGTGAACTACGAATTCCTGTTCGGCGGGAGCAGCAAGTTCCTGCGCTGGTACGGCAACACCCTGACCATCGCCATCTTCGTGTCTGTGATCCAGACCGTGATCGTCATCTGCGTCAGCTACGCCCTCAGCCGTATGCGCTTCCGGGGCCGCAAGCTGCTGATGAACATCTGGCTGGTGCTGGGCATGTTCCCCGGCTTCCTCACCATGATCTGCCTCTACTTCCTCCTGAAGCAGATGGGCCTCACCGAGGCGGGCGCCGTGCCGGGACTGATCCTGATCTCGGTGGCCAGCTCCGGCATGGGCTACTATGTGTGCAAGGGTTTCTTTGACACCATCCCCCGGGCCCTGGACGAGGCCGCCATTCTGGACGGCGCCACCCGCGCCCAGATCCTGGTGCAGATGATCATGCCCATCTCCAAGCCCATCATCATCTACACTGCCCTGGTGGCCTTCATGGCCCCCTGGTGCGACTACATCTTCGCCTCCTACGTGGCCTTCGGCTACGAGAGCGGCTACAACGTGGCCGTGGCCATGACCCGCTGGGTCTGGACCAACGACTACCAGGGCTATTTCACCCGCTTCTGCGCGGGCGGCGTGCTGGTGGCGGTGCCCGTCACCATCCTGTTCATGTGCCTGCAGAAGTACTACGTCGAGGGAGTTACCGGCGGAGCGGTTAAGGGCTGACCGGGCGGAATACTGCGGAAGGCTGCCTTATATGGCGGCGGAAGGCCGCGGAAGGCAGCCTTATGATGGCGGGAGGCCGGGCATAGAGTATGAAGATAGAAGTCTATAACGATTGGGATCACATGAACAAGGCCGAAGCCGAGGGCGAAAACCAGGCCGTGCTGGCGTGGGACGGTGAATACCGAAAAGGGGACGTGATAGAGTTTTCCGGACTGGAGACTGACAGGTTCTACGTGATCAAGGTCGACGCCGCGATCGAGGAATCATTTGTCCTGGTGAAGACGCCCAACATATTGTACACGGTGCCTTTTTACGAAAAAAAGACGAGCTACAATCCGCTGGCCTTTTTTGGAAACAGGCATTACCTGTCCATACGAAGGGCCAAGGATCACGAGATAGCGGCGTACAAAATTTTTCCATTTTCAACGTGCAAATAGAATCATATGCTAAACCTAACCAAAAAACAATTTGCCCACGCGGCAGATATAAGGTTAGGAGGTAAAAATGAAAAAAAGCTTATCACCACTTTATTGGCTACTTCAATGGTAGTTGCATCACTGGCCGGATGCGGCAGCAGCGCACCCGCACAGGAAGCTCCCGCAGCAGCGGAGGAGACCAAGGCCGGAGTTGATTATCCCACCAATGACATGACGTGGGATGATTATGACAAGATGGCAAGGGCCCTGACCGACACCACTCCCGGTGTCGAGGTATACGGCGCACACTATCACACCTGGAGATCCACCATTCAGCTGCTGGGAATCCTGGACGGCAAGAACACCATCGTGGATGGCAACTATGACTTCACCAAGCCTTATTATGACATGGTCCTGAATCAGCAGAAGGACGGCGTCTGCATCGTGTACATGCTGGCCGGCGGTTCCAACGGCGTGGTCAACAAGAGCGCCATGGTCCTCGTGTACTACATCTACGAGGAAGCGTTCAGGAACCGGAAGCTCGGCAGCGCTTCGGCCGCAGCCCTGGTGCTGTTTGCAATAGTGCTCGTGATCACCCTGATTCAGTTCAGGGGTGAGAAGAATTACGCCAACGACTAGGGGAGGGAGAAGAGATGCCGTCGCTCAAGATGAACAAGGACATCTTCATCATCCCTTACCAGTGGTTCGGATTCGAGGCGAGATGGCAGAACTACGTGGACATATGGACCAAGATACCGCTGGCAAAGTATGCCCTCAACACCGTCAAGCTGACGATCATAGTCACCCTGCTTCAGATACTTACGTCGTCATTTGCGGCATACGCCTTTGCCAAGCTGCAGTTTAAGGGCAGGAACGTCCTTTTCCTTGCGTACATCGCGACGATCGCGGTGCCTTGGCAGGTGTACATGGTTCCGCAGTTCATCTTCATGCGCAGGCTGGGACTGGCCGACACTCATCTGGCGATCATCATCCTGCAGGCATTCTACGCATTCGGCGTGTTCCTGATGAGGCAGTTCTACGAGGGCATACCGGATTCGCTCTGCGAGGCCGCACGTATTGACGGCATGAGTGAGTATAAGATATATTCAACCATAATGCTGCCGCTTTAGAAGCCCGCGCTGTCGACCCTGGTCATCTTTACCTTCGTAAACACCTGGAATGACTTCCTGGGTCCCCTGATCTACCTGACCACGGACTCCAAGAAGACGCTGCAGATAGGAATCAAGATGTTCATTTCGCAGTATTCGGCTGAGTACGGACTCATCATGGCGGCTTCGGTAATCTCGCTGATCCCGGTGCTCATAGTCTTCATGGCGCTGCAGAAGTACTTCGTGGCCGGCATAACTACGGGAGCGGTGAAAGGATAGTTATTATGCGGTGAAGGGGCCGAAGGGAGAGTTCTTTTGACCGTGACACCAATATTTACGGGAGACACATAATGGATAAATGGATAACTAAAAGTGACCTTGAAAGTTATCCCCTGATATCGCAGGGAGAGGCAGCGGATGCGCTCTCCCTGTGCGTGTCAGGGGTGCTGAAGTACCTGGATGACTTCACGGATGCCTTTCCCGGGCCGGCCAGCTTTGACAACGTCTACAGGCCTGGGCCCAACAAGGGCTGGACCACGGGCTTTTATACAGGTGAGCTGTGGCTGGCCTATGAGAATGCGACAGATGAGGCTGTCAAGGAAAGGCTTGGGCTGGCGGCGCTTCGGCAGGTGGATTCCTTTTATGACAGGATCAAAAACCTGGTGGACATGGAGCATCATGACATGGGCTTTCTGTACAGCCCGTCGTGCGTGGCTGCTTATAAGCTGACCGGCTCCGAGATCGGACGTAAGGCCGCGATACTGGCCGCGGACAAGCTGATCACCAGATTTCAGAAGGTGGGAGAGTTCATACAGGCATGGGGCGAAATGGGAGCCGCCGACAATTACCGGTTCATCATAGACTGCCTGCTGAACCTGCCGCTGCTGTACTGGGCCGGTGAGGAAACCGGGGACCCTAAGTACAGGGAGATCGCCGAAAAGCACGTGCACACCGCCATGGCGAACGTGATCCGTGAAGATGACTCCACCTGGCACACGGTTTTCATGGACATGGAGACCGGCAGGTTCCATCACGGAGCGACCTGCCAGGGATATAAGGACGGAAGCGCGTGGGCGCGCGGGCAGGCATGGGGCGTATATGGCACTGCAGTCGCGTATAAATATACGGGACGGGATGAGTATATAGGCTATTTCAAAAGAGTGACGGATTATTTCCTGGAGCATCTGCCTAAGGACCTGTGCCCGTTCTGGGACTTAAGCTTCGGAAACGGTGACGAACGGGAGGAGCCAAGGGATTCGTCTTCGGCCGTGATCGCCGCCTGCGGAATGCTGGAGATGAGCAGGTACATGGAGACGGACGATGCCGAACGATACGTGTCCGTCGCACGCAGGCTGTTAAAGGCCGTGACAGATTCATACCGCGTGACGGACATAGCGAAGTCAAACGGCAGGCTGCTGCACGGCACCTACTCCAAAAAGAGCCCGTACAACACCTGCACCGAGGAAGGCGTGGACGAGTGCGTGATCTGGGGCGACTACTATTACATGGAGGCACTCACGAGATTCCTTGATCCGGACTGGATCGTTTACTGGTAAGCGGCTGACGTAAATTTGCCGGAGTTTGAACAAATGAGCTGCCGGTCATCCTAAGCGGCGCGGGACGGCGCGAAGGATGGCCGGCGTTTGACTTAGGGAAACGCTGATTAAAGCAAAAGGAGGCGTAATGAAACCATACAGTCCCAGGTTTACGGATCTTGAACTCAGCCCGTATACGGGCCTGACCAGGGAAAGCTGGAAGGATGACGGCAGCGGGGAATATGCCGGATCTTATGAGGAGATGCAGGCGCTTACCGGAGATGCGGATCCCTTCAGGCCCTTTCAGCAGACCGTTGAGACCTGCGCACTCGTGATCGGGCTCTACATGGCGGGAGAGGATTTCTTTGCCTCGTATTCACGGGAAGAGCAGGATGGCATCGCGGCCTTCCTGTCAGGCTATGCCCACGCCAACACGGTGCCGCAGAACTGGCGGCTCTTTAACATGCTGGACATGGCATTTCTCAGCATGCATGGGTATGAGATAGACAGGAACGTCATGCTCAATTATGCCCTTTCCTGCCTGGACTATCATGTGGGAGACGGATGGTACAGGGACGGGCATTCCTTTGACTATTATTCCTGCTGGGCGTTCAATTTCTATGCACCGCTGTGGAACAGGTGGTACGGATATGAACACATGCCGGAGATCGCCCGAAGGTTTGAGGAGATATCCAACCGGCTGATGGAGACCTATCCGGACATGTTCGACGAGGACGGATTCACCAATATGTGGGGGCGCAGCTGCATATACAGGAATGCGGCCACGAGTCCCTTTGACGGCAATCTGTTCCTCGACAGGTCAAATGTCGACTGCGGGCTGGCGCGGAGGATCGCTTCGGGATCACTGCTGCAGTTCATGAACAGGGACGACTTCCTGCATGAGGGGATTCCGTCCCGTGGGTTCTATGGGCAGTTCACCCCGCTGGTGCAGGGATACTCCTGCGCCGGATCGCCGTACTGGCTGGGCAAGGCCTTCCTCTGCCTGCATCTGCCGGCGGATCAACCCTTCTGGACCGAGACTGAGAATAACGGCAGCTGGGACCGGATGAGCGGCAACGACGTAAAGGAGACGGTGCTGGAGGGCCCGACGCTCGTATTCACGGATCACAAGGCAAACGGACAGACGCTGCTCCGTACCGCCAAGGTCGTCAAGAACGTCAAGAACGTAAATGACGACCACGGGATGTGGAATTATTCCAGGCTTACGTATAATACGAAGTATCCGTGGGAGAGTACGCCGATGCCCGTGAAAGGGGCTGATGACGCAGATGCCTGTGCCGGAGACGCAGACGTCGCAGGTGCCGGTGCTTCGGGCGGAGCAGCCGGGGACACAGCCGGGAAAGCAGCCCGGGAACATATTGACTCGTATGGTCAAAACATCGAATCGATGCAGTATGTATTGAGAAATCCCGGTACGGAAGAACTTCAGAAGGCCAACGTGACCTTCTACGCCGGTCATCGCGACGGAGTGCTGTACCGCAGGCAGTTCTTCAATTACGTCCTTGAGACCGAATGTCACTGGCTGGAAGCCGCTGACCTGGCTGATTTCGCGATCCCGCTCGGCATCGTGAGGGTTGACCGGATGCGCATCGCCAAGAGGCCGCTTGAGATCACGCCGGGTGCTTACGGATTCCCGGATAACGGGGATACGCAGGTCAGGCTGATCACGGGTGATGACATCGTCATCAGGGATGAGAGGGACGCATTGTATGGAGAGGTCAACGCAAAGGGTGATGGCAACGCAACTGCACATGGCATCGGGGGCATGGAGAATGATGGAGGTGACGTAAATGCGACTGCTTATGGCACCGGTGATGAGAAGAATGATCTCGGTGATGGCTGCGGATCAGTCGATCGGGAGATTCCGCGACCTGTTATCGTGCGGCCACAGGCATATGTGCTTAAGGGCGTTGACCATATGGGTCACATTAAGCGCATGGCATATACCATATACACAGGCTTTGACGAGCTCGGGATCATCAGGAGCAGGGGCACCAATCCTGATTCGGAGTATTCATATGTGCCTTATGCTTCCGGCGGACTCCGCAGACAGTACGATGCATCTGAGCCTTCGATATTCATATCCATAACCCAGACCCTGGATGGTGAACGCGAGTTTGAGGCTGACGAGATATTCCCCATCCGCGGGATCCGTCTGCGGGAAGCGTCCGCCGACGCCGGGGGCAGCGTCGTGATGGCGAGCGCTTCGCGGATATATATAGACCTGGCTGACGGCAGCACCCGCACCGTTGACTATTCCGGCATCGAAGGACAGATGCGCCTGTGATTTTTGACACTCGGGGACGGAGTCAGAGTGTCATTTAACCGGAATATTACCGACCCCGCTCGTCTAATCCCTTGCTTTTACTGATATTTCAGGCATTTTCCTTACGGATTTGTTTTCCCTTATTTTTGCCCTTATGAGATTTCTATAAGGGCAAATTCTTTTTCGGGCATATTTGCTGTCATCCCGTAAGCTTATCAAGAAGCCTTGCAGATGATCTCTTTGATTGCCTGAGTCCTTTGAGTATAGCCTTATCACATCGGCGATATCGTTATAGGCATTGATCGAATGAGTCACTTCCCTTAGATACATGATCTCATTGTATTCCTTCGCGGAATCAATTCTCATAGCCTTGGCAAAGTACGAACGCGCACTCGAAAAGGAAAATCGCAGGATAGCGGGTGCTGTGCGCAAGTACTTCGGTGACGATCCGGATATGGAGAGGCTAGATGAAGTTCTATCGAAAGCGAAGAATAATTTCGGCACTTATCTTTCATCGGGCAAGGGAAGCCCCGCCGGATTTCTACTTGACATAGCCATATGAAAGATTTATAGTTTTCTTAGTGACTTAGTTCCAGATACTCGTGAGGACTGGAACCGCGGGAGGACCTGAGGGCCCTCCTTTAATTTTGCTTATAAATAGGTTTTTGCAATATGATCAAACCATATTTGACATACGCACAGCAGATACAGAAGCTTCGTGATGACAAAGGACTTGTGCTCAGTGATGAAACATATGCTGAACAAATGTTGACTGATATAGGATACTTCTCTCTTATCGGCGGATATAAAAATCTGTTTATCAATCCAATGACAAGAAAATACGAGGGCGGAACGACATTTGAAGATATCGTTGCACTGTATCAGTTTGATGAAGAACTGCGTCAGCTTACATTCAAGTATCTTGGAAAAGTCGAACAGAAGATCCGTCAGCTCATATCATATTGCTTTTGTGCCTGTTATGGCGAGCAGCAGATACATTATCTTACAGCGGCGAATTACAATCAGAATCCCGGAAATGCTGTTGCTGTAACCAAACTGATCAATAAGTTGGATTATCATGCTAATCGGAATACCGAAAAGCAATATCTGGTACACCAGCGAAGAGTATACCACAATGTTCCGTTGTGGGTTACGACTAAGATCCTTACATTTGGCGAATTGTCCAAGTTTTATGCATTATTGCAACATCGCCAGCAAAGTGCAATAAGCAAATCATATGAACATGTATCAGAAAAGAGCTTGATACGCTATTTGAATGGTATGACCCTTTTCAGAAATGTGTGCGCACATGGAGAAAGACTGTTCAGCCATAACATTGCACAGATGGAGTTCCCAGATACTCCGCTTCATAAGAAAATGAATCTGCCTAAAAAGGGTATCCAGTATGCGGTGGGCAAGAAAGACTATTTCGGCTTGGTTATTGCTCTTAGATATATGTTGTCGCGGCAGGATTTCCTTATATATAAACGTGAATTAAAAAAGCTTATCGACTCATATTGTAGAAAGAGCCAGCGCCTGTCCAAGCCTGACTTGTTAACCCAGATGGGGATGCCGGTTAACTGGGAGACGATAACACGATATAAGTTATAGAATATGATATAGAATATGAGCGGCAGAAGTAACTCTGCCGTTTTTCTCTATAACAGAATGATTACTGTCATGTTCAGTAATTACGGAGATAATACCTGATCAAGGATGTTAAAAGTCTGAAAGGGAAAGCGTAAGGGAAATTGTACATCGTTAAACTTCAGTGTTTTCAAGGATTTGTAGATGATTGTGTAACATCTGATAACATCACGCAAAGCCTCTGAAAACGAAGTACACCCGGAAATTAATGATATGGAACTTCTATTAATGTTGCACGTCCGGTGCCACGAAACGATTAACGTAACGGGCCAAAATGAAGAGATCGTGATGCCCCATTTGAGGGAGAAGCGATGATATGATTTCATGCTCTTACATGTACGCAGAAATGAAGTTGCAAATTAGTTTTGGAAATGATATATTACAAATGATATCAAAAAAATATTCAGAAAGGGTTGACAAGGTTCATGCCTGAAACGATAATCTTTAGAGCAGAGCAGAGCAGAGCAGAGCAGAGCAGAGCAGAGCAGAGCAGAGCAGA
>CALGGH010000264.1 GCA_937916415.1 uncultured Lachnospiraceae bacterium
GTTCAGACGTGTGCTCTTCCGATCTCTTGACAGGATCGTTAACCAGGTCGTAGAGATAGACTGCGGAGAGGTCACTTCCTTTTCGGGCAACTACAGCGCATATGCCGTCAAGAAGGAAGCCCTCAGGACCGAACGCATGAATCGGTATCTCTCGCAGCAGCGTGACATAGCCCATCAGGAAGAAGTCATCAGGAAGCTGCAGTCCTTTAACCGCGAGAAGAGCATCAAGAGGGCTGAAAGCCGCAAAAAACTGCTGGCCAGGATCGACGTCATCGCCAAACCCCGCGAATACAATGATGCGATGAAGATTGCCCTTACGCCCTCGATCGAGAGCGGAATGGACGTGCTGAGCCTCCGTGACGTGGGCAAGTCCTATGACGGACGTACTCTTTTTGAGCACGTTGACATGGAGATCAGGCGCGGCGAGCACGTATGCATCATCGGAGACAACGGAACCGGCAAGACCACGCTGCTCAAGATCATTAACGGACTCATCAGGCCTGATGCCGGCAGCATCACGTATGGAACCAAGGTTCACGTGGCGTATTACGATCAGGAACACCACGTCCTGAATGATGATAAGACTCTTTTTCAGGAGATATCCGACGCTTACCCCGGGATGACCGAGACCGGGATACGCAGCACCCTTGCGGCGTTCCTTTTTACCGGCGACGAGGTGTTTAAGGAGATCGGGACGCTGTCCGGAGGAGAAAAGGGCAGGGTTTCGCTCGCCAAGCTCATGCTTTCCGAGGCTAACCTGCTGATCCTGGATGAGCCGACCAACCATTTGGACGTCACTTCGAGGGAGATACTTGAGGATGCCATAAATCATTATACGGGCACGGTTTTGTCAGTTTCTCACGACAGGTACTTTATTGACAGGACCGCAGAGCGTATAATAGAACTGTTTAATGGCCATTTTACTTCTTACGAGGGCGATTATACCTATTATTTGTACAAAAGCGAGGAACTGAAGGCATCCGGAGTCGTGCCGGGTGCGTCCCGTGCGGATGCTGATCAGGCAGGTGAAGACGCGTCCGGATCGGGAGCCATGGACTATCAGGCCCGTAAGAAGGAACAGGCCCGTTTGCGGAAACAGGCCAATGACCTGAAAAAATGTGAGGAGGAAATAGATTTTCTCGAAAAAGAGGTAAAAGCCGCCGAGGAAGAGATGAACCTGCCGGAGGTATCGACGAACCCGGTCAGGCTGCAGGAACTTACCAAGGGAATGGAGAAGGCACAGGCCAGACTTCGTGAATTGTACGATCTCTGGGAGAAACTGTCAGACTGAAGAGAAGAATATGAAAATGAATGATTACGGAACCAACGATGAACTGCTTGATCCGGAGGAGTATCCTGCGGAGCAGCGTTCGCTCGTTAATGATTTTAATGAGCGCCTGGGTCACGTCAAGGGCATAGTGACGGCACTTGGCAAGGATTATCACACCATATGGATCGTCAACATGGAAGATCATTCCCTGCAGCTTTATCGCAGTACGGGCCATTTGGCATCCAAAAGGGCGATCAAGATAGGCAGGACTCTCGGCAATTACGAGGATTTCATACGTGAGTACGTCGAACAGTACGTCGTTGACAGGTCGGATTCCCTCTGCGAGCAGCTGAAATATGATTCTGTCATTGAACTGATTAAAGACGGAGATCTGTTTACCCTGGATTACATGCGCATGTCCGATGACAATGAGCTTACGTATCATCAGATGGCTTTTGCACTGGCCGGAGACGTGGGCAAGGCTGACACCTTCGTGCTGGCTTTCAGGGACGTGGATGATTCAATCCGCAAGCACGTCAGCGACAAAAAATATCTCGAAGAGCAGCTAAACATCGTGGCGGCCCTGAGCCGGGATTACTATAACATCTTTAAGGTCGACGTAAATACCGGATTCGTGGTGATACTTAAGCTCGACGGATACGTCACCAAGGGAATGGACAAGCCCAGTGACAAGGTTTATCCCTATGACGTCCTGTACAAACAGTACGTAAAGGACAGGGTATACGTCGAGGACCAGCCTGCCATGCTGCAGGAGATGAGCCTTGACGTGGTCCGGGAGGCACTTAAGCACGTGGAAGAGTACGTATCCAGTTACCGCGTGCTGGACAAGGGCGAGATACATTATTATCAGTTCACCTATCTGCCCATCAATCCAGACAACATTGAGGGCGGGGTTCTCGCCGGATTCAAAAACGTTGATGACATAGTCGCGTCCGCCAGGGAACGTGAGGCTCTGGTAGTCATGGCGGAAACGGACCTGATGACCGGCATATACAACCGGGGAAGCGGCGAGAGAAAGGTCGTGGAGTTGCTCGGCGCCAGATATTACGGCATGCTCTGCATACTGGACATAGATGAATTCAAGTCGATCAATGACACCTATGGACATGAGGTCGGTGACAGGGTCATCAAGGGAGTCGCGAGCATAATCGGTGATGAGTTCCGCGAGAGGGACATCGTGTTCAGGCTTGGCGGTGATGAGTTTGCGGTATTTGCCTTCGGCATAGATGAGGAAGCGACCGGAGAAGCCCTTTTGGAAAGGATATTCCAGAAGATATCTGACATGGACATACCCGAACTCAATGGACATAAGGTTTGCGTCAGTGCCGGCGCGGTATTGTCCGGCACTTACCCCGAAAGCTTCGAGGAACTCTATAAAAAGGCCGACAAATGCGTCTACAAGAGTAAGGCGGCGGATGGGAGCAGGGTTACTTTTTATCATTGAGGAAACGCTGATCCATTCAGCGCTTTCCGGGCAGACGGTACATGGATAAATGGCTGTTCAAACCGACAACCAAAAATTTAGCGATCATATTTGCATGCGTCATCGTTAACGTCTGCGGAAGCTACGTGGCGGACGTGCTTTCTTTGCCCATCTGGCTTGATTCGGTGGGCACTTTTATTTCTGCGGTTCTTCTCGGACCGGTCGCGGGTGCCGTTTCAGGCGCACTCATGAACGTAATCATCAGTTTTTTTCACCCCGGCAACATCTGGTTTGCCCTGGTAAGCATATCCGGCGGACTGGCCGTCGGACGGTTCTACCCCAGGGAGCGTAAGATTGATTCGTTTTCCGTCATAGCAGCAGCCCTCTTTGCCGGAGTCATCATGACCATCGTTTCCACGCCGATCAACATGATATTAAAGGACGGTTACGTGGGAAACGTCTGGGGAGACGCGCTGGTGGAAATGCTGCAGGGTAACGTGAACTCCAGTGTGATATGCTGCGTGGCCGGTGAAATGCTCGTCAACATGCCTGACAAGGCACTCAGCATCGGGATTGCGCTGCTAATCCTCAATGCGGTCAAAAAGAGAAGAAAACAAAGTGCCGCATCCCTGCTGATGATAGGCCTGCCCCTGCTGCTTTTGCCCGCCGGAGCGGAGGCTGCGGAAACTGATTCACCGGACCTGAATGCAGACTACATGGCGGATACGTTCGGCATGGACGATGGCCTGGCCTCGCGCGAGATCAATGCCATCGAACAGACCGATGACGGATACGTGTGGGCAGGATCCTATTCCGGCCTGTACAGATACAACGGATTTGAGTTTGAGCAGATGAACCTGGATGACAGGATCAACAACGTCACCTGCCTGCATGAGGATGACGAGGGCAGGCTTTGGATCGGAACAAATGACAGCGGCGTAATGGCATATGACCCTGACACGGGAGAGATCCTGGCATATACTACTGCCGAGGGACTTCCGTCGGATGCCATCAGGTCGATCTGCAGCGACCATGACGGCAGGGTTTACGTCAGTACCGCTGATTTTACCGTACGCATCGATGAGGCAGGAGAATTGTTCGTCTATTCTGACAATCCGGAGGTGAAGTGCACTTACACCCTTAACTGCGCTTCCGGAGGCATCGTCCTGGGCGTGACGGGCAGTGGCATTCCCGTGGCATTTCACGACCTTACGACGGAGGTTTTGAGCTGCGCGGGTGACCTGCAGGGGATAGATCACGAACTTGCATTCACGGCGCTGGGATGCGGGCCTGGCTCTGACGTAATGCTTGGAACCACCGGAAACCTGCTGCTGCATTACGAGATGAAGGCGGACGGCAGCATGAAGCTGCGTAATTCGATCAGGCTCAAGGACGTGAGCTATGCCAACTGCATCACGTATGGCGAAAGCCAAAACGGATATTTTGTATGCGGCTGGCAGGGCCTTGCATTCATAAGTGCGGATGACGAGGAGGTTCTCCTGGATTATTCGGACTTTAACAATTCGATAAATGATGCCATCGTTGACTATCAGGACAACGTATGGTTCGCGTCCACCAAGCAGGGTATCATGAAGCTTTCGTATGATCCCTTTTCTAAGCTGTTTAAGCTGGCGGGATATGATCCTACGGCGGTCAATGCGCTTCTTTTGGACGGTAAAGTGCTGTACGTTGGCACGGATTCGGGGCTTCTCCTGATAGATGCCGGCAAGAACGTGAAGCTGACCAGATGGCATCTGACCAAGATGTTTGAGGGCGTCCGGATCAGGCATCTGTTCAAGGACAGTCACGGCAGGCTGTGGATCAGCACCTACGGCCAGCCGGGCCTGGTCTGTCTCGAATCGGATTCGTCTTTTCGGTTCTACAACCAGAGTGCTGATCAGATCCTGGGCAGCCGGTTCAGGTTCGTGCTGGAGCTCTCTGACGGAACCATAGTTGCGGCATCTACGGAGGGACTTAATTTCATCAAGGACGGTGCGGTCGTCAAAACTTTGGGGGCAAAAGACGGACTCAAGGTGACTCAGATGCTGTCCGCGGTCGAAAGGAATGACGGAGCTCTGCTTGCCGGTTCGGACGGAGACGGCATATACGTAATCAAGGATGGTGAGATAACCGGGCACATAGGTGAGGATGAGGGGCTGCAGTCACAGGTGATCCTTAAGATCGTTCCATGCACCGGCGGTTATTTATACGTCACGAGCAACGGACTCTATTATGACGGTAATCATGAAGATCTCAGGAAGCTAAGGAACTTTCCGCATTCAAATAATTATGACGTCTACCTGTCCACGGTCGGCACTGCATGGGTAAGCTCCAGCTCCGGCATTTACGTGGTCGACACGTACAAGCTTATCAGGGACGCCGAATACGGATACGTGCTGCTGAACCATCTCAGGGGCTTTGACACCACGCTGACTGCCAATGCGTGGAACGCCTCCGGTGATGATGAACTGTATCTGTGCTGCACTGACGGAGTGAGGAGGATCAATACGGTCACCTTTGATGACCTCAATGACAACTACAACATAGTGCTGGGTGCCATCTCCGATGAGGTGGGAGAAGTGCACCTGGAAGACGGGACGTACATGCTCCCGTCCGGCAAGGGCCGGATACAGATGGAACCCGCCATCTTAAGCTATACGCTGGCTAATCCGCTCATATCGGTGGAACTGATCGGGGATGAGGATGCGGAGACCGTCATGCATCAGCATGACATGAGCCCGCTGCAGTATACGTCGCTGCCATACGGCGATTACGAGCTTGACGTATCCGTCATTGACGAAATATCCGGTGAGGTGAAGAAACAGAATTCCTTTAAGCTGCATAAGGAAGCGGAGCTATATGAGCGGCTGTATTTCAAGCTGTACCTGGTATTCGTGGGCACGATGATGGTTGCCTTTTTGGCCTGGATGGTTGCAAAGATGAGCAACATGGCGATCATCAACAGGCAGTATGAACAGATCCGTGAGGCCAAGGAAGAGGCGGAATACGCCAATCAGGCCAAGTCACGGTTTCTGGCCAACATGTCTCATGAGATCAGGACGCCCATCAACGCGGTGCTCGGAATGGATGAGATGATCCTCAGGGAGAGCAATGAGGAGGAGATAAGGGGGTATGCTGCGGACATATACACGGCCGGCAATACCCTGCTTTCGCTCATCAACGACATACTGGATTCTTCCAAGATAGAGTCCGGCAAAATGGAAATAGTTCCGGTTGAATATGAACTGACGGTGCTCATCAGGGACCTTGTCAACATGATCTCGCAGCGTGCGGGCAGCAAGGACCTTAAGCTCGTGGTCGAAACTGATCCGAATCTTCCGTCCGTGTATTACGGAGACGACGTAAGGCTCAGGCAGGTCGTTACCAACATACTGACCAATGCCGTCAAGTACACTCCCGAAGGCTCGGTGACCTTGAGGGTGAGCGGCGAAAGGAGCGGGGACCTGGAGATGCTCAGGTTCGAAGTCGAGGACACGGGCATCGGGATCAGGGATGAAGACCTGCCCAGGCTCTTTGAGGCATTTCAGAGGATTGAGGAAGGCAGGAACCGCAACGTCGAGGGAACCGGACTGGGCATGAACATCACGATGCAGCTGCTGCACATGATGGGTTCCAGGCTGGAGGTGGAG
>CALGGH010000265.1 GCA_937916415.1 uncultured Lachnospiraceae bacterium
GCGCATCCTTGCGGAGCAGTTATCGTAAACGCATTTATTTAATGCGTTTACGATAACAATCATGATCATATCGTACCCGGCGTTCCCCGGCGATCCGCATCGTGCGGCCGCCGCACGTCGGGTATGAGTGCGTTTTGGACTAAAAACCTTTAATCATGGCACTTCGACATGATGATTATGGAAACGCCGGTTTAATCAGTCTTTCCTTATAACAGATGCACCAATATACGGCATTTGGATGCATGTTTTTTATGCAACTTTTTATTTGACAAAAGATATTGACGGTATTATAGTATTCCTATGGTAATAGTAGGAAATAGAAAAGGGCACATATGAGCGAGATAGAAGTTTTACATTTGAGCAAGACCTTTTCACAAAAGGGAATGACCGTGGAAGCCCTCAAGGACATCAACCTCTCGATAGAGCAGGGAGATATCTACGGCATCATAGGCATGTCGGGCGCGGGCAAGTCCACCCTGGTCAGATGTCTCAATTTCCTGGAAACGCCTACCGAGGGACGCATTCTCGTTGAGGGCGAGGACCTCGGGCAGCTGAGTGACAAGGAGCTGAGGGCTAAGCGGACCAAGATCGCGATGATCTTTCAGAGCTTCAACCTGCTGATGCAAAAGAGCGTGATCGACAACGTGGCTTTTCCGCTGAGGCTGTCTGGCGTCAGGAAAAAGGACGCGCGGGCCAGGGCAAAGGAATTCCTCCGGGTCGTCGGGCTCGAGGAGAAGGCCAAGGCCTACCCGGCACAGCTTTCCGGAGGGCAGCAGCAGAGGGTTGCGATCGCCAGGGCGCTGGCATCGGATCCGAAGATACTGCTCTGTGATGAAGCCACGAGCGCGCTTGATCCTCAGACCACCTCGCAGATACTGGAGCTGCTGTCCCGCATAAATCGTGATTATGGCATTACCATAGTAGTCATAACCCACCAGATGGCGGTGATCCGGGAGATCTGCAACAAGGTGGCGATCATTGAAAACGGAATATTGGCAGAGAACGGAGCCGTCAGGGACATTTTTGACAATCCCAGGTCCAGGGCCGCCAGGGAACTGATCCTGAGGGACAGGCCGGAAGCGGACGTGAGGGTCGATCCCATATCGGAGCTCAAGAGCCAGCGCATGATCAGGATAGTGTTCAGCGAGAATTCTTCGTACGAGCCGGTCATAGCCAACGTGATCCTCAAGTTCAACACCGCGGTCAACATCATGAGGGCCGACACGCGCAACGTCGGAGGCACGGCGGTCGGGGAGATGATCCTGGGCCTGCCCGAGGACGAACACCTGCAGGTGGACGTCATCAATTACCTGAAGGAATGCAAGCTCAAGGTTGAGGACGTTGACCCGGCAGAGTACTGATGAACCATTGAGATTGAAGATCCTGCAGCCAGCCCGCCATCATGAGAATGGGGGGATGCCTGCCACACGAGGGAGTTCACGATCGGAGGGATAAAATGACAACCTGGAACGCTCAGATATGGACAATGATAGCGGAGGGCATCAGGGATACGCTCTACATGACGCTGGCATCCACGCTGATAGCCTACGCCCTCGGGCTTCCGATGGGCATCGTGCTGACGGTGACCGATGCGAACGGCCTTAAGCCCAACCGCATCATATATAGGATATTCGACGTGATATCCAACGTGGTGAGGAGCATTCCTTTCCTGATCCTGCTGATCCTGCTGATTCCCTTCACGAGGCTGGTGGTAGGCAAAAGTTACGGTTCCACGGCGACCATAGTGCCGCTCGTGGTGTGCGCGGCGCCTTACATAGCCCGCATGGTGGAGTCATCGCTCAAGGAAGTGGACGCCGGAGTCATAGAGGCTGCCAGGTCGATGGGGGCCTCCAACGCGCAGATCGTCTTTAACGTGCTGCTCGTGGAAGCCAGGACCTCGCTGGTCACCGGAGCCACGATAGTCACGGGCACGATCCTCGGTTACTCGGCGATGTCCGGTACTGTCGGAGGAGGCGGACTCGGCGACATAGCCGTTCGCTACGGATATTACAGGTGGCAGACGGACATCATGATAGTTACGGTGCTGCTGCTGATACTGCTTTTCCAGATCATACAGATGATCGGAACCAGGGTCGCCCAGGGCATCGACCGTAGGAGATGAGGCGGGAGAGTTACTGCCGGACTTTTGCTGAAGCGGACTTACGCGACCGAATAAGGTGATAGCCGCCGACATGGCGTTATCATATATAAGCGTTTTTCCATACAAAGGAATTTTCGCACAAGGAGGAGGAGAAAAATTATGAAAAAGAAGGTTTTAGCGACACTGTTGACTGCCACGCTTGCGATAGGAGCACTTGCAGGCTGCGGTTCCGGAGCTGCTGCTGCCGCTTCTGATGCCGCTGCTGATGCTGCCACTTCTGATGCAGCTGCTGATGCCGCCGCATCTGATGCAGATGCTGATGCCGCCGCATCCGATGCAGGGAGCGCAGCCGCCGATGCACCCGCTTCAGGCGAGCTGACCACAATCAAGGTAGCCGCATCGGCCACGCCTCATGCTGAGATACTGGAGGCAGCCGGAGCAGCGCTTGAAGCCAAGGGTTACAAGCTTGACGTCACGGTTTTTGACGATTACGTACAGCCCAACCTGGTAGTTGAATCAGGCGAGTTTGACGCCAACTATTTCCAGCACGTGCCTTATCTTGACTCTTTTAACGAGGAGCAGGGCACCCATCTGGTAAATGCCGGCGGCATCCACTACGAGCCCTTCGGAATCTATCCCGGAACCAAGGCTACGCTGGATGAAGTGGCTGACGGCGACGTGATCGCGATCCCCAACGATACGACCAACGAGGCCCGCGCGCTTCTGCTGCTGCAGGACAACGGACTCCTTAAGCTTGCTGACGGCGCCGGACTGACCGCTACCGTCAATGACATCACCGAGAATCCCAAGAACATCCAGTTCCAGGAGCTCGAGGCGGCTCAGGTGGCCAGGGTCAAGGACGAGGTTGCTTACGTCGTGCTCAACGGCAACTACGCGCTGGAGGCAGGTTTCTCCGTAGCCAAGGATTCCATCGCTTATGAGAGTTCTGATTCCGAGGCAGCGAAGACCTACGTGAACATCATCGCAGTGCTTGACGGACACCAGAACGATCCCGGCATCAAGGCCCTGGTTGAGGTACTTCTGTCCGACGAGATCGTAAACTACATTAACAGCACTTACGACGGAGCCGTGGTTCCTTTTAAATGATTAAATTAGGGAAACGCTGATCAAAGCGTTTCCCGCGCCGGATTTTCGATGCGAAGCATCAATTCTCATTGAGAATCCGTGCGCATTCATGCGGAGCTCTAAGGAAAGATTGAATCAATCAGTCTTTCCTTAGGCTTTTATTTCTTTGCTCTGCTGATACTTCACGTGCTCGCGCTTTCTGCGCAGGGCCTGCATTTCCTTATTGTCGATGAATTTTTGGGTTTTGACCACGTAGACCTGCCCGTCCTCTGACTTGCGCAGGCGGACCTTTGACTTCATGAGTCCGTGTTCGGGGCATTTGTTGACCGCGAGATAGTGGCGGTTGTTGGTCGTGAACCATTTGACCTGCTTTTGCGTCGAAGAGCCGCACAGATAGCATTTGGTCGAGCGAACCTCCCTGTCTCCCAGGGCGTGATTCTTGTCCGCAAATCCGCGAGAAACGTATTTATAATGGTCGTCAAAGACCGTGTGTATCTCATGATCCCGGTCCACGGGCAGATGGAAGACGTCATAGGAGCAGTGAGCCATCACCTCGTTCGGGATTTTTTTTAGGATCAGGGCCGTATAGTATGCATCCGAAAAAGCCCGGTGGAACGGAATGTCCTTGGGAATACCCAGCATGTCCACGGCTTCCTCGAGGTTGCGGCGCTGCCTGGATTCGGCGTCAAATGCGATCGCAAAGAGCTTCTGCACGTCCAGGTAGGCGATGGGTCCTCCGGAAAGCGGCGCCAGGTCGTAGTAGCGCATGTTGCGCTGCAGCTCGGTCAAGTCCTGCGATCCCCAGGTGCAAAAGAAGGGTTCCTCACCGCACCAGGCTTTGAAGTCCTCATACACGTCCACGAAAGGATCCCCCGACTGAAGCTGCTGCATCTGCAAATGGATGAGCCTGCCGGTGATCGAGTGCATGCGGGTATAGACCTGCGGCCGGATCAGGCGCGAAAACTCACTGACCATCTCCAGGCCATCGCTCAGCCTGACGGCACCGATCTCGATGATCTCAAAAGGCAGCCCGGGCTCAGAATATGCGGGATTGCCGCTGTATTGATTCCATTCAAGGTCTAAGATTACGTAGTTCATTCCCGTCCCTGTCAAAAATACTGTCCCCGTCCGTCAGCAGGTAAGGTTCATCGCCGAGTATCAGGTCGATGTAGTCCTGCGGACCGGTAAGCGGATGATCGGCTATCACGCCGCCTCCGAACATGACGGTGGAATGCACGTCGGATCCGGCAGTGATCGGCAGGCCGTATTCATGGGCCAGCTTAATCGCCTGAGGATTCCAGACGTTGCTTTTGTGAGACTTGCTCAGGTGGTTCGTATGCGTGGCGTTGATGCCCTCGATGCCATCCGCATATTGAGGGAAAAGGCGGACTTCCGGGATGTAATCCTCCTCGCGAAAAGGATGTGCCTGGATGACCATGCCTCCGCCGCCGTGGATGATCTGCAGCTGCTCGGGAATGGTGGCGTCGTGCAGCTCGGGATGATCCGCCATCCACTCCGGCGTGATCCCGTATATGAGAAACTCCGTGGCGTCATAGCCCGATTCGTATCCAAACCAGACCTTCAGTCCTATCTTGTCACCGGTTTCGCGGGCGTGTTCATATCCGAGCGCAAACCTGCTCACCCATTCGCGCCAGGGCAGTGACCTGTCGACCGCGGTGTTGCCGCCCCATCCGTGGTCGGTGACGAAGATGCCGTCGAATCCGGCTTCCTTGGCGGCGATTGCCATCTCCGCGCCGGTGCATCGCCCGCATGCGCTTCCCTCCGACGTATGGAGGTGAGTTTCGTATTTATGCTTAAATCTGCTTATGTCCATTGCCTTCAACCTTTCAAATTTTTTGCGTGGACGTATTTCCATGCCCAATTATATACCCCACCCCCTGCTCCCGACAAATCCAAATTATGACGGAAGCAGAAAAAATGTCTGTGACCAAATCAGTCTAAATCCTTATGACCGTACCGGTCTGAGATTAAAATGTCTTTGGTAAATGAGTTTTGCCATGTTCGGGCGAGTTTCTTCCGGTTGCATAATGACACCATGACTCCGTCCCCATGGTTCATTATGGTTGCAAAATGACACCATGACCCCGTCCCCATGGTTCATTTTTGGCAGGTACAGACTGTGCTTAAAAAATACGTGAGAATTAGAAACCTACGCGAAGACAAGGATCTGACTCAGAAACAGGTGGCTGATTATCTGCACGTGGCTCAAAGAACATACTCCAGGTACGAAAACGGTGAACATGGGATACCGACGGACGTTCTGGTGGAGCTTGCACTTTATCACAATACTTCTATTGATTATCTGGTGGAGATCACTGATGATCCCAATCCAACTCCCAAAAAGAAATCAAAGCGTCATAATTGATGCGGCATGGCGTAAAAGCTGATCAATGATTCGGCCATCCTCGAGCCGGATGATTTTTTTGTCCAAAAGACGGGGAACCGACGGGCATTTGGGGGCAATAGCCCCTTTGTAATGCAGGCCGGACTTATGCTATTATGAAATTCAGGATGAAGGCGTGATCATTTCGTGGATCCGGGGACGAAGACGGTGATCGGCTGATCGATCCGGATAATTCAGAGAATATGCTAATGGAGAAGAAAATCGAGAAGAAAATCGAGACGAAGACCTTGCGGATCGAACTTCCGCGTGACGTGGAAAAGATAATCGACACGATCGAAGGCGCGGGCCACGAGGCTTACGCGGTGGGCGGCTGCATCCGGGACGTGATCCTGGGCAGGGAGCCAAACGACTGGGACGTAACGACCTCCGCCAGGCCGGAGGAGGTCAAAAAGCTTTTTAGGAGAACCTTTGACACGGGGATTCAGCACGGCACGGTGACGGTGCTGATGCACGGCGTGGGCTATGAGGTCACGACCTACCGCATTGACGGGACGTATGAGGACGCGCGTCATCCCAGGGAGGTCACCTACGTGGATGACCTGACGCAGGACCTTGAGCGCAGGGACTTTACGATAAATGCGCTGGCTTACAACCATTCCCATGGACTGGTGGACCGTTTTGACGGCATCGGCGACATGCGCAAAGGGCGCATAAGGTGCGTCGGTGACCCGAGGGAGAGGTTTGACGAGGATGCGCTGCGCATGATGCGGGCGGTCAGGTTCGCTGCACAGCTGGGATTTGACATTGATCCCGACACGGCTGATGCGATACGGGAACTGGCTCCCAATTTATCCAGGGTCAGTGCCGAAAGGATCATGACGGAGCTGACCAAGCTGATCACGTCGGATCATCCGGACATGCTGCGTACCTGCCATGAACTGGGGCTGACGGCGGTTTTTTTGCCCGAATTCGACAGGTGCATGGTAACGCCGCAGAACAACGAGCACCACTGCTACGGCGTCGGCGAGCACATTTTACGTACGATGTGTGCCGTCCGGCCGGACAGAACGCTGAGGTTTGCGATGCTGCTGCATGACATGGCCAAGCCGGACATGATGACCGTCGACGAGAACGGAATAATACATAATAAAGGACACGCCGAAGCCGGAGCGGTGATGGCCAGGCAGATCCTGCGCAGGCTAAAGAGCGACAACGAGCTCGTGGATAACGTGGAAAAGCTGGTCAGGTACCATGACTGGCGTTTTGAACCGACCGCAAGGAGCGTCCGGCGGGCCATGAGCCGCCTGGGCAGGGAACTTTTTCCGCTGATGCTGGAGGTCCAGAGGGCTGACGTGGCCGGACAGAGTGATTACATGCGGGAAGAAAAAAACAGGCGGCTGGATGAGGTCAGCGAGATCGCCCGAGAGATCATGGAAGCCGGCGAAGCCCTGTCCATCAAGGACCTGGCCGTGGACGGAAGGGACCTGATGGCGCACGGGATAGAGACGGGGCCGCGGATTGGTGCTATACTAAAGGAAATGCTGGAACACGTACTGGAGGTTCCGGAGGATAATGACAAGGACGTCCTGATTGGCATGTTTGTGGAGGACCTGACTTAAATCAGGCGGAGGAGATTATGAAAGAAAAGTTTATCGCCATGATCATGACGCTGGTCCTGGTGACGCTGCCGGCATTGGACGCATCCGCTGCCGAAGGCTTTGAATCGGACGTCAACGTATACAGCAGCTACAACTATCTGCCCGTCGGTTCGTATGATTCCGCCGACACGGTGATCATCAAGTCCATGGATACGGAGGCCAGGACCGTGACGATGTACAATACTGTCGCGGCCAAGACCTACACGCTCAACTATGACGGTACCACCTACGTATCGGACAAGTATGGCACGCCGATGTCCATCGACCAGCTGAGCGAGGGCATGATAGTCAACGTCAACTTCTTTAAGTCCACGAGGCAGCTTGTGGACGTTCAGCTTTCTCCCGATGCATGGAGCTATGACTCGGTCACCAGGTATGACCTGGGCGGCATCAATTCCACGGCGACCATAGGCGACAGGACCTATGCGCTGACCAAGGGAGTGCAGGTTTTTTCACAGGGCAAACAGACTGACATGCTGAGCATAGTCGACGGGGATGCCATCACGGTGTCCGGCATCGGCTATGACATCTATTCCATCAAGGTGGAGAGCGGTCACGGATACGTGAGGCTGACCGACGACGAAGCGTTGGTAGGCGGATGGATCGAGATCGGCGGGGCGCTGATCACGCAGGTGACTGAGCCGGGCATGCTGCTGACGGTTCCCGAGGGCACTTATACGGTGCTGATGTACAATGACAACAGTTCGACCACCAAGCTGATCAACGTGGAGCGCAATCAGGAGATAATCCTGGACTGCAGCGAGATCACGGCTCCGGTGGATACTTTCGGGCGGATGCTTTTTCACGTGACTCCGGCCACTGCCACCGTGACGCTGGACGGCAAGGCCGTGGACGTATCCGGCATCATCCGCACGGAATACGGCATTCATGAGATAGTGGCGTCGGCACCCGGGTACGATACGCTCAGCCGCTACGTAAACGTAGGCAACGAACTGTCCGAGATCACGATCAACCTGGATGAATCGGTGGCTTATGCCGGCGACAGCACGTCAGCGTCCCAGGACGCGCAGGATCCGCTTAAAAAGACTGCCAGCGGCAATTCGTCCGCATCGGGCAACAGCGCCAAGGCCAGCGGCAATTCTTCGAGCTCCAATGCCAAAAAGACGCAGACAGTCACGACTTCCAAATACAACCGCGTATACGTGGGCGCTCCCGAGGGTGCGGAGGTCTACGTGGACGGCGTATACGCCGGACTCATACCCATGAGCTTCAGAAAAACCGCGGGAGCGCATACCATCATATTAAAAAAATCGGGATACGTGACACGCAGTTATACCATATACGTATATGACGACGGTGAGGACATGAGCCTGTCATTCTCTGAACTTGAGCCCGTATCATCCTCTGATAGTTCGTCTTCCGGCAGTTCATCCTCGGGAAGCTCATCCTCCGGCAGTTCGTCTTCGGGGAGCTCGTCGGGAGAATCGTCCGGCACGGATGACGAAACCACCGAAGCGGGAGATACCGATGATACGGACGGTCAGGATGATGAATCCGGCGGATCGGAGGATTCGGGCACGGATTCAGGCAGCGAGAGCGGTACGGATGCGGGCACTGATTCGGGAGACACCGATTCGGGTACATCCGGCGGGCAGTCCGGCGGAACATCGACCGGTGAAGGAGAAGACTCCGGTGCGTCATCCGATACCGGTGACGGGCAGTCCGGCGGTTCTTCAACCGGTGAGGGCGGAGACTCCGGTACGGGGACGGACACGGGCGGGACGACCGACGGATCCGGGAGGCCAGGTTCATCCGGCACTGACGGAGACGGCGGTACGGATTCGACTCAGGTCTCAGACAGCAGTTCCGGACAGTCAGACGCGGGGTCGGCAGGAGCAGACGGAGCGTCGATCGGTGACCAGATCAGGACGGTTATTTCGAGGTGGTTTACATAGCTTCCAAAACAGGTATACATAACTCGGAAACCCTTGAATTTACTGACTTTTTTGGCATTTTTACCTTGACAATGAGGGGGCAAACCTTTATAAATATGTATAGGCAATCGGTACTTGATTGCCAAGACAGTAAATCTATTTGATGTAGGAGGAGTTCATAATGAACAAAACAGAATTAGTTGATGCAATCGCTAAGCAGGCAGACCTTTCCAAGAAGGATGCTGAGGCAGCTGTTAAGGCCTTCACCGATACCGTTGGTAAGGCACTCAAGAAGGGTGACAAGGTTCAGCTTGTTGGTTTCGGTACCTTCGAAGTAACCAAGAGACCCGCCAGAACCGGTAGGAATCCTCAGACTGGTGCTGAGATGAAGATCAAGGCTTCCAAGGCTCCTAAGTTCAAGGCTGGCAAGGCTCTTAAGGACCTGGTAAACGGCTAATTAATTCTTTAAGCTTAAAGGGCTCGCGGTTGCCGCGGGCCCTAATTTTTTTGATCAAGGGGACGGTTCTTTTGATCACTTTTG
>CALGGH010000266.1 GCA_937916415.1 uncultured Lachnospiraceae bacterium
TGCCTGGACTGATTCATCCTGCGCAAGTTGCAACATTAATTTATGCGTGGCTCCTAAGTCATGAACACGTCATGGCAATCAGGGGAACTCCTTAATGTTATGTGACGTCCGGGAGGAAATGAGAAAATGAATTGTCCTAAATGCGGATCTGAGATAACGGAAGGCCAAAAGTTCTGCACGAATTGCGGGGCGGATCTGTACGGAGTGCAGGGTAACAGTACTTTTGCGGATAATACCCGGCCGGCGCAGACAAATGCAGGCGACAACGTTTATGGTTATGGCACGGCTTCGACTGATGCAGGCATGGGCGGATCTCAGCAGTCAAACAATGCGAGCTATGCGGACCGGACGGGAACGCAGCAGACATACAATGCGAGCTATGCAGACCAGACGGGAACGCAGCAGACATACAATGCGAGCTATGCGGACCAGACGGGAACGCAGCAGACATATAATGCGAGTTATGCAGGCCATACGGGAACGCAGCAGACATACAATGCGAGTTATGCAGACCAGACCGGCAGTTATGGAGGTGCGGCCGGATCATATGGCGGAGTTCAGAATGGCGGTGCTAATGGACATGGGATTCCGTTTACTTCACAGCAGCATTATGGATCAGAGACGGTTCAAAGGAAGGCATGGCCGATCGTTCTTGGAGTTTTTGGCATAATTCTGGTGCTGATCGTGGCTTCCGTCGTAACCATGGCCAGGATCGGCACAAAATTTCGGTCAGCCGTGGAGGAGTTCCGGGGTGACCAATATGACTGGGACTATGATTACGAATACGACTTTGATGATGAGTATGGCGACTACGACTGGGATGAATACGAGGATTATGACTGGGAGGATTACGACTGGGAGGATTACGACTGGGAAGATTACGACTGGGAAGACTTTGAGTTTGATGATTACTGGGACGAGGACTATGACTTCGGAGATTATGTCGATTATTATGACACGGACGGTCCGGGTGAGGCCATCGAGGAGCTTGAAGATGATCCTGGGGACAAATCCGGATACGGAGAAGAGAGCTATGAGTTCGTGGAAGTGACGCGTGATGCCGATTCCTTGCCGATCATTCCCAATGGCAGGATGGACGGCAAGGTGGCTCTCAAAAACGGCAAGGACCTAAACGGCCTGCCGGATTACGTGGATGATAAGGTTCTGGAAAAGGGGTTCACTTTATATACTTCGGACATGCTCGATGACCGCAACCTTGCGGTCTGGATGGTTGCGATCGAAGAATACTACGGAATAAATTAAAGATAAGGTGCGGGGACGGTTCTCGGTGTGGGGACGGTTCTTCGGGGTGCAAACGTGCATCCTGAGGAACCGTCCCCTTTTAAACGCTTTGATCTACCAATCCGAATCCCAGTCTGTTCCGCCGGAATCCCAGTCGGATCCGGAATCCCAGTCATAATCGGAATCGGAGCTCGACGAGGATGAATGGGTTTCTTCATAATACTCCGTGTTGTCCCAGTCCGTGGCGCCCACGTCCGAATTCCAGGATGACGACACGTAGTAGTCGTCATATGACTCCTGTATGGCATTTACTCCCGGATCGTAGCTTCCGGTCTCATACCAGTCATCATATACGTCGTCATAATAGTACCAGCTGTTGTCGTAATTATAGTATACGGTATTGTTGTAATTGTAGTAGCCGTTATGCCTGCTGGCGGCGACGGAGCCTACGAAGTAGCCTGCCATGGCGATGCCTATCGCTCCATACAGGATCATCTTACGGGATTTTTTGCCGGATGAGGACGGGGAAGGACTGCCATAGCCGGTGCGGGCTTTTTGATGGACGATCTCGTCCTTTAGCTTCAGATACAGCTCATTGACCGCATATTCCTCGTCACTTCCGCGATACCTGACTGCGCGGCTTCCGTCATCCTTGTTCTTGTATACGATGAATTCGCCGTTTGACGGGTCCTGATAGATGCCGAAGGCACGCGGACCCTGATGATCCTCACCGATGAAAAACCTGGTGGTCTCATAGGGCGGCAGGTTGCGGTCCTTATACCACTGCTGCAGGTCGGCGATGGTCTTGGGCGCGCCCTTTACCTGCTGGTGTGAAGGATTGGGCGCATCGCAGTATGGGCACTGCGGCAGGGTGTCTTCGTAGGTGTTGTCACAATATTCACATTTTATCTTCATTTTGCACTCCTGAAGAAAAATTTAGCGTATCATGAAACCGTGGGATCACTCCGACGTTCGTATGGGGGCTGCACGGTTCCTTGGGAGCGGAACAGATCCTTAGTTCCATTTGTATTCTCTCATTAATGATACATTCTTCCGGGCTTCAATACAAGGATGTATGAAAAGCCTGTTTGGAAATACATGGATGTATTTCCAGGCTTCAATACAAGGATGTATGTGGTTGTCCTTTTTTATCATGAGGAGTAGAATATATCAGAGGCACCATATGTAGTATTCATCATTATGAACAGGACAGATTTAGTATATGGATTATAACATATTTAACAAGGCAGTACTCAGCCAGGCGTACATCAACGGCATGAGGCCCGTGCTGAAAAGGGGTGCCCTGTATTCCGACACCACCGAGGACTACGTGACGCCAATGGAACCCAGCCCTTACGGGCAGGTGACCATCCGGTTCCGTACGGCCCACAACAACGTGGACAACGTCTACCTGATAGTGGACGGCGAGCGCTACCTGATGTATCGGGACTCCATGACGGAAGACTTTGATTATTACGTCGAGGAGGTTCAGCTCGAGAACCACAAGATCTCATATTACTTTGAGATACACAGCGGCAAGATCGTGTGCTATTTTGACATTCGCGGACTGTCGCGCGACGTCAATCCCTACTATAACTTTAAGATAATCCCAGGATTCCGCACGCCGGACTGGGCCAAGGGGGCGGTCATGTATCAGATATACGTGGACCGTTTCCACAACGGCGATCCGTCCAATGACGTGCTGACTGATGAGTACAGGTACATTGGCGACAACGTGACCAGGGTCGATGACTGGAACAAGTATCCCGCGGCAATGGGCGTGAGGGAATTCTACGGCGGTGACCTGGCCGGTGTGATGGCCAAAATGGACTACCTGCAGGAGCTGGGCATAGAGGTCATTTATTTCAATCCCCTTTTCGTGTCGCCCAGCAATCATAAATACGACATACAGGATTATGACTACATAGATCCCCATTTCGGCAGGATCGTTCACGACGAGGGTGAGCTGCTGGCGCACGGCGGCGAGAACAAGGACGCGTCGCGCTACGTCGACAGGGTGACCAACCGCTTGAACCTGGAGGCTTCCAACGAGTTTTTCATCAAGGTGGTGGAGGAAGCCCACAAGAGGGGGATCAAGGTCATCCTGGACGGAGTGTTCAATCACTGCGGATCATTCAATAAGTGGATGGACAGGGAGCGCATCTACGAAAACGCTGAGGGTTACGCCAAGGGGGCCTACGTGGATGAGCGGAGTCCTTATCATGACTATTTCAAGTTTTTGCCGGGAGGGAACTGGCCTTACAACGGGCTTTATGACGGATGGTGGGGACATGACACGCTGCCCAAGCTGAATTACGAGGGCTCGCGCGACCTCTACGATTACGTGCTCAAGATAGGCGCCAAATGGGTTTCGCCTCCGTACAACGCGGACGGCTGGAGGCTCGACGTGGCGGCTGACCTCGGACATTCTCCCGAGTTTAACCATGCCTTTTGGAAGGATTTCCGCAGGGCGGTCAAAAGGGCCAACCCCGGCGCACTGATCCTGGCGGAGCATTATGGCTCTCCCGAGGACTGGCTGCAGGGCAGGGAATGGGATTCCGTGATGAATTATGATGCCTTCATGGAGCCTCTGACCTGGTTCCTGACAGGCATGCAGAAGCACAGCGATGATTTCCGTCCCGACACCATAGGCAATGCGGATGCCTTTTGGGGATCGATGTATCACAACATGGCCTGTTTCACGGAGCCTTCGCTGCTGACGGCGATGAATGAGCTGTCCAACCACGATCACAGCAGGTTCCTCACTCGTACGAATCACAAGGTAGGCCGTACCGCGACGCTTGGACCCGAGGCGGCCAACGAGGGCGTGGACAAGGCGGTCATGCGTGAGGCCGTGATGGTGCAGATGACCTGGCCGGGCGCGCCATGCGTGTATTACGGCGACGAGGCGGGAGTGTGCGGATTTACCGATCCCGACAACAGGCGAACCTACCCATGGGGCAGGGAGGACCTCGACCTGATCGAATATCACAAGCAGCTGATTGGGATACACAAGAAATATGAGGAGTTCAAGACGGGTTCGCACAAGTTCGTAGACAAGGATTACCAGCTCCTCGCATATGGACGTTTCAAGGAAAAGGGCGGACACAGCCTGATCGTCATCAATAATGCGGACTATGAGATAGACAAGACTTTTAAGGTATGGTATCTGGGAGTGCCTAAGGACTGCGTGATGGACGTGCTGATCAGGACGGATGCCGAGGGATTCAGCACGGAGCATGCCACGATCCCGGTGTCTTCCGGCAAGATCAACGTCAAGCTCGGTCCCAAGTCGGGCATCATCCTCAGATATGAGGACGAGACTCCTGAGGAAGCCGTAAGGCAGGCAAACACTGAGGCAGCGGCACTTTTTAACTTCCAGGGATCACTTCAGGACGGACGCTGATGGATCGGAACGGAGGGGAAGCCTGAGTCATTCCTTAATTATCCCGGTGATGATGGCACGTCCATCCTCTATCCGAAACCTTACGTCTAAACCGGCATGCTTCATGCCATAGATCCTGGCGGGATCGTCATGGTAGGAAGGACGCGGATCCTGAGATATCAAGGCCTTGACGGCGGAAGCTTTTTCCTCCGGCATGGCCTTTTTTAACTGGTCTCTCGGATCCTCGACCTCCAGATGACGCTCGGGGGCGTATGCGGCAAAGCCGGCGGCCGCGTCAGGATGGGCGTCCGTAAAGGGCAGGTATGGCTTGACGTCAAGAATGGCCGTACCGTCTCTCAGGTCGGCGCCTGCCACGCGTATCAGCGTGCCTGAAACTTCCACGATCCTGACGCACGAGAGCCCGATCGGATTTGGCCGGTTGGGGGACCTGGTGGCAAAGACTCCCATGCGCACGTTTCCGCCGAGGCGCGGGGGACGCACGGTGGGAGACCAGTCGTCACCTTCAAATCCCTCAAATTCCCATATTATCCAGAGATGTGAATACTCTTCCAGGCCCCGCAGGGCGTCAGGGTTTCTGTATTCCGGTTCAAAGACGATAGTGGAGATCACCTCGGGCACGAGGCCGCTCTGTCTGGGGATGCCGAATTTTTCCGACATATCATTCTCAATATGTGCTATCCTTTTCATATGTCCTCACGTAATCCTAATGAATCTAAAGAAAAGACCAACAGGTCTAGTATAGCATATCCGCGCATGCTTGCAGTGCTGGGCGGAGTCTGCCTGCTCGTGATTTTGTGTGCGGTTTCCTTTTATTTTACGAACGGTTATATCAACATCGGGGAGGACAAGTCCAGGATATTTTACCGAGTGGCCGGCATTCTCGTGCCCATATGGATCGTGGGGTGGATCGCAAGTACGCGGGTTTCTGCATTGATCGCGGGTCTTGACGGAGCGGACTGGTTCGTCGTGGCATATGCGGCGGTCGCCATCATATCCACGCTGACGAGCTCATACAAGGAGACGGCCGTCTGGGGGCAGACGGGCTGGAACCTCGGACTCCTGGTACAGCTGCTGATGGTTGGCTTATACCTGATGACCAGGCAAATGACGGCTCACGGATCCGGCGCGTGGGTTCGCTTCACGTTCAATGCCGCACTGGTGATATCGGGCGTGGTGTTGGTACTGGGAACCATTAACCGTTACTCCATCTATCCGATCCACATGATGGGAGAGGCGGAGGACTTCATATCCACGATTGGCAACATTAACTGGTTTTGCGGCTATTGGTGCGTATGGTGCGGGCTTGGCTGCGGAGCTTATCTGGCGGCAGGTACCGTGAAGGCCCGCGTCGCGTACGGAATTTACGTCTGGATATGTGCACTGGCGGGGATTTCCTGCGGCTCCAGCTCCGCCTACCTGGCATGGCTGGCGATCAGCTTTGCCGCGCTCCTGTGGGCACTGGAAAGCACGGACAGGCTGGCGCGTCTCTGCGTCATGGAGATCATCATGCTGGCGGCGCTTCCGACGATCCGGTTCATAGGCTGGCTGCGTCCGGACAGGATGTGGTACGATTCGTCCTGGCTGTACGGCGTGACCTACGAGAACGCCTGGCTTGCGCCTTTTGTCGGAGGCACCGTGCTGTTTGGTCTGCTGAGGGAGTTTTTTATCCGGCTGGGCAGCAGGCATGGTAACCTGAAGTGCCTGAGAGGCATTCTGATAGGGCTGACGATAGGGATTTCGGCCTCGGTGGTGCTGGTCATCATGCTGAATTCGATGATCGAGGGAGGCATATGGCCGGTGCGCGGCATTTCCATTTTTACCTGGGGACCCAGATGGGGCAACAGCCGCGGCGGCATCTGGATAGCATCGGCCAAAATATTTGCGACGCTGGTGCCGGTACGGATGTTTTTTGGCGTGGGACCGGATTGTTTCTGTGCATACGCCTATTCGTATACGGAACTTGCGTCCATGATCTATAGATACATCGGAGACCAGTACCTGACGTGCGCACACAATGAGCTGCTGACGATGATGATAAATGAGGGGCTGTTTGGAGCAGCAGCATATGCCGGGCTCGTGGTTTCGCACCTTCGGCTCGGGATCAGGGCGGACGGAGCAGAAGGAACGCCGGGTATTATGGAGATGGCATCGCTTCAAGGGGCAGGCGGTGCGCCTGAGAGTACGGAGAGTGAGGCCGGACATGAGGGCGGCACCTTTCCCGGGTTTTACCTGGCCGTGGCCGCGTACCTGGCTGTCGGGCTGGTGGGATTCATGCAGATACTGTCGACGCCTGTTTTTTTCGCGGTGCTCGGTGCCCTGGCAGGCAAATCGCGGGGACGGTTCTAGGCGTATGGAAGTATTTCTATACACGTCCTGTCCCATCCATGGTACTTGGACGTAGAAATACATCCATGTATTTCTGTACACGTCCTGTCCCATCCATGGTACAATGTTTAGGTATTTTTTCAAGGAATGGCAACATAGATAATAGAAAGGAATAATCATGGCTGACAAGAAACTCGTAGAAGCGATCACCTCCATGGAGGAGGATTTCGCGCAATGGTATACGGACATCGTCAAGAAGGCAGAGCTGATCGACTACACCTCCGTCAAGGGATGCATGGTGATCCGGCCCGCCGGATATGCGATCTGGGAACTGATCCAGGCTGACCTGGACAGGAGGTTCAAGGAGACCGGCGTCAAAAACGTATATTTGCCGATGTTCATTCCGGAAAGCCTTTTGAATAAGGAAAAAGATCACGTGGAGGGCTTTGCGCCCGAGGTAGCGTGGGTTACGCATGGCGGACTTGAGCCTTTGCAGGAAAGGCTTTGCGTGCGTCCGACCTCTGAAACGCTTTTTTGCGATTATTACAAAAACGTGGTGCATTCATACCGCGACCTGCCTCAGGTCTGCAATCAGTGGTGCTCCGTGGTCCGTTGGGAAAAGGAGACCAGGCCCTTCTTACGCAGCCGTGAGTTCCTTTGGCAGGAAGGCCATACGGCCCACGCTACTGCCGAGGAGGCAGAGGAGCGCACCCGGCAGATGCTGAACGTGTATGCAGATTTCCTGGAGCAGACGCTGGCGATTCCCGCCATCAAGGGACGCAAGACCGACAAGGAAAAATTCGCCGGTGCCGTCGCCACTTATACCGTGGAGGCGCTGATGCATGACGGCAAGGCACTGCAGTCCGGCACGAGCCACAACTTCGGCGACGGATTCGCGCAGGCTTTCGGCGTGCAGTTCACGGACAAGGACAACACGCTCAAATACGTACATCAGACCTCATGGGGCATGACCACGAGGCTCATCGGCGCCGTGATCATGGTACACGGAGACGACTCCGGCCTGAAGCTGCCGCCCGCAGTTGCGCCCACGCAGGTTATGATCATACCGATCCAGCAGAAAAAAGAAGGCGTGCTGGACAAGGCATATGAGATGAGGGATCGTCTGGCAAAGGCAGCCGGCGGCACGATCCGCGTACAGGTTGATGACAGCGACAAGTCGCCCGGATGGAAGTTTTCCGAGCAGGAAATGCGCGGAATCCCGATGCGCATCGAGATCGGCCCCAAGGACATGGAGGCCGGCAAGTGCGTCATCGCCCGCAGGGACACCGGCGAAAAGATCGAGGTTAACGACGCGAACCTGGAGCCTACGGTCGAAAAGCTGCTCGTCACGATTCAGGACGACATGCTCGAGGCAGCCAGGAAGCACAGGGACGCACACACCTACGTGGCTCATGACTATGACGAGTTCAAGCAGATTTTTGGCGAAAAGGCCGGTTTCGTGAAGGCCATGTGGTGCGGGGACGTTGAATGCGAGAACCGCATTAAGGAGGATCTGTCGGTTACGAGCCGGTGCATGCCTTTTGAGCAGGAGCAGATCAGTGACAAGTGCGTGTGCTGCGGCAAGCCCGCGAAGCACATGGTTTATTGGGGCAGGGCTTATTAAAAGCCCGGCCCTGCCGGAGAATCTGCGGGAAAAACCTGGGTCAGCCGGAGAATCTGCGGGGAAAAAACGAACAAAAAAAAGCCCCAACCCCGCTGATAAATCAACGAAACTGAGACTTCATGCGCCACCAGGGGCTCGAACCCTGGACACCCTGATTAAGAGTCAGGTGCTCTACCAACTGAGCTAGTGGCGCTCATGCAATCACGCTTTACATAATGCCTTTGTGACGCAAAAGCTATTATATTACAGCGGTTTTGGTTTTGCAACAGAAATTTTATGTTTTTCAGCATTTTTTTATTTGTTTTTTTTATGTAGGAATGCTTTAATGCCCGGATGCTGTTCTACGGCCAAAGGGGTGATCTGAAATGATCTTTGACACACATGCACATTATGATGATGAAGCATTTGACTCGGACAGGGACGAGCTGCTTGCCTCGATGCCTGCGAAGGGCATAGGCAGGATCGTGAACGTGACGGCTTCTTATCGGTCGTTAGTGCAGAGCCCGGAGCTCGCGGACCGGTACGATCACGTATATACCTCCATGGGGCTGCATCCCACGGAGGTATATGAGCTGGACATGGATGATGCGCTCAGCGTCGTCCGGGACAGGTGCCGCCGGCCGAAGGTCGTGGCCATCGGCGAGATCGGCCTCGACTATCATTATGACGACACCGATGAGAAGAAGCAGCGGGCATACTTCGATGCGCAGCTTGAGATCGCGCTGCAGGAGAACCTGCCCGTGATCATACATTCGAGGGATGCGGCCGCAGAGACCTTCGACGTGATGAAGGACTATTCCGCTAAAGGCGGAAGGGGCGTGATCCACTGCTATTCGTATTCCTATGAGATGGCGGCCGAATACGTCAGGCTGGGGTATTACATAGGAATCGGTGGCGTGGTTACCTTCAGGAATTCGCGTAAGCTCAAGGAATGCGCGGCAAAGCTGCCCCTGTCGAGCATCCTGCTGGAGACGGACTGCCCCTATCTGGCACCGGACCCGAAGCGCGGGCAGCGTAATTCTTCGCTGAACCTGCCTTACGTGGCCGCCGAGATCGCGCACCTGCGCGGGATTACCATCGTCGAAGTCACCGACGCAACCTGGGACAACGCGATGCGGATGTACGGATTCAACTGATCATGACAAAACCGGACTGAGTCATAATCGCGAGTAAGGAACTGTCACGAAATAACTTGAGCATATTGCGCAGGATGAATTCGCAGAAGCCAGACGGAGGAAGGAGTCGATGCGGGCATCGACGACTGACGACAACGACGCTTCTGTGAATCCAGACAAGCAAAAAGGCAAGATTATTTCGTGACAGTTCCTAAAAGAGAGAAGATTCACATGAACCTGACAAACAGAAAAGACATACATGACCTGATGACGGTATACGGAATCGCTCCGCGCAAGAAATACGGGCAAAACTTCCTGACGGACACAGGGGTGCTGGACGAGATAGTCGCATCCGCGGAGCTGAGCGGGGAGGACGTGGCACTGGAGATAGGTCCGGGACTCGGAGCGCTGACCGAAAGACTGGCGAGGGCAGCAGGCAAGGTGATCGCCGTGGAGATCGACGACGGACTGATCCCGCTGCTTAAGGGAACGCTTTCGGACTATGGAAACGTAAGTCTGATCCACGGAGACGTCATGAAGATGGACCTGGACGCATTGTGCGATGAACATGCGCCCGGTAAAAAGCTGCACGTCGTGGCCAACCTGCCATATTACATAACGACGCCGATCGTGCTGATGCTGCTGGAGCACGGCGACAGGATATCGGACGTTACCGTGATGATACAAAAGGAAGTGGCGCAGCGCATGCAGGCCGAACCCGGCAGCAAGGAATACGGTGCGCTTTCACTGGCCGTACAGTATTACTGTGATCCCGAGATAGTCTGCAGGGTCAGCCCTGACAGCTTCTATCCGGCACCCGAGGTGGAGTCGGTGGTCATAAGACTGCGTGGCAGGGAGACGCCCAGGGTGACGGTGGATGATGAAAAGCTGATGTTTGACCTAATACGCGCGACCTTCAACATGCGCAGAAAAACAATGCCGAACGCACTGATGAGCGCCGGCCGGGGATTTACGCGCGAGCAGGTCGAAAAGGCTCTGAAGGATATGGGCAAGGAAGTCACGGTCCGAGGCGAGACCTTTTCACTCGAGGAATTCGCCATGCTGACCGGGCTGCTGACGTCGAAAACGCTACACTAGATATGGTGTTTTTGAACAAAAGCACGACAAGAAATTGTGGATTTGCTCCCGTTCTCTATTTACATAGAAGAAACGCTATGGTATTCTATAAAATGATTATCCTTGGAATTCTATAATTATTTTTGAGGAGGGTGCCAAAAGCGCCGAACGGGGAATATGGACAGATACGAGTACAAGATCAGGGAAGAAGAGATTCAGAAGCTGATCGACAAACGGCAGCTGGATGATGCGATCGCTATAGCGGACACCGTAGACTGGCGCAAGGAAACCAGCGTCAAGATGCTTTTTAAGATATCCGGATTATATGCGGCCTGCAAGCGTTGTCAGGAGAGCAAGGAGATACTCCTGATGGCATTGAACAGATATCCGGAGAACCGACGAATCGTATTTGCATTGTGCGAACTCTCACTGAAACTCAATGAGATCGTGCAGGCACAGGAATACTACAGGGATTTCTCCAGGATCGCACCGACCGATCCTGACCGTTATATATTGAAGTACAAGATTTTCCAGACGCTGGACGTGGGACTGGAAGAACGGCCTGAACTGCTGGAACAGTTCAAGCAGGAGGATTACAGGCCCAAGTGGGGATACGAGCTTGCGGAGCTCTATCATGAGATGGGCATGGGTTCCAAATGCGTTGATGAGTGCGAGGAGCTGATAGTAACCTTTGGTGAGGGCAAGTACGTGATCAAGGCCATGCAGCTCAAGGCTCAGCACGAATCACTGACCGAAAGTGAGCAGGCCCGTTACGAGGATTATATCGCCGAACAGGATCGCGAGATCATGGAAATCAGCGAGGAAGAGGATGAAAAGGCCGAGGAGGCTGAGGAAACTGAAGAGGCGCTTGCCAATTCGGAACTCGCCGACGAGGACCTGAAGGATGCTCCGACCGCGGAACTGCCCGGTTCGGACAAGTCCGATACGGATGAGATACAGGTCAGGCCCGTGGACGTGGGACAGTACAATACCGTCAATCTGCAGGCTGCCCTGGCCGAAAGCATGAAAGATCTGTGGGACGAGACAGATTCTGAGGGTGAGGGAGAGGTCGATCCCGACACCATCGTTCCTTCTACTCCGGAACCCGGCATAGAAGACAATACCCTGTTTGTTCAGGAGCCTCTCGCGGGTGCCGAATACGCGCATCCGCTGTATGCTTCCGCGGCAAGCCCCGCAGCTTCCGCGCAGTCCGTGGCTCAGTACGACCAGGCAGGTTATGGTGACGTCCAGACAGGACAAGCTCCACAGTACGGCCAGCAATATGCTCAGCAATACGCACAGTCCGCAGGATACGGCGGACAGTACGGCGGACAGTACGGCCAGCCTGCCGGATATCCCGGAGCACAGGCAGGATATGACTCTCAGTACGGTCAGTCCGCAGGCCACGCGGATATGCAGGCTGATCATGAGCCGGAATCCGTACGTTCCTACGCGCAGCCGGAAGCGGAACCGGGAGCGGAAGGTCATGCCGTGGTCGGCCCAAAGATCGATTACGTGCTGAAGCCGGAGGCACCGAAGGAAGCGTCCCGCACCGAAATATTGCTGGAGCAGACCAAGCGCATACCCACCGATACCATAGTTGATTATCTCGAGACGCAGAAGATCCGTCAGGAAATGCAGGTTTCCGCGGCTTCGATGCAGAGACAGGACGCCCAGTCCCAAAAGATACCCGGCGCGATTACCGGGCAGCTTGACGTGGCACCGGTGGTTTCGAGCCGTTATGATTCGATGCTTGCCGAGGAATACAACGGGCAGATCCGTCTGGCCCTTACCGAGGCGGAAAAGGTGGAAAAGCAGATCACCGGACAGCTGAGCATCGACGACGTGCTGGCAGACTGGGAAACCACCAAAAAGGAAAACGAGAAAAAGAGGGAGCATGAGGTAAGGCAGAGAATACTGCAGCATACCGGCTCGCTTTTTGATGAATTTGACGAAGACACCAAGGCAATGCTCATAGAGCAGCTCGAGAAAGCATTCCGCGATGCCATCCTCAAGGACAGCGACGGCAAGCTGGATGATGAGGCCCTGGGAAGGAAGATTCGCAAGGAAGCCCGCAGGACCATGGAATACATGACGGCCGACATGATCATCGGCGAAGGAGTCTCCAAGGCGATGGATGATGAGGCAGATGACAGCGAGGCCGCGATCAAGACCGTCAAGCCTGCCAGGTCTTCCTCCAAGTCTCCTAAGGCGGCAAGGGCCGTGGTACAGGAGTCAGTGGACGAGCCCAAGGGCACAGAGGATGATGCGGATGAGACCGCAGCGCTCAGGGGTGCAGAATCCGAAGCCGGATTTACCGACGAACCCGGATTCGACGCTGAGGCTGAGACTGAAGCTGAGTCTGCAATCGAGGCTGAGGCCGCAGACGGATCCATGGACATGGATGAAGAAACCGAGGCTCAGCCTGAGGAAGATGAAGAAACCGAGGCGGATTCATCAGATGCCGCAGCCGAAGCTTTATCCAAGACGGCACGTGCAGCAGCATCCAAAGCGGCAAACAAAGCCGCACAGGAAGCCGCTGAAGCTGATGAATCCTATGCTGACGAAGAAGCCGGAGAAAACCGGAAATCCAATAAAAAGCCCGCTAAGCCCGTCACCAAAAAGAAACCGGCGTCGGAGGACACAGACAACATCGCGGTTTCCGCGGTCGAGGAGGCCCTGGAGGAGGAGGCCAGGTCCACCAGGGGCAAGAAGAAAAAGCCGGCAGTACAGCCCAAGTCCAATCACGTCGATGCCGAAGGCAAGCGCATCCTGAGCGAGGAGGAAGAAGAGCTGTTCGGAGGATTCCTCAACAGAAAGGGCGCACGCAAGCAGATAGCCAACGCCCTGGACAAGATGAGCATGGCAGCATACACGGGCAACTGCATCGTGACCGGCGAAGAAGGAGTAGGCACGATAGAGCTGGCCAAGAGGCTCATGCGTTTCATGCAGATCACCGATCCCAACTTCGTAGCGGACAAGGTGGCGCGCGTGCATGGCAAAAACCTCAACGACAAGAATCTGGCCGACCTCTTCTCACAGCTCGACGGGGGCGCGATCATCATACAGAGCGCCCGCGGCATGAAAAAGAGCACCGTTCAGAAGCTGATCACCGCCATGGAGAACGAGAACCTGGGGATCCTGGCGATCCTCGAAGACACGTCGGCAGGCATGGACAAGATCGTGGGCACGCTGCCCAAGCTGGGTGAGATATTCAACGTGCGCATCGACCTGCAGGCACTGGATGACAAGGCCCTGGTCAACTATGCGTGCGAATATGCGGTCAGCAAGGAGCACAGCATAGACGAATTCGCTCTGCTCGCGCTGCACACCAGGATCGGAGAGCTGCAGACCAATGCACATCAGGTAACCGTTGCGGAGGTCCGGGATCTCGTTGATGATGCAATTTTTTATGCGGATAAGAAGAATCCCGCGCATTTATTTGATATAATACTTCATAAGCGTTACGATGATGAGGACATGGTCGTCCTCAGGGAAAAGGACTTCATGCATTACTAGTTCTGATTTAGGGGGTACAACATGGCAAGAGCCAAATATGACACCGTTTTCGTATCGGAAGCGGATCAGTTCCTGTTTGCGCAGGGCACGCACTATGACATCTACAAAAAGCTGGGGGCGCATCCTTCCACCGAGGAAGGGGTAAACGGGTTTTTCTTTGCCACCTGGGCACCTAATGCGCAGGCCGTGAACGTGGTCGGCGACTTCAACGGATGGAACGAGATGGCCGATCCGTGTGAAAAGATAGGCCCGGGAGGCATCTGGACGCGCTTCATTCCCGACGTGACCGAAAACCAATATTACAAGTTCCTGATCACCACCGCGTCAGGCGAAAAGATCTATAAGGCCGATCCCTTTGCCAACTATGCGGAGCTTCGGCCCGGCAACGCGTCCAGGACCTATGACGTGTCGGGTTACAAGTGGAGTGATTCCGCCTGGTACAGGAGCCGCGACTCCAAGGATTACAACCATGAGCCCATGGCGATCTATGAGTGCCACATCGGTTCCTGGATGAAGCATCCCGACGGAACCGAGGACGGTTTTTACAATTATCGCGAATTCGCGGACCGCATCGTGGAATACCTGAAGGACATGCACTATACGCACGTCGAGCTGATAGGCATCGCGGAGCATCCCTTCGACGGATCCTGGGGCTATCAGGTGACCGGATATTATGCGCCGACCTCGAGATACGGCGAGCCCAAGGACTTCATGTATCTCGTTGACCTGCTCCACAAAAACGGCATCGGCGTGATCCTCGACTGGGTACCCGCGCACTTTGCCACGGATGCCTTCGGCCTGGCCAATTTTGATGGCGGAGCCGTGTACGAGCATCCCGATCCGCGCAGGGGCGAGCATCCCGACTGGGGAACCAAGATATTTAACTACGGCAAGACCGAGGTCAAGAATTTCCTGATCGCGAACGTGCTCTACTGGGCGCGGGAATTTCACGTGGACGGCATCCGCGTAGACGCCGTGGCCTCGATGCTGTACCTGGATTATGGCAAAAAGGACGGCCAGTGGCTGCCCAACGAGGACGGGGGCAACAAGAATTATGAAGCCATCGAGTTCTTCAAGCACCTCAATTCCGTGGTCAGGGGATCCTATCCTTCTTTCCTGACCATCGCGGAGGAGTCGACGGCATGGCCGGACGTCACCTGTCCCGTGGGCGGAGAGGGCCTTGGCTTTGCCTTCAAGTGGAACATGGGCTGGATGCATGACTTCTGTGAATACATGAAGCAGGACGCATATTTCCGCAAGGGCGCACACAACCTGCTGACCTTTGCCATGTCCTACAACAGCGCGGAGAATTACATCCTGCCGCTTTCGCATGACGAGGTGGTTCACCTCAAGTGTTCCATGGTCAACAAGATGCCCGGCTATGAGGTCGACAAGTATGCGAACCTCAGGCTCGGCTACACCTTCATGATAGGACACGAGGGCAAAAAGCTACTTTTTATGGGCCAGGAATTTGGCCAGGAGAGGGAATGGAGCGAAAAGAGGGAGCTTGACTGGTTCCTGCTCGACCGCGAATACAACCGCGGAATGCAGACCTACGTCAAGGACCTGCTCGAAGTCTACAACAAATATCCCTGCCTGTACCGCATAGACAACGACTGGGCCGGCTTCGAATGGATGAACGCCGACGACGCCGACAGGAGCGTGTACAGCTTCGTGAGACGCGACGAGACCGGCAAGAACAACCTGCTCTTCGTGCTCAACATGACCCCGATGAGATGGGAAAATTACTGGGTACCCGTTCCGTCCAGGAAAAAATTTAAGCTTGTGCTCAATTCTGACGATAAAAGATATGGCGGAAACGGAAATGCGGTGCCCGAGGACGTGCCCGCACAGGTAGGTGAGTGCGTGTTCCAGAAATATCATCTGGTGATAGACTTGGCCCCATACACTGCTTTAATTTTTAAATTCTGACGAATTTAAAAATTAAAGCCCGTAAAAAGTTTGAAAGGACATGATATGGAAAATTTAGGTGATACTCAATTCATCAGCGTCGGTAAGGAACAGGAAACGGGCGTAAAGATCGTCCTTTCCACGGTATATGAGGCACTGACCGAGAAGGGATACAATCCCGTCAATCAGATAGTGGGATACATCATGTCGGGCGATCCCACCTACATCACCAGTCACAAGGCGGCCCGCAGCCTGATCATGAAGGTTGAGAGGGACGAGCTCGTCGAGGAATTGCTCAGCGAGTACATCCGCACCAAGGGCTGGGACGCGAAGTAAGATGCGCATAATGGGATTGGACTATGGGTCCAGGACGATGGGGGTGGCGATCAGCGATCCCCTTCTTCTCACTGCGCAGGCGCACGAGATCATCCGCAGGTCCAGGGAGAACCACATGCGCAAGACCCTGGCGCGCATCGAGAAGCTCATAGTTGAGAACGACGTGGGCGAGATCGTGCTGGGATATCCGCTCAACATGGACGATTCGGCCGGGGACAGGGCGAGGCTGAGCGAACAGCTGGCGGACACGCTTCGCAGGCGCACCGGCCTGAAAGTGGTGCTCTGGGACGAGCGCCTTACCACCGTCGAGGCGCATGACGTCATGGACGAGGTCGGAGTGCGGGCGGATGAACGCGATGAATACGTGGACAAGATCGCCGCGGCGATAATCCTGCAGGATTATCTGAACGAAAGGGCGCGCAAGGCCGGACCGGCATGATTAATCAGGCCGGCACCTGACCGCAGGGCTGCCCGAAGTTATGACTGAATGTGACATGAAGGAGTTTTTTCATGGAAACGATCAGATTTACCCCGGAAGGGGAAGAACCCATAGATTTCTACGTACTCGAGACCACCAGGCTCGGAGGCATCGATTACATACTGGTCACGGACGAGCCGGAGGGCGATGGCCAGGCGTACGTCATGAAGGATCTGTCGGATCCCGATGACGAAGAGGCGGTGTATGAGTTTGTAGAGGATGAAGAAGAATTGGATGCCGTCGGCGAAGTCTTCGCGAGCATCCTGGAGGACGTAAATTTTGTATGACAAATAATAACAGACAAGCGCGGGACGCAGGCTCCAGGCTCAAAATAATACCCCTTGGTGGATTGGAGCAGATCGGTCTGAACATTACTGCCTTCGAATACGAAGACAGTATTATTGTCGTGGATTGCGGTCTTTCTTTTCCCACGGACGACATGCTGGGAGTGGACCTCGTGATACCCGACGTCACATATTTGCTGGATAATCAGGCCAAAGTAAAAGGATTCGTGATCACCCATGGTCACGAGGATCACATCGGCGCACTGCCTTACGTGCTGAAGGTGCTCAACGTGCCGGTGTACGCGACGAGGCTGACCAAGGGCCTCATCGAAAACAAGCTCGTCGAACATGAACTCATCGACGTGACCGAAGTCAACGAGGTCGGGTTCGGCGACGTCATAACCCTGGGCAAGTTTAAGGTGGAATTCATCAAGACCAACCACAGCATCGTGGATGCCGCGGCACTGGCCATCACTTCGCCGATCGGCACGGTGGTGCATACCGGCGACTTCAAGGTGGATTACACGCCGATATACGGCGACGCGATAGACCTACAGAGGTTCGCGGAGCTGGGACGCGAGGGCGTGCTGGCACTGCTCTGCGACTCGACCAATGCCGAAAGGCCGGGCTTCACGCCATCCGAAAGCACGCTGGGCGCCGCGTTCGACGCGCTTTTTGCCGAGCATAAGGGCAGGCGCATACTGGTGGCGACCTTTGCCTCCAACGTGGACAGGGTGCAGCAGATAATCGACACCGCATACCGTTTTGACCGCAAGGTCGTGGTCGAGGGACGCAGCATGGTCAGCGTCATTGAGACCGCCTCAAACCTCGGATATCTCAACATTCCCGACAATACTCTGATCGACGTGGAGCAGATCAGGAACTACCCTGACGACAGGATGGTCATCATTACCACCGGCTCACAGGGCGAGAGCATGGCCGCGCTCAGCCGCATGGCAGACGGCAACCATCGCAAGATCAGCATTACGGCCAATGACACCATCATCTTTAGTTCGCATCCGATACCGGGCAACGAAAAGGCGGTCACGAACGTGATCAACGAGCTGCTGCAGCGCGGAGCCGAGGTCATTTTTCAGGACGTGCACGTGTCCGGACATGCCTGCCAGGAGGAGATCAAGCTGATATACACGCTGGTGCAGCCCAAGTTCGCGGTGCCGGTGCACGGCGAATACAAGCACCTGAAGGCGCAGGCCAGGATAGCGGCCGACCTGGGGATTCCCAAGGAAAACATATTCATACTCTCGTCAGGCGACGTGCTGTCCTTCGGGCCCGATGACGCCGAAGTCAGGGGCAAGGTGCCCACGGGAGCCATCATGGTGGACGGCCTGGGCGTAGGCGACGTGGGCAATGTGGTGCTGCGCGACAGGCAGAGACTGTCCAGGGATGGCATAATAATAGTAGTATTTGCCCTGGATATGTATAATAAGGAGATGCTGGCGGGGCCGGACATCGTGTCCAGGGGCTTCGTCTACGTCAAGGAATCCGATGAGCTGATGAACGAGGCCGTGGAGATAGTCACGGATACGATCGAGGGTGCGCTCAGCCGCGGACAGACCGACTGGAACCGCCTAAAGACCATCATCAGGGACGAACTTGGCGACTACATGTGGAAACAGACCAAGCGCAAGCCAATGATACTGCCCATCATCCAGGAAGTATAGGCACCGGGCAGGATTACGCGGGATACATGCATTTGGGAGGAAGCGCTTCATGAATGACGAACAGATCCGGATGGCAGCCAAGGAATATGCGGAAAAGATCAGGGAGACCGACGTCTACCGCACTTACTGCAGGGAAAGGGACAGGCTGAAGGAAGATCCCGAGCTCTATTCCAAGGTCAACGAATATCGGCGCAACACCTTTGACCTGCACAACAACACGGATTCGGATCAGCTGTTTGACCGCATGGACGCATACGAAAAGGAATATGAGTCGTTTCGCGAGAATCCTCTGGTTGAGAACTTTCTGCAGGCCGAGCTGGATTTTTGCCGCATGATACAGGAACTCAACGTGCTGGTCCTGGATCATCTGGATTTTGAATGAAATGAGCAACAAAGCCAAAAGAGACAACTTAATGAGGATCGGCGAGATCGTCGGTTCCATATTGGACACCATCATCAAGCTGGCGATCATCATATTCCTGGCGATGATGATATATCGCGGAGCGCTGATCGCGTACGATTACGGCTACCGCGTGTTTACCGAGGCACCGGTGTCCGTGGGCGAGGGACGCATCATTTCCGTGGAGGTCAAGGCGGACATGTCATCCCGCGACCTCGGCGAAATGCTCCAGCGCAAGGGCCTGATCCGGGATTCCAGGATCTTTTTCATACAGGAGTTCCTCAGCGAGTACCGTGGCAAGGAGGTTCCGGGGATCTATGACCTGAGCACGGCCATGACTGCCGAGGAAATGCTGGCCGTGATGTGCGCGACCGGAGAGGAGACCGAGGAAGAGGAGGAAACGCCGATTCCAGCCGTCCGGGAGCAGGAGGAATTCTACATCCCCGAGGATGACCTGAGTGAAGGAGAGGGAACAGCCGAAGCCCCGTGACCGGTCAAGGTGCGGGGACGGTTCTCGGTCATAATTTCTCAATGAACATGGATCGAATGGACAGCTTCATAGAATCACTCGACAGGCCGTTGCCCGCCTACCTCGAAGAACTGGCTGATGCCGCGCGTTCTGCCGAAGTGCCGATCATCAGGCCCGCTCAGATGAATTTCATGCGGACGCTGCTGACGCTGCATAAACCAATGACCATCCTCGAGATAGGAACGGCCGTTGGTTTTTCTGCCATATACATGAGGGAATTCTCTCCCGCCGAAACCCGCATCACCACCATAGAAAACTATCCGCCCCGGATCGAGGAGGCCCGCAAAAACCTGGCCGAGTACGATCCCGACGGCAGGATCACGCTGATCGAGGGCGACGCGGTGGAGATAGTGCGTGAGATGGCGGGGGCCAGGGATGCATCAGGTGACATGGTGAGAGCCGACGGAGCCGCGGAGACAGCGAAAGACGCGGCGGGGGCAGCCGGTTCCGCATTCGACATGATATTCATGGACGGACCGAAGGGTCAGTACGTCCATATGTACGAAGATGTCAAAAAGCTGTTAAAACCCGGCGGCATCCTGCTCTCGGACAACGTGCTGCAGGAGGGCGTCGTCCTCGAGAGCCGCTATGCCGTCACCCGCAGGGACCGCACGATCCACGCGCGCATGCGGGAATACCTGTACCGGCTGACTCATGATGACGACTACGACACGACGATCCTTCCGATCGCGGACGGCACGGCCCTGTCAGTTAAAAGGAAATGAAGATGGATCAAAATACCACCATTGATCAAAAAATAAGCGGCGCACTAAGTCCCGATGGAAAAAAGCAGGGCCATGCCCGGCCCGACGGAATTAAGCAGGGTCATGCCCGTCCCGAGCTGCTCGTGCCTGCCGGCAGCCTCGAAGTGCTGAAGGTGGCCGTGAATTACGGAGCGGATGCCGTATACATAGGAGGAGAGGAATTCGGCCTGCGCGCCAAGGCGCACAACTTTTCCACGGAGGAAATGGCCGAGGGGATCCGTTATGCACGTGATCATGGGGTGAAAGTCCACGTGACCGTGAACATCTTTGCGCATAATTATGACCTCGAGGGAGTGAGGGAATACCTCGCTGAGCTTAGGGAGCTTAAGCCAGATGCCCTGATCATCGCGGATCCGGGCGTTTTTTCGCTTGCGAGGGAGATTTGTCCCGAAATAGACTTACACGTATCCACTCAGGCCAACAACACCAATTATGAAACGTTTCTTTTTTGGCACAGGCTGGGTGCCAAAAGGGTGGTGACCGCCCGCGAACTCTCCCTGACCGAGATCAGGGGCATCCGCGAGCACGTTCCCGCGGACATGGAGATTGAGAGCTTCATACACGGCGCGATGTGCATCTCTTACTCCGGCCGCTGCCTGCTCAGCAACTATTTCACGGGCAGGGACGCCAATCACGGCGCCTGCACCCATCCCTGCAGGTGGAAATATGCCGTGATGGAGGAGACCCGCCCCGGCCGGTACCTGCCCATCGAGGAAAATGAACGCGGGACATACATCTTTAACTCCAAGGACCTGTGCATGATCGAGCATGTCCCGGAGATGATCGAGGCCGGCATAGACAGCTTCAAGATCGAGGGCAGGATGAAGACGGCGCTCTACGTGGCGACCGTGGCCAGGACCTACAGGCAGGCGATCGATGACCTGTTTGAAAGCCCGGAAAAATATCGCGCGAACCTGGAAAAGTACCGCGATCAGATATCAAGATGCACCTACAGGCAGTTCACGACGGGCTTTTATTTCGGACGGCCCGACGAAGAAAGTCAGATCTATGATTCAAATACCTATATCAATGAATACTTATTTCTTGGTATAATATCAGACGTGGGCCCTGACGGCTGGGCCCGTTTTGAGCAAAAAAACAAGTTCTGCGTCGGCGATGAGATAGAGATAATGAAGCCGGACGGCAGGGACGTGCCCGTTAAAGTACTCGGGATGAGCGACGATGAGCGGAATCCCGTGGAGAGCTGTCCGCATTCCAGGCAGGAGATATGGGTTAAGCTGAGTGAAGTGCCGATGAGCGGGGACCTGATGAGGGTCAGGAGCGAGAGTGAGCAGGGGATAATGAGCAGGGGATAATGAGCAGGGGATAATGAGGGGATAGATGATGCGTTCGATTGATGAGCATGATAAATAACACGCTACCGATTTTCTAAATCAGAAAACTCATCCTCTTGATACGTAGCGTGAAACCGCAAACGCGCTTCGCTTGGACGGTGCGGTTTCACGGCACGTATCGGCGACGATTCGTTTCTGATTTGACGAAAATCGAGCTGATCGTTATTTATCATGCTCATCAATCGGACGGATGCATCTATCGCTACGTGTAGCTGAAGGGAAAAGTGAGATGAAGAAGCTTATGAAAGAACAAAGAGGACAGGGATTAAAAAGAAGCATAGTGATGCTGACGGCGGTGGCGACGATGGTGACGTCGGTGCCGGCCGGCGCATTTGCGGAGGAGAGCATGCCGGATAATGCGTCTGTTGCGGAGACAATGTCGGCCGGAGCATCTGAGGAGGAGCTGCTGGAGCAGGAAGCAGCGGATCAGGGCGCATACGCAGCCACGGACGGCGAGTGGTCTAATGACGAGATGCTGGCAGCATATCTGGACAGACAGGTTGTGCAGGCGCAGGCCGAAAGCGGCCTGACCGCCGCACGGGACGCCGTCGAAGCCGATGATGCGGCAGTCAGGAGGGGAACGCTGCTGACCGGAAATGAACTGTATGCATACAATTACCTGGCAGACAAGATCCGGCAGATCGCTGCCGGTCAGATAACCTCCGCGGAGTTTGAGATTCCATTTTCTGCGCTGAATAATGGCAAAATGACTTTTACGCGGGAGGAGTTAGACGTATCTTCGATCACAAGCGGTACCCAGATAACCAAGGAAGCTTCTGATGCGATCAGTGAAATCTATGGCGTCAACATGGACGGCGTCATCAATGCTCTTTTGGCGGACTATCCTTATGACATGTATTGGTATGACAAGACCACGACCGGCGGCTATGGAATCGAAACCTTGATAAGCAGTCATTCATGTTCTGCTGAGTCCATTACGCTTGATGGTTCCAGTAAGCAGACAATTCAGCTGCACGTTGCCGCAGAATACTCTGCCGACGGGACGACCGGCGGGATTACGACCGGCTCCGATACGATACAGGCCGTGAACAATACCGTTCCAAATGCTCAGGCCGTGGTTACTGCGGCAGCGGCAGCAGGCTGCGACACTGATTACAAGAAGGTCAAATATTATGCAGACTGGATCGTGGACGTGGAAGATGAGGAAAAGGATGACAAGGACAAGACCGATGATCCCGCTGCGGACGACCGGAAGGACGATCCAAATGCCGATGGTGAGGATGATCCAAAGGCCGGCGATAAAGATGATCCGGAGGATGACGCAGTCTGCGTGATTGACGACGATCTGCCGGCATCCCTGTCGATTGGCAGCAAATCAGTGAAAATAACCCTTGATCAGACGGCCTGCGTATACACGGGCGAGGAGATCAGGCCGGAATGCGTGCTGACGTACGACGTGTCAGGCCAGCCCAGGAAACTGCGCGAGGACACTGATTATGCGGTCACCTATGCCAAAAACGTCAAGGCAGGCAAGGCCACGGCAACCTTTACCGGCAAGGGCAGGCTGAAAGGTACGGTCAAGAAGACCTTTACCATTCAAAAGGCGAAGATCACGGACCTCATTTTGGATGAGGAGTCCGGGACCTATGAATATGCCAAGGGCGGAGTGAAGCCCGCCGTGACCGTGAGGTCCGGCGACGTCACGCTGACAATGGGCACGGATTACACGGTAAAGTACGCGAAGAACACCAGGACAGGAAGCCAGGCGACCGTCACCGTGACCGGCAAGGGCAATTATTCAGACAAAAAGACCGAGACGTTTACCATCATTCCCGCTGATGCGGACAACGTGATCGCCACTGCCACGGACATAACATATACGGGCAAAAAGGCCGGCCATACCACTAAGGTCGTGCTCAAGGACGCGGTAACGGGCAAAAAGCTCGTCGCGGGCACCGATTATGAAAAAACGATCGTCTTTAGGCATGGCGATACGGTCCTGACGTCCGCGGACAAGGTGCTTTTGCCTACGCTGACGGAACTTGAGGCTGAGATCACCCTGAAAGGGAATTACAATGGCACCGTAAAGGCCACCTACCGCGTTGTTCAGGCCAGCATGGCCAAGGCGACCGTCAAGGCTGGGGCGATATTCCGCGATGAAGTGCCGGAGGACGGCAGCTTTGATTACCTATACGACAGGCTCGTCGTTACGGCAGGCGGAGTCATAGTGCCGCGTTATGCGGAAAGCCTCACGAACGATCCCGGGGAGGAGCTTAAGGCTAACTACGAGATACTTCAGTATGCATATGATGCCGCCAAGGGCAAGATAACATTTGTCCTGCACGGCCTGAACAATTACGGAGGAACCAAGTCAGTGTCCATCACGGCGGCGAAGCCCGGCGCGAACCACGTGGTCATCTTTGATCCAAACGGAGCGACCTCCGGCAAGATGTCGGACAAAAAGATGCAGCTTGGCAAGTCCTACGTACTGCCCAGGTGCGGATTCAGGAAGAATGGATTTGAATTCGCGGGATGGAGCACCACCCCGGCTGGAGAACCCGGATATCAGGACGGAGCGGCATATCCCGCATCGGGAGCCATCACGCCTGAGCAGCTGGGCAAGGTGACCACGCTGTATGCGACCTGGAAGGAAGTCGTCTATACGGTCAGATACGTTTCCAACGGCCAGGAGATTGGGACGGCCGGCTACGTATATGCCCAGCTCAGGACGGGTCAGCTTACTCTGCCGACTCCGGAGTCGACGGACGCTTTTAACTTCATCGGATGGTTCACGGATCCCAAGTTCAGCGCTGAGAGCGCCGTTACGGCCGAATCCCTGACCGACAGCCTGATCAAGGACTCCGACAGGGAGATCATCGTCTACGCCAGATGGAAGTTGATACCTGCGGAAACCATGACGCGCAAGGTTCAGAAGCCCGAGGGCGACTACATAGACGTCACGAATTACGCGGCCAAATACAATACGAATGATGATGCCGGGAAAGCACTGCGTTATCAGATCAGTGAACGTTCATCATGGGACATTGAAACGATGTCAGATGCGGTTCCGAATGATGCCGGGGACGATTACAAGGCCCTGCGCGCGGCATTCATAGTGGCCGGCAAGCTGTATCGGGACAGCGGCTCTAAGGAAAGGGTGACCGTGTACGTGCCGGCCGGGGTTTACGACATGGAGATCACGAATCAGCGCGTATGGGGACTCCAGCTCGAAGAGGGCGTGGAGCTCGTCATGGATAATGACGCGGTGTTTAAGTATACGGTAGCTGATGATTATAAAGAGGGATATTTTTACCTGCTGAGCGTGGCCGACATGCACGATGGGCAGATAGCCAACGTGAGCATACGAGGCGGCCAGATAAGCGGTCCGAGATACACTTATTCAGGCAAGATAAGTGAAAATGCCCATGGCTTGACGATACTGGGCGCGACGGACGTGACGATATCCGACATGAGGATCTATGACAATCACGGCGACGGCGTGTACATAGGCACCAAAAAGGAAGATCCGTACTACTATGGATGCAAGGAAGTACGCATCAGCTACTGCGACGTCTTTGACAACAGGAGAAATAACGTATCGATAGTGGACGTCAAGGGACTGACGATCGACCACTGCAACATAACTAACGCCAGGGGAGCACAGCCTGAATGCGGCATCATCATAGAACCGAACTTCGAAAAGGACAGGACCAGGGCGGATGCCATGTGCGGGAACGTGACGATAAGCGACTGCTACGTGGCCGCCTGGGACATGGACGTGCATACCTATGACGGCGGGTACGCCACCTGCATGTGCCTCTATACCAACTACAATCCCAATGACTCCGGCTACTGCGTGGTTGACGGACTGACCGTCACGGGCTGCACCTTTGACGGATACGTGGGAATATATTCGGGCAAAAACGTCACGATCAAGAAGGCCGACAATACCTTTAACGGAGACATGCATGGCGTAAGTTAACCATGCATATGCCCGGGACTAATAAGGTTCATAATGCATATTGCCCGGGGCTAAGAAGGTTCATAATGCATATTGCCCGGGGCTAAGAAGGTTCATCAGGCAAGCAGCATACGAAGCCAAAGAGGAGGATATGAAAAGAATGAGTGAAGTAACGGAGCTTTTTGCCAAAAACGTG
>CALGGH010000267.1 GCA_937916415.1 uncultured Lachnospiraceae bacterium
ATGGCTTGCCCATGAAAACGTAGGGCTTATTGATCGCCGGCACGCATGATGAAGTCATCATCGCGCCGTAATTGTCCTTGCTCACGTCTTCCTTAACGAAATAAGCCGGCCGACCCGTGAAGGCATCGGTGGCCACCACAATGAATCCGGAGGGATTAGCCTTGAATGCGTCGTAATCAAAAGGATCCTCTCCGTCTGAATTGCTGAGAGTGCCGTATATGTAGTCCAGGTCAATGTATGAACCCTTCCTGACAAAATTACGCGCGCTCATGTACTGGGGCCTGAATGCATATCTGTCATAGAACCTGTAATTCCTGCCCCTCTGCCCGGCCAGGTACGAAGATCCGTTGGCGCTGCCCGCGGAAACTCCCACGAACAAGTCGCTCATCATGCCCGCATCCAGCAGGTGATCAAGTACCCCCGCTCCAAAAATGTCTCTCGTTCCTCCTCCTACGTCAACTATGCCAAACATGTCTGTCACCTCTTCAAGTATTTTTTCCGTACTTCATAGTATATCATAAACATTGACCTACAGACATAAATTGTTTACAATGTATTAGTTTGTTTGTAGTGAACGACAAAAATGATTTGTCGTTTACTATAGTTAAGATGTGGAGCAAAAATGAACCGCGAACTTATCAGATTTGAGAACATAACCAAATCCTTCGACGGATACGAGGTCCTGAACAACCTCAACCTGTCCATACACGAGAACGAATTCGTCACCCTGCTCGGGCCAAGCGGATGCGGCAAGACCACCACGCTTCGCATACTGGCGGGCTTCGAGACGCCTGATTCGGGCCGCGTCATATTTGACGGCGAAGACATTACTAACCTTCCGCCCAACAAGAGGCAGCTCAATACCGTTTTTCAGAAGTACGCGCTTTTTACCCACATGAGCGTGGCCGACAACATCGCGTTTGGACTCAGGATAAAAAAACGCGACAAGTCGACCATAGAACAAAAGATCAAGTATTCGCTCAGGCTGGTCGGACTCGAAGGCTTTGAGGACCGGTCTCCCGCTTCGCTGAGCGGCGGCCAGCAGCAGCGCATAGCCATAGCCAGGGCCATAGTCAACGAGCCTAAGGTGCTTCTGCTCGATGAACCCCTCGGAGCCCTCGACCTGAAGCTCAGGCAGGACATGCAGTACGAACTGATCCGGCTCAAAAATGAGCTCGGCATCACTTTCATATACGTAACCCATGATCAGGAGGAGGCCCTGACCATGTCCGATACCGTCGTGGTCATGAACCGCGGCATCATACAGCAGATAGGGACTCCCGAGGACATCTACAACGAGCCTCAGAACGCGTTCGTAGCCGACTTCATCGGCGAGAGCAACCTGTTGGACGGCATCATGGTGCATGACCGTCTCGTCAACGTTGGCGGACTGGATTTCCCCTGCGTGGACGTCGGATTCGGCGATGACCAGCCGGTGGACGTCGTGATACGCCCGGAAGACGTGGAGCTTGATGCCTCCGGCCAGGGCCAGACCAGCGGCAGGGTCGTTTCGATCGTCTTTAAGGGAGTACACTGGGAGATCCACGTCGAAAGCCGGATCGGCATCACCTTTTTGGTACAGACCACCGAGCACTTCCCCGTCGGAAGCGAGGTCGGGATCAGCGTCGACCCATATAACATACAGATAATGCACAAGCCTTCGTCAAGTGACGAGCAGGTATTTGACAAGGATGAAATGAAAACCGGTGAGGGCTATGAATCGTAACAGGGCAAGACTGCTCTCAATACCATACGTAATATGGGTGATCGGGTTTACTGTGATCCCCATAATCTTCATAATCGGACGTGCGGTGACCGATGAAAACGGTTCACTTACCGCAGCCAACCTGCTTGCCATTTTTGATCCCATACACCGCAAGGCCCTGTATCTGTCCCTGGCTCTCGCATTCATCAGCACGCTCATCTGCATACTGCTGGCTTTTCCCGTGGCCGTCATACTTCGTGGCAGCCGTTTCCGCAAAAAATCAATAATACTGTTCGTGCTCATCCTGCCGATGTGGATGAACTTCATACTGCGCATCCTGGCCATCCAGATGCTGATATCCAACAATGGCCTGATCAATCACGTGCTGGAGATGGCATCGCTGCCTGCGCTCAGGCTGATCAATACCCCGGGTGCCATAGTCCTGGGCATGGTATACGATTATCTGCCATACATGATGCTGCCGGTCCTAAACAGCGTGCTGGCCATCCCCGAAGACGTCATAGAGGCTGCCAAGGATCTCGGTGCCAACCGTAAGGAAGTGCTCTCGAGGATCATTCTTCCTCTCTCACTCTCCGGAATAGGAAGCGGCATCACCATGGTTTTCGTCCCCTCGATGACCGAATTCGTCATAGCTAACATCCTCGGCGGCGGCAAGCTGCAGCTGCTGGGCAACGTGATCGAACAGGAATTTACCACCTCAATGAACTGGAACCTCGGTTCGGGCCTTAGCGTCACGCTGATGGTGTTCGTGCTCATCACCTCGATCATCTTCGGCAGGAGCAATGAATCCGGGACCAGGGCGGCAGGATTACCGATATGATAAGAAAAGCAATGCACAGAATATACGTGGCGCTGATACTGATATTTCTCTATGCGCCCATCATCGTGCTGGTGGCACTCAGCTTCAATTCATCAAGGTCACGCGTGGTATGGGGCGGCTTTACTCTCGAATGGTATGCCAGGGTATTTAAGAGTTCCGCCATCATGAACGCCCTGGGCACCACGTTCGGGCTTGCGTTCTCTTCTGCCCTGATTGCCTCCGTGCTCGGGCTGCTTGGAGCGGTGGGCATATATGCCATGCGCAAGAGGAACTATCAGATCATGCTTTTCATGACCAACATCCCGATGATCAACGCAGACATAGTCACCGGCATAGCCCTTCTCCTGTGGTTCGTGCACCTGATCCCACTGGGGTTCGGATCGGTACTGCTGGCCCACGTGACGTTCAACGTGCCCTACGTCATCCTCTGCGTGCTGCCAAGGCTTGAAGCCATGGACGTATATCAGTATGAAGCGGCGCTTGACTTGGGCGCAGGTGAATTTTATGCATTCATGAGGATACTGTTGCCGCAGATCCTGCCCGGGGTCCTGTCCGGATTCCTGATGTCGGTAACCCTCTCCATGGATGACTTCGTAATCACGTATTTTACGAAGGGTGCCGGAGTCAATACCCTGTCAACGCTTATCTACGGAGAAATACGTAAAGGCATCAAGCCCGAAATGTATGCTCTTTCTACACTTTTATTCGCGATTGTGTTATTATTACTGATACTGGTGAACCTGCCGTATGGAAACATGTTTTCCAAGAAAGTAAGACAAGAGGGAAATATATGAAAAGAAGAATTGTATCCATCATCTGCGCAATGGCATGCTTAACCTCTCTCCTGACGGGATGCGGCAATGGCTCTGCCAAGTCAGGCGACACGCTCACGATATTCAATTACAGTGAATACCTGGAGCCCGAAATGCTGGAACTGTTTACCCAGGAAACCGGCATTGAAGTCAAGTACGAGGAAGCCACCACGCCCGAGGAACTCTATACCAAATATAAGTCAGGCGGCATCTCCTATGACCTGATCTGCACTTCTGACTACATGATAAAGAGGCTCATAGACGAGGAAGAGGCACAGCCTGTCAATTTCGGAATCATGAGCAACTCTTCAAACATAGGCCAAAAATACTGGACCATGGCCAGGTCCTTTGATCCCGACAATACTTATGCACTGCCATATTTCTGGGGCACCGTGGGACTCCTGTATGACAAGACCAGGGTTAACGGCACTCCAGACAGCTGGAGCGTGTTGTTTAACGGCGACTATTCCGGAGACATAATCATGCAGGATTCCATGCGTGACAGTTTCATGATCACCCTGAAATACCTGGGATATTCGATCAATACCACGGACGAGAACGAGCTGCGCGAAGCCGCGGAGCTACTCACTGCCCAGAAGCCTGACGTACAGGCTTATCTGGTTGACGAGGCCAGGGACGAAATCGTGGCCGGCAATGCCGCCATGGCCGTCGTTTATTCCGGCGAGGCTTTCCTGGGCAACCTCTACAATCCCGACCTTGCATACGTGATTCCCAAGGAAGGTTCCGAGGTATGGATGGATGCCTGGATCGTGACCAAGAACTGCCAGAATCCCGATGCGGCCGCGAAATTCCTTGATTTCCTGTGCCGCAAGGACGTGGCGACGGCCAATTTTGAGTACATCTACTACTCCACTCCGAACGAAGCCGTCATCAAGTCAATGGATAATGAATTAAAGAATGATCCCGCCGTCGTGCCTCCGGATTCCTGCCTCGAAAACTGTGAGGTCTGCACGCAGACCGATGAGGCCACCACAGAGCTTATCAGCGAGCTGTGGAAAGAGATCAAGGCTCAGTAAGCGAAAGGAGCAGTCATGACTTCATCAGATTTAAAGAAAATGGGCGAGCGTGCCCGCGCGGCATCCTATGAGCTGCAGGTCATGAAGCAGCAGGACAAGGAAATAGAACTCCTAAAGTGCGCCGAGTATCTGTCAATATACAAAGATGAGATACTGAAGGCCAACGCTGAAGACATAGAACGCGCCACCGCGGCAGGAATGCACCCCGGCATGATCGACAGGCTGCGCCTGGACGATGCCCGCATCGAGTCAATGGCCGATGGCATGCGTGAAGTCGTTAAGCTGAAGGATCCCTGCGGAGAAGTCATCGAGGAATTCTCCCGTCCAAACGGGCTTAAGATCAAAAAGGTGCGCGTTCCCATCGGAGTCATAGGCATAATCTACGAATCACGTCCCAACGTCACCGCAGATGCCTTCGCGCTTACCTTTAAGAGCGGCAACGCCGTGATCCTAAAGGGCGGAAGCGACGCCATATCATCTAACGTTGCGATCGTAAACCTGCTCAGGAAGTCCCTCTCCTCTTCCGGACTGAATCCCGACTTCGTGCAGCTGATCGAAGATACCGACCGAAAGGTTACCACCGCCTTCATGAAGATGAACCAGTACGTGGACGTTCTGATTCCCAGAGGCGGAGCCGGACTGATCAAAAACGTGGTCGAAAAAGCCACGATACCGGTAATAGAGACCGGCACGGGCAACTGTCATATATACGTGGACAAATACGCTGACATAAATAAGGCCATCCCGATAATCGTCAACGCCAAGACACAGCGCATCGGCGTATGCAATGCCTGCGAGTCCCTGGTGGTGCATAAGGAAATGACCCGTCAGCTTAGCGCCAGGCTCTCCGATGCATTAAAGCAGTCAAACGTGGAAATCAGGGGCGACGAATTCGCCTGCGACATCTATCCCGAAGCGGTACCGGCCACAAAGGATGACTGGGGCCGGGAATACCTGGATTACATAGTCAGCATGAAGACCGTCGGCAGCGTCGAAGAAGCCGTTGAACACATAAACAAATACAATACCAAGCATTCAGAGGCCATCATTACCGAAGACAAGGCCACTGCCCAGTATTTCCTCGACAGGGTCGACGCGGCCTGCGTATACGTAAATGCCTCCACCAGGTTCACGGACGGATTTGAATTTGGATTTGGAGCAGAGATCGGCATATCTACCCAGAAGCTGCATGCCAGGGGCCCGATGGGCCTAAAGGAACTGACGTCCTATAAATATCAGATCACCGGAAACGGACAAGTGAGGCCCTGAGGCCTCACTTTTATTATATGCCTATTATGTGTTTTTGGTATGAATTAACTCATTCTCGGTAACGATCATGTCAAGGGCCACGTCCCACTCTTCCACGGGCACCTCATCAACCATCTGCAGTTCATACGCAAAGCCCATGGAAGGCAGTCCCGGATTAGCGGACAAAAACCTGTCGTAATTGCCTCCGCCGTATCCTATCCTGTTGCCCCCGCGATCAAACACGGTACCGGGAACGATGGCCAGCGTATGTTCGGATGGCTGCCACTCACGGGTGCTCCCAATGGGTTCGTATATGCCCATGTATCCCTTCTTAAGCTCTTCGATGGACCTGACGTAATAGAACTTCATTCTCCTGTTCTCGATCCTGGGTACCGCAACGCGGATACCTCGCCCGAGGCAGCCCTCGAGTATCCCATACGTATCCACTTCAGACCTGTATGACACGTATGTGAGCACGGTGCCGACGTGATTATCCATAACGTACTCTATGGCCCTCTCACTTATCAAGCCGTCCCTCCTGGTCTTGAGTGCCGTATCCTGCGCATCCCTGAGCTTCAATATCTGTTTTCTGAGTTCAGTCTTGGTCATAATGACTTTATCCGTTTATTCCGTTTAAGTTCTCCCTTGTTTGTCGTTCTCTGAGCAGAGCCTCCACCGAAACTTATTTATGCATGGTCTGTACGTACAGGGGAAGGTCGAACCGTTCATCCTTACGTGCCTTGAACATGGTTCCTATGTCCGCGCCGTCAATTATGCGGTGAATGACCTTTACGTCCTCGGAGTTGGCTATGATCATGTCAATTCCGGACATGCTGGCTATCTTGGCCGCGATAAGCTTGGTATTCATGCCGCCGGTGCCCACGTCCGAGCCGGTGGTCATCTTGCCCATGTCCATCACTGAGTCCACGTCCTCGACGACGGGGATGAAATCCGCGTCAGGATTGGACCTGGGATCATCGGTGTACAGTCCGTCTATGTCCGATAACAGTACCAGCAGGTCAGCACCCACCAGTGCGCTGACCACCGCCGACAGAGTGTCATTGTCACCCATTTCTATCTCATACGTTGCGACCGTGTCGTTTTCGTTGACGATTGGGATCGCACCCATTTCAAAGAGCTGGTCAAACGTGTTTTTGGCGTTAAACCGGTTTAAGTTGTCGACTATCGTGTGCTTGGTCATCAGTATCTGTGCGGCACGATGATTGTACTGACCGAATATTTTTTCGTAGATCATCATCAGCTTGGTCTGGCCTATGGCCGCGCATGCCTGCTTGACCGGTATGTTCTTCATGTCCTCCGGCTTTAATCCAATGGACTTGCGGCCGACCGCTATGGCGCCCGAGCTGACCAGTACCACGTCCTTGCCGCGGTTCTTGAGGTCACATATCTCACGCACCAGCACGTCGATCTTGGTAAAGTCAAGCTCACCGGTCTCGGGGTGATGGAGTGATGACGATCCGATCTTGATCACGATTCTCTTCTTGTCCTTTAACAACTCCCTGTAATTCATTTATTCATTCGTCCTTTCAGTCATTTTTCATACAGAAAACTCATCACGGCCAAACCCGGCATTTCAGTTAGAAGCCTATGGCAGGATGCCCCGGCTGAAAACCCTTTTTAGCCAATTATGATAAAAGTTCCTTCAGGATCATCTCTCCGACGTATAGTCCGTCCATGGCCGCGGAGGTGATGCCGCCCGCATATCCGGCTCCCTCACCGCATGGATACAGGCCCCTTATGCTCTCGCTCTGTCCGGACTCATTCCTCGTGATCCTGACAGGCGACGAAGTCCTGCTCTCCACTCCCGAAAGGCAGGCATCCGGATGGGCAAATCCGGGCATATGTCCGTTTATGGACGTCAGGCCCTCCAAAAGATCCCTTCCAAGCGTGCCGGGCAGCAGACCGCATAAATCCGCCCATGCATAGTCACCCTTGGTCTGCGGCCCAAAATCCGCTTCAAAGTGACCGCACTCAGGCATCGTAAGGGTTTCTCCGAATCCCGCCGCATAATCTCCAAGCCTCTGTACCGGGATGCATCCGCCTCCCAATGCATGTGCGCGTCTCTCAAGGTCCCTCTGAAACTCAACCCCGGACAGCACGTCCCTGCCGGGATAATCCTCGGGAGTTACGGTCACGATGATGGCGGCATTGGAATTGTCGCCGTTCCGTCCACTGTAGCTCATGCCGTTTATCGCCAGCATCCCCGGCTCCGATGACGCGTTGACCACGTATCCTCCGGGACACATGCAGAAGCTGTATACGCCCCTTCCTGAGGATGACCTCGCAGTCACCTTGTAAGGCGCGGCAGGCAGCATCTGAGCCATTTTGCCATATTGCATCTGATCTATGTAACTCCTCGCATGTTCGATGCGCAATCCTACGGCGAAAGCCTTGGATTCCATCTGTATGCCTGATGAATGTAGCATCTCAAAGGTGTCCCTGGCACTGTGTCCTATCGCGAGAATCACCTGCGAGCATTCTATGAAACGCTCCACGGGTTCTGCGCGTCCGGGTCCGGTACATGCACAGCGTACTCCAGTAATACGGCCGTCCTCGGCCGCCAGTTCAGTCATGCGCATGTCAAACATGACCTCCGCGCCGCGTTCGCAGACGTATTCGCGAATGTCCCGTATCACGCTGCCTAACAGGTCCGTGCCCACGTGCGGCCTGGCATCATGGAGTATCTCCGCGGGGGCTCCGAACTTAACCAGCGTCTCAAGCACAAACCGGCACCTGCCCGTCCTGTCCTTTATCAGGGTGTTAAGCTTGCCGTCCGAAAAGGCTCCGGCTCCTCCCTCCCCAAACTGCACGTTTACGTCAGGATCGAGCAAGCCTTTTTCCCAAAAGGCGTCCACCCTGGCCCTGCGTTCCTCCACGGCCGATCCGCGCTCGATTATGATCGGCCGCAGGCCTGCCTCAACACAAAGGTACGCGCAGAAGATTCCTGCCGGGCCAAAGCCTACGATAACCGGACGTTCATCCGACGAAACCTCAGGAATCCGATATTCGATAGGATGAGCCTCAGTCACGCCGGCCGGATACTTTTTTTGAAGCAGGCGTTCGCCATGCCTGACGTCGCAGGTGACGCCGTATGCATATCTGACGTTTGTTTTGTCCCTGGCATCAATCGACCTGCGGTTTACGGTAAGGCTGGTGATCGATTCCACAGGAATGCGCAGAGACCTGGCAACGGCACGCACCAGGTCATCATGATCATGTTTTATCGGCAGTTTTACGTTGGCAACGTTAAGCAACATATCCCAAAGCTCCGGCTGCGGCCCTTCCGGCCAGCCATCCGCTGGTCCATGCCCACTGCAGGTTATACCCGCCGCAGGCTCCGTCCACGTCCAGTATCTCTCCGGCCAGGTACACGCCGGGTGCGCGAACGCACTGCAGGTCATCATCCACCTCGTCAAAATGTACGCCGCCGGAGGTGATCTGAGCCTGCTCAAAACCGTAATATGACGTGACGTTAAACGTCAGGTTCTTGAGGGCGTGAACGTAACGCGTCACGTCTCCCTCAACCAGTGAGGCCACGCTCTGGCCCGGCCTGATCCCGGCTAAGTCAAACGCATATATCATCAGTTTCTTGTGAACCATTCCGGTAAAAAAGACGTCTGCATCCATGTCCTGCATAAGAGGCTGATACAGCCTGGATATGATCCGGTCACGGATCTCGCCCTCGCTCATCTCCGGAACAAGATCCAGGATGATCCTGACGTAACGGCCCCCGTCCATGGCCCTGACCAGTTCCCCGCTAACGTTAAACACCGGTATCCCGGAGATCCCGTCCCTGGTAAACTGGATCTCGCCGCGATCTGAAACAGTCTTTAGGTCCCGTACGGCTGCGTCGGATATTATGCCCTTGACCTCTCCCTTGGCCCTGACTCCGAACAGTGAGGCGATCTTTTTTTCACTGACCACGAGCTTGGTCAGTGCCGGGAGCGGCCTTATCACGTCCAGTCCCATGTCTGATGCAATCTTAAATCCGGATCCGTCAGATCCGGTTTCCGGTGAGGTGCTTCCTCCGGTGCAGATTATGACCTTGCGGGCACTGATCCTGCGTCCAACCGTGAAGTCACCGTCCCTGCCGCGTACGTCCTCGGCCTTTGATCGGCAAAACACGTCCACGCCGCGGGCACCGACCGAGCTCCTGAGCACGTCCAAAACAGCCGAAGACTGCTCGGAATAAGGGTATGCATAGCCGTCCCTTTCACGGATCATGAGTCCAAGCCCTTCAAAAAGCCTGAACGTCTCGTCGGTTCCAAACCTCCCAATGAAAGAAGCGATCCTCGAGGTGCCGGACCCATGATAGGCCCCCGGGTCGATCGGAACGTGGCTTAGGTTACACCTGCCGTTTCCGGTCTTTAGGATCTTACGCCCTACCCTGTCTCCGCTTTCCAGCAGGCAGGTCGTTGCTCCCGCCCCGGCTGCCGCAATGGCGGCCATCATTCCGCTGGCACCGGCTCCTATGACGCATACGTCGTACTTGGCCCCAGACTCACTGCCCATCAGTACACTCCGATCTCCTGGCCTATCTTGACGAACATCTGGCCAAAAAGTTTTTTGCTCATTGCAGATGCAGAAACCACCCGCAGGAACATGCAGGCTACGTTATATGCAAACCAGGCAGGTATGACGCAGATGATCAGCGTAAGCACTCCGCCAAGGGCACTGAACAGCGGCGTGCTGATCATCCTGATGGCCAGTCCCAGCAGCCCCGCAACCACCAGCGGAAGCAGTACGGTCCAAACCACCCTGAACCTGATCCTGTAATTACGATACAGGATTATGAAGCAGACAAGCGCACACAGCGCATAGTCGATCATTATCCCCATGACTGCACCGGTCAGGCCGCCATCCCTCTTAAACATCAGGACAAAGGTCACTGACGCTCCGACGATCAGCGCCAGGAAACTGATGACCAGCATCTCCTTGTTGTATCCCAGCCTGATGAGAGCCGAAACGAACGCATGCATGACCCCATACAGAATGATTACCGCACTGCCAATCGTAAAGAGCTGTATCACCGTCGTCTGCCTGCCGGTAAAGATGGTCGATACGATGACCGTGGCAAGCATCGTGACAAAGATCACCGCCGGAATGGCAAAATACGTAACCCTGGCGAACATCCTCGTGATCCGGTCGGCAACCAGCTGATTGTCCGACTCCGAAGCCGCAGCGACTATTCCGTTCATCGATCCCTGTACGGATATGATCGACAGTACTGACAAAATGCTGATGATCGACACGTACTTGGAATAAAACGCTCCGACCGCTTCGCCCACGTCGCTCATGCCTGCAGAGACTCCGTATTTGCGGAAAAGGATCAGCGCAAGCAATATCGGCGCATGAATGATGAATTCCTGAACTCCATTGGCAAAAATGCCTCCGAAGAACCTGCCCATGACGTCGGACAGGTGTTCATGCCTCCTGCTTTCCTCGGTCCTCATCAGATGCCTGAAGGTGCGCTGATAAATGATCGTCATGGCCGACAGCAGGATCAGGGTGATAACCTCGGCAATGCATATCCCCATCATCGCTCCAATGGCTCCGTACATCGCGCTTACGTCTTCATTTCTGAGAAGTGCGGCAATGTTAAGGCCGTACCTGTGGCCCAGGATCGATCCGGCCAGCATGCCCAGTCCGGACGTCACGCCGTATATGATCTCTCCTATGACCGTGGCCCTGTTATTATCGGTGCCGGACAGGTATCCGATGTTCAGGTTGATGAACACTGACAAAAAAAGCGCGGGGCCGATGAATACGTAAATAAGTGAGGTTCCGCCGCCGCTAAATATCCTGCCGCACATGGGAACGATCACGCACGTGTTTAACAGCAGCAGAACAAACGCGGCTATGAAAGCATATCTTTTGCCCAGCGTAAATACCTGAGACGCGTTGGTGTACTGATTGCGGCGTATTCGGTCACGCATGAGTCCGCGCATGGTAACGGTCAGCCCCGCCCCCGCGAGCAGGGACAGACACCAAAAGATCTCAAGCGTTCCTGACAGGTATCCGCATCCGTTGTCACCTATGACGCGTGACGTCGGGATCATGAATATCATCAGCGCCGTCCATACGTATAACAGTCTGTCTCTGTTGAACATTCTATTCCCTCGTAATTCCCAAATTGCTTAACGTGGTCTCCTGTTTGGTTTCCATGACGCGGGCTTCATCCTCCGTCATATGGTCATATCCGCAGAGGTGATACAGGCTGTGAGCCACGAGAAACGCGAATTCCCTCAGCTCCCCATGACCGTATTCCCCGGCCTGGCTGCGTACCCTGTCGGCATTGATTACTATGTCGCCGAGTATGAGTTCTCCGGTCTCGGGATCAAACAGGGATACGTCCGAATCGTCGATCTGGTCAAAATCCCCCTCCCTGATCTCAAGCGCAGGAAACGAAAGGACGTCGGTGGTATCGTCCACGTTCCTGTATTCAAGGTTCAGGCCGTGCACTTCCTCATCATGAGTCACGGTAAGGTTTACGAATGCCTCATAAGGACAGCCCTCCGCATCCATGACCGCCGCGAGAAGGTCATCCATGACTTTCTTCGGATCGAAATCAAACCTTACGTCATCATCAACGTCAACGTAGGAAGTCATAGTACAGCTTTTCCTCCATAAAGACCTTCTTCATGCGTTCATATTGCCCAAGCGTGATGTCACTGTCGTTAAACAGCCCCACTTCATGCCGCTGCTTGAATATGGTCTCGGCAAGCATCGGATAGTCCAGCTTCATCTCCTTGTTCTTGGCAAAAAGATACTGCACGGAGCTGACCATGCACTCGCACATGTACAGCACGACCGTCTCGGCCCGCTTCATGGGGACGGAGTCATCCTCAAATTCCCGCAGTATGTCCATCACGACTTCGGGAATGTTGCTCTCCTGACATATCATCCTGGTGTTTTCCCAGTTATATGCCCCCCCGATGACTCCTATCCTGTGATACAGGCCTGCGCACTTGACCACGTCCGTGTCAAGTCCGATCGCGGCGGATACCCTGTCACAAAAATAAACCACGTGCACGGTCTTCTGATAATCCGCGGGCGAAATGTTTTTGAGCTTGGTCAGAAGCATGCACTCGGGATCGTTAAGTTCCAGATAGTTGTCCTTTTGCCTGAAAATGACCTTGGCCGAATACAGCTTCAGCAAAAAAAGCATCAATATCAGCGTGATCGTGACATTGACGACCGGATAAACCAGCAGCTCTATGCTGATCGTGCTGGCAGAGGTCACTATCGTTACGGAGAGGCCGATCAAAAGGAACAGCTCCGTGATGAAAACCGGCAGGGTGGTCTTGAATTCCTCGTCAATGTTGGCAACAAGCACGGATGCCGCGATACCCACGAAAAGATACGTGAACACGTAAGCGTATGCGGCCGCACCTCCTCCGACTGCCGCCATGAACAGCACGACGCCTGACGCGACTATGCCCGTAGGTATGTTGGACAATATGGTCAGCAGCACGAAGACTATGACCATGGGCCAGGCTGCTGTCGGCATGGCCGGCAGGATCACGCATCCCGCACAGCACGTCATGAATGCGCCAAAAAAAAGCCCCGGATGCTCCCTGTTGCTCCCGAAGAGCCTGTCATATGCCGCTCCGGCATTGAACGAAAAAATGGTTACCATCAGTCCGATCATGACCAGGCACGCCATCTGGATCGCTGCCGTTTCGGGTACGTCATATATGATCCACAGACCCGCGCAAGCGCCCAGGCATACCGCAAACAGAGCGACGTACAGCGGCGTTTTTTTTATTTTGTCAGAGTTTCCCTTCATTTGGGTTTCCTGCGTTCGTATTCATCATAAGCCCTGACTATTCTCTGAACGAGCGGATGTCTGACCACGTCCTTGGAAGTCAGGTTGCAAAAGGCTATGCCGTCTATGTTCTTCAGAACCCTGACGGCCACGTCGAGTCCCGACTTGGCATCAGGAGGCAGGTCCTTTTGGGTGGCGTCTCCGGTCACTATTACCTTGGAGCCAAACCCGATCCTGGTCAGGAACATCTTCATCTGGGCAGGAGTCGTGTTCTGAGCCTCATCCAGTATGATGTATGCGTTGTCGAGCGTCCTTCCCCTCATGTAAGCCAGGGGAGCAACCTCAATGAGGCCCTTTTCCATGTTTTTGAGAAAGGCTTCCGCACCCATGATCTGATAAAGCGCGTCGTAAAGCGGGCGCAGGTACGGATCCACCTTTGACTGCAGGTCTCCGGGCAGGAAGCCAAGCTTTTCGCCCGCCTCGATCGCCGGCCTGGTGAGTATTATGCGCGAGACCTCGTCATTTTTGAAGGCCGATATGGCCATGGCCATCGCAAGATAGGTTTTGCCGGTTCCCGCAGGGCCTAAGCCAAACACGATCATGTTGTCCCGGATCGCGTCCACGTATTCCTTCTGACCGAGGGTCTTTGGCTTGACCGGCTTGCCCTGGGTGGTGTGACATATGCAGTCTGCATCGATCCTGGTCAGGACGTCGCTCTGATCCTCACGCCCCATCTCGATCGCATAGTTTACGTTCTGCTCCTCCAGGTCATGGCCTCTCTCCGACAGCGCAATGAGATCCTTAATGACGGCCATGGCGCGAACGACCTGAGGTTCGGAAGCTCCCGATACCTTGACCTGTCCGTTCCTGTCAACCACGTCCACCCTAAAATCCTGTTCAATCTTGCGGATGTATTGGTCATGCTCTCCGAAGAGGTTCTTGAGATCCTCAACGGAGGCAGACAGTTCCCTTGAATAAATAGCCAATTTTACCCTTTCTCACCTGTTCTTCAGATACTCGTCAATGCCCTTTGCGGCAGCCTTGCCGGCGCCCATGGCCAGGATGACGGTGGCGGCTCCGGTCACGGCATCTCCGCCTGCGTATACGCCCTCCCTGGTGGTGGCTCCGTTTTCCTCATCTGCCACGATGCACTTCCACTTGTTGGTTTCGAGGCCCTCCGTGGTGGATGAGATCAGCGGATTGGGAGACGTGCCCAGGGACATGATCACCGCATCCGCTTCCATCACGAATTCCGAATCAGGGATCACGACGGGACGCCTTCTTCCGCTCTCGTCAGGCTCGCCCAGTTCCATCCTGACGCATTTCATGCCGGTCACCCAGCCCTTCTCGTCGGAAAGTATCTCCGTAGGATTGGTAAGCAGGTCGAATATGATGCCCTCTTCCCTGGCATGATGAACCTCTTCAACCCTGGCCGGCAGCTCTTCCTCGCTCCTGCGATAGACGATATGCACCTCAGCGCCCAGCCTGAGTGCGGTACGGGCCGCATCCATGGCCACGTTTCCTCCGCCGACCACGGCGACCTTGCGTCCCTTGTAAATGGGAGTGTCGGCATCTTCCTTAAATGACTTCATGAGGTTCGACCTGGTCAGGTATTCGTTTGCCGAGAAAACACCGCTGGACTGTTCGCCGGGTATGTTCATGAACTTGGGCAGGCCCGCCCCCGATCCGATGAACACGGCTTCAAATCCCTCATCCATCAGCTCGTCTATGGATACGGTCTTGCCTATCACCACGTTGGTCTCCATCTTTACGCCGAGACTCTTGACGTTCTCAATCTCCTTTAATACCACTGCATCCTTGGGAAGACGGAATTCAGGGATCCCGTACACCAGCACTCCGCCGGGTTCATGAAGAGCCTCAAAGATCATAACCTCATATCCCAGCCTGGCCAGGTCGCCCGCGCATGTCAGTCCCGCGGGACCTGAGCCTATCACTGCCACCTTCTTGCCGTTACTCTCTGCCGCTCCGGCAGGATGAATCCCGTTTTCCATGGCCCAGTCAGCCACGAATCTCTCCAGCTTGCCTATTGAGACCGCATCTCCCTTGAAGCCCCTTATGCATTTGCCTTCACACTGTGTTTCCTGCGGGCACACGCGTCCGCAGACTGCAGGCAGTGAGGAAGACCGTGAGATGATCTGGTAAGCCTCCTCGTAGTTTTTGTTCTTTACCTGCTCTATGAATCCGGGAATGTTGATGGACACGGGGCAGCCCTTCACGCACTGGGCGTTCATGCAGTTGAGGCATCTGCCAGCCTCGCATACGGCCTCTTCCTCGTTATATCCGTAACATACCTCATCAAAATTACGTGCCCTTACCTCAGGCTCCTGTTCCCTGACGGGTACCCTGGTATTTACGTCCGTAGTCATCAGTCAGATCCTCCTCAATCACAATTACCGCAGCCGCCATGGTGCGTTTCTTTTTCCTGTTCCGCCAGATACATTCTGCCCTCTTCGGTCTTGTACAGATTTTGACGCATCATGGCCTGGTCAAAGTCAACCAGGAATCCGTCAAACTCGGGACCGTCCACGCAGGCGAATTTGACCTCACCTCCCACGGTCAGCCTGCAGGCGCCGCACATTCCGGTACCGTCAACCATGATCGGATTCATGCTGACGATGGTGGGCAGGTCCAGTTCCCTGGTAAGCTTGCAGACGAACTTCATCATTATCATGGGACCTATGGCGATGCAAAGGTCATATTTATGGCCCTCATCATACAGGTCCTGTATGACCTTGGTGACCATTCCGCTCCTGCCGTAGGAACCGTCATCGGTCGTAACGTAGAGATTGCCGGCAACCGCCTTCATCTCATCCTCCATGATCAGCAGGTCCTTATTCTTGGCTCCGATGATCACGTCGGCATCCACGCCAAGACCATGCAGGTATTTGACCTGGGGATATACGGGCGCGGTGCCGAGTCCGCCGGCCACGAACAGGATCTTTTTGGCCCGGAGCGCATCCGCGGTCTCATCCACGAGCTCCGAGGGCCTGCCGAGCGGGCCGACGAAATCCCTGAAATAATCTCCTTCACTCAGTCCCTTCATGCGCAGGGTTGCCGCTCCGACGATCTGGAAAACGATGGTGACCGTTCCCTTCCCTGCATCATAGTCGCACACCGTCAGCGGAATGCGCTCTGCCCCGTCATCAGTCCTTACTATGACGAACTGACCGGGCTTGCAGTGTGCCGCACACCTGGGGGCCTCCACGTCCATCAGGCAGACGGATTCATTGAGAACCCTCTTTTTCACAATCTTGTACATTTCATGTCCTCCCTTTTAAAATGCGATAGCCAAAAATCCATCTGCGGCGTTGCCCCCCAGAATGGCGGTCGAGCCTTGACGTATTTCAACTATGTAAGTGGTGTCGGTCGGAGTCTCGGCTCCGCCTCCATCATGATAAAACTCCCTAATGGTGTAATAATCTCCCTGTCCCTCTATGGGGATCGCTGAGATCACTTCATACCTGTATATGCCGGGTGCCCTGTCAGAGTGTCCCTCCATGTCATTTAAGAGGCCTCTCTCCACGAGCCTGGTCTTGAGTATCTCAACCGCCCGGTCATAGCTTATGCCGCCGGGGAAGCTTAAGGAATAGCTCTTGACCACCACGTCCGAGCTGAGTCCATCCTCGGTGATGGAAACAAAGCTGAAATTGGAATACTTGACCGGCATGGGGATCGGATCCACGTACTGCACCGAGTCTTCGGTGGGCACGGACTTATCTGTAGTGTAATAAACGGTGCATCCCTCAGGCACTTCCACGGTAATGAGCACCGGCTCGTGATACTCTCCGGAATCCACGTTGACCACGGGTTCCTCCGGCATGTCATTCAGGATGACGTACTGGCCTACGACCACGTCAGACACTATTCCATACTGATTGACGAACATCGCCGACACGACTATCTCGCCATGGTCGAGGACGATGGGACCGCCATACAGGCTGCCGGTCTCCTTGGGCACGCTTCCATCGAGCGTGTAGTATATGTTCCCCGAAGTGTTGGCAGATATCTTGAGCCTTATCGTGGAATCATATTCTCCGGGTTCATAAGAGAACACGGGTGCGATCGCCAGGTAGTTCTGGTATGCCTGGACGATCTCCGGATGCTCGCATTTATCAAGCAGGGCCGCGATCGTCTCATAATCCCCGTTGTCCGCATATATTCCAATGAGCCTGTCATAAGCCGAAAAGACGTCCGTCTCATCATACCGGCCGGATGAGATCATGCGTTCAAGCGTGTCGACCGCCTGATCCGTCCTGCCCAGCTCGTTGTAGTATTCGGATTCCAAAAACAGGATCGAACTCTCTTCCGGATGTGACACGTATATGTTTTCGAGTGTCCTGATGGCTTCCTCGTATTTTCCCTGAGACGCCTGACTGCGCGCACTGTTTATGCGGTATTCCAATCCGGTCGCTCTCCTGACCGCCCAGATGGCTACTGCGGCGATGATCAGGACGCTGATGCTGATGATCACGATCGAGGCGATGCGGTTACGGATGGTCGGTTTATGATCATCATGCATCAGCCCAAGTATCTGGTCTGTGGTGCCCGTTCCCGTGGTGTCAAAGGTTCCGGTCACGGATCCGGTGCTTACGCCCACGACCTCATCGATCAGCGTATTGTCTATCTGCGGCTCTATGTCCGGTTCAAAATCAGGTACCATCTGAACCTCATGGCCGCACAGTTCGCATATCAGGTGTCCCTCTTCGATCTCATGACCGCATTCGGGACAGATCATGTCAAATCTCCAAAATAATTACAGGTACTTGCTGACGCAGTTATGCATCAGCATGGCTATCGTCATCGGTCCCACGCCGCCCGGCACGGGAGTTATGTATGAACACTTGCCTGCCACGTCATCAAAATCCACGTCTCCGCAGAGCTTGTTGTTTTCGTTCCTGTGTATCCCCACGTCTATTACGACGGCTCCTTCCTTGACGTACCCGGCCGTGATCATCTTAGGCCTGCCTATGGCCACTATCAATATGTCAGCGCGTGAGGTCACGTCCCGGAGGTTGACGGTTTTGGAATGGCAGACCGTCACCGTGGCATTCTGCTCCAGCATCATCAGTGCCATGGGCTTGCCGACTATGTTGCTGCGACCGATTATGACGCACTCCCTGCCTGCGATCTCTATGCCCGTTCTCTTGAGCAATTCGATGATGCCCGCGGGGGTGCAGGATCTGAAGCCTTTTTTGCCCACGGCCAATGCTCCGACGGAATTTACGCTGAATCCGTCCACGTCCTTGGCAGGGTCGATGGCGGCTATGACCTTGTCCTCACTTATGTGCTCCGGCAGCGGAAGCTGCACCAGGATCCCGTCCACCGCCGCGTCCGCATTAAGCCTGCCTATCAGTTCGAGCAATTCATCCTCAGAAGTGGATTCCGGCAGTTCATGGCTTTCTGACCTGATGCCGCAGTATTCGCAGGCCTTCTTTTTATTTCCCACGTATACGTTGGATGCGGGATCATTTCCTACCTGGATCACCGCCAGGCAGACCTCGATGCCCTCATTCTTTAATTCGCTTACCTTACTCTTTACCTCGTCCTTGATCTGTGCCGAAATGGCTTTTCCGTCAATTCTCTCAGCCATGATCCCTCCTTGTTGGTGGTGTGCCTGCGTCAAAACAATCCGGTAATGCGGCCGTCATCATCCACGTCGATCCGGTATGCCGCCGGTGACTTGGGCAGTCCCGGCATCGTCATCACCGATCCGGTCAGCACGACCACGAATCCCGCACCTGCGGATACGTACATCTCCCTGACGTTAATCCTGAAGCCCTCCGGCCGTCCAAGCCTTGATGCATCGTCAGACAGAGAATACTGGGTTTTGGCCATGCATATCGGCAGGTTGCCAAACCCAAGCTTCTCCAGGCTTTTCATCTGCTTGAGGGCTGCGGGCGTGAATTCCGCGCCGTCAGCTCCATAAATCTGCGTTGCTATGGTCCCTATCTTGTTTTCTATCGTATCGTTCTCGTCATACAGTACGTGAAAGTCAGACTTTCCGTCCTCTAGCACGTGCACCAGCTTATCGGCCAGCTCCAGGCCGCCCTCGCCGCCCTTTTCCCATACGGTGGACAGTGCGAAGTCACATCCCCTGGATTCCACGAATTCCCTGACGTACCCGGTCTCTGCTTCCGTGTCCGTCGAAAAGACATTGAGCGCGACTATTACGGGAACGCCGTATTTCCTGAGGTTCTCCATGTGCTTGTCCAGGTTGCTTATGCCGGACTTTAGGGCATCCAGGTTTTCCGCACCCAGTTCAGCGACGGGAACTCCGCCATTATACTTGAGTGCCCTGACCGTTGCAACCAGGATCGCGGCATCAGGCTTAAGTCCGGCCTGCCTGCACTTTACGTCAAAAAACTTTTCAGCGCCTAAGTCTGCGCCAAATCCGGCTTCCGTGACCACTATGTCGGCCATCTTCAAGGCAGTCCTGGTGGCCCTTACGGAATTGCAGCCGTGCGCGATGTTGGCAAAGGGGCCGCCGTGAACGATGGCCGGAGTATGCTCCAGCGTCTGCACGAGATTGGGCTTAAGCGCATCCTTTAAGAGGGCTGCCATGGATCCCACCGCTCCTATGTCCTTAGCCGTCACCGGATTGCCGTCCAGGTCATAGGCCACCACCATGCGTCCGAGGCGTTTTTTCAAGTCCGCCATGTCCTCTGCCAGGCAAAGCACTGCCATGATCTCGCTGGCAACAGTGATGACGAAATGATCCTCCCTGACGAAGCCGTCGGTCTTTGATCCCATTCCAACGACCACGTTCCTGAGTACCCTGTCGTTCATGTCCAGGCATCTTTTCCAGACGACGTTCCTGGTGTCGATGCGCAGCTCATTGCCCTGCTGCACGTGGTTATCCAAAAGCGCGGCGCACAGGTTGTTCGCCGAGGTGATCGCGTGAAAATCTCCGGTAAAATGCAGGTTGAGGTCCTCCATGGGCACTACCTGGCTCATGCCGCCTCCGGCCGCGCCGCCCTTTATGCCGAAGCACGGGCCCAGGGATGGCTCCCTGAGGGCTATGACGGCCTTTTTGCCCATGCGTCCGAGTGCCTGGCCCAGACCGACCGTGGTCGTGGTCTTACCCTCTCCCGCTGGGGTGGGATTGATCGCGGTCACGAGTACCAGCCTTCCGTCCGGACGATCGGATATTCTCCTTACGCATTCATCAGAAAGCTTCGCCTTGTATTTGCCGTACAGTTCCAGTTCATCCTCCGTGACGTCAAGCGCCGCAGCTACCTCCGTTATGGGGATGAGCTTAGCTTCCTGAGCTATTTCTATGTCGCTCTTCATGTCAGTGATCCTTTACTAAATCAAACGTGCGTCACTGCATTCCCAGGCTCTGGAGCAGCTCCTCAAACTGAGCCTGATCCATGAGTATCTCCCTGGGTTTGGTGCCCTGTTCCTCGCCCACGACTCCTTCCTCAGCCAGCTGGTCCATGATGCGGGCGGCACGGTTGAAGCCGATCTTGAGCAGTCTCTGCAGGGCTCCTATGGATGCCTTTTCCTTGTCTATGATGAACCTGCCTGCCTCCGCAAAGAGTTCATCATGACCGGAATCCCCGCCGGCGGGTCCGCCCTTTGCGGTGCCTCCGGCGCCTGCCTGGGCGATGGAACCAACCTGCTCTTCTATGTTCTGCGTGCCTCCCGGCACGTAACCGCCGTCCTTAAGCTCCTTGAAGTGCCTGACCACCTTGGAAACCTCGCCATCCGAGACGAACGCTCCCTGCACCCTGGTAGGCTTGGGCAGTCCCTGCGGGAAGAAAAGCATGTCGCCCTTGCCCAGGAGCTTTTCCGCGCCGACCATGTCCAGGATCGTCCTGGAGTCCACGCCGCTCGAAACAGCAAACGCAATGCGGCTGGGCATGTTCGCCTTGATGAGTCCCGTGATGACGTCCACCGAAGGACGCTGCGTGGCAATGACCAGATGAATGCCGCACGCCCTGGCCAGCTGAGCCAGGCGGCAGATGCTGCCCTCGACCTCTCCGGGCGCGACCATCATCAGGTCTGCCAGCTCGTCAACGATTATCAATATGTGAGGCAGCTTTTCGGACTGATCCTCAAGCTGCGCGTTGTATCCTTTCAGGTCCCTGACGGAAGCATCGGCGAACCTGGCATATCTCTCTTCCATCTCATGCACTGCCCAGGCAAGCGCTCCCGCCGCCTTTTTGGGATCGGTGACAACCGGCAGCAGGAGGTGCGGTATGTCATTGTACACGCTCAGCTCCACCACCTTGGGATCCACCATGATCAGCCTTACGTCCTCCGGACGGCACTTATACAGGATGCTCATGATTATGGTGTTGATGCAGACCGACTTACCGGAACCGGTGGCTCCGGCTATGAGCACGTGAGGCATCTTGGCGATGTCGTGCACGATGATCTGTCCCGCTATGTCCTTGCCCACGGCAAAGGGGAGCGAAGCCGTCGAGCTCTTGAAAACGGATGACTCGATGAGCTCCCTGAAGGCCACTGCCTCGTTTTCCTTGTTGGGCACCTCGATGCCCACCGCGGATTTGCCGGGTATCGGAGCCTCGATCCTGATGTCAGTGGCGGCAAGCGCCAGCTTAAGGTCATCGCTCAGGCCGACTATCTTGGACACCTTGACTCCGAGTTCGGGCTGCAGCTCATACCTGGTTACCGACGGACCGCGGCTTACGTCTATGATCCTGGCCTTGACGCCAAAGGTATCGAGGGTTCTGGTCAGCAGTTCGGAGGTTTCCTTCAGTTCCCTGTCGCCGCCTGATCTGCTTTTGGACGAACCCGGATTAAGTAATGAAATGGGCGGGAATTTATATGTCGCCGTACCGCCTGCCGGCCTCCGGCCGGACTTATCGGCCCGTGCGGCCTGCACGGGTTCTTCAGCAGGCTTGGACGTTTGAACGGGCTTAGGCGCTTCGGCCGCTGGCGTAATCTCACGCGTTGCCCTGGGCCTGGGCTTGGACGCATGAGAGGCCATGGAATTGCCCTCCGTGGGCGCATATGAATCCATGGGCTTGCCCGGTTCATCCTGCGGTTCATCCTGAACGTCTGCCAAATCTTCTTCCTTCGGCCACTCAAAAGGCTCCGGAACGGGCTCGGGCTCGGGATATCCGAAGGACTCGTGACGATTATCCTCTTCTGGATAGTCTCCCAGTCCCATGTCGTCTTCGTCATATATGGGAGTGATCTCACGCAAGGCATCAGATCCGTCAGATACCATGCTCTCATGCAGGACTGCGGAGCTGTTCCTTTTGCGCTCATATGCGTCCGAGTCGGTCAGCTTGATGATGTGCTCATCATCCCTGATCTCCTCACGGAGTTCCTTAACCGGCACGTCCGAATCCAGCTTGGTGTTGAACGTCACCCCGACGCTTAGGTTATCCCTGCGCAAAATGGCGTCGTTTTCCTTTGCCTCGGCCCTGAGCCTGCGTTCTTCTTCGCGCTGTTCATTGAGTTCGCGCTTTCTGGCTATCTTTTCACGCTGAAGCTCGGCCCTGTATTTGTTCTTTTCGGCCCTGTCCATGCTGCGTGAGCGGTGCTCCTCGCGGGAGTCCTCATACATGAGCCGGCCCTGTTCCCTGAGGCCCTCCAAAAAGGACCTGCCCGCAATGACCATCAGGCATATGATGAGAACGACCGCGATCAGCAGTATCGTTCCGACGTTGCTGAGCATCCTGACCAGATAATATGCGATAAATCCGCCTATTATGCCGCCGCCCTTAAAATCCGCGGAGCATCTGCCGTATATGCCGGCTATGTCGATGGGTCTGGCAGTATTGATCTCGCCGGTCGCCATGTCGGCGCCGATCATGATGAGCAGGCACATTACCGAAACGGCGGCGATCCTGCGGGTCACCGCAGAATTCCCCCTGTTAAAGGTTCCAAAGAGATATATTCCCGCCGCAACGATGGGCAGCAGGTATGATATCGTCCCGAAAAGACCGAACAGGACTTTTTTGACGGAAAGGCCTACCACGCCCATGATTCCGAAGTTACAGATGAACAGGAAAGCCAAAAACAGCAGGAACAGTCCCATGAAAAGACTGCTGCCGGTTCCATCTTCTTCCTCTTCCTCGATCACGGGAGCAGCCTTGGCGCGGGCTTGCGCCTTCCCGGAGGAAGAAATTCCCCGGCTCCCTGAGCCTCCGGTCCCGCCGCTTTTGCTCCCGCTCCTGGCGGTGCTCCTGCCGGCAGTTCCCTTGCTTTGTGCAGTTGATTTTTTAGTAGTATTGTTAGCCATCGCGTCTACATGTCAAAATCATCATCGCCTTCGTCATCATCATAGCGATAATCATCTTTTCCCCACTTTGCGTCATCATAATCGTCATCAAAATCATCCATGAACACGTCCTCATCATCCAGGTCATAATCCATTTCAGAGTAAGCCTTCTTTTTGGGCAGGGGCAGCGGATTGGGTATCATGCCGGGAAGATCATCCACCTGCATCGTGCGGCGGTCAAACTCCTGCGACCGTGCATCTGCGGCTACGTCCGCACCGGAAGCCTGACCGGATTCTTCCTCATCCTCGTCAGGCATGAACATTTCCTCGGTTACAAAATCAGCTCCCTCCACGACGACTTCATAATTCCTGTTGCCGGACGTCAGCACCGTATCCTCTCCGGTCTCCTCGTCCTTCAGGATGTTGAGCGAATCGTCATCATCGAGGTCACGTATCGATGCCCACGGAATGGAAGTCGGGAGTTCTTCTTCGCCGATGATCACGGTTTGGACATCCTCTACGCCTGATTCCCGATCATCGGCCATGGTCTCAGGCTCAACCTGATCCCCGCTCTCCCCTGCGTCATCATCCGGGACAATGACTGCTTCCGAAGCGCCATGCAGAGCATTATCTGCATGCTCCGCATAATCGGCCTCAGACGTCTCCTTTGCATCCCGGATTTCAGCTTCCTCCGCGGCGTCCTCAATCACGGTTTCAGCATAAGTCCCGGCATCTTCCTCCACTGCGGCTTCGAACGTCTCAGGTTCAGCATGCGCGAAAACTCCATCCTGCATGCCTGTCAGCTCAGGATATGCGCCGGCATCAAAGTCTTCACCTGCTGCACCAGCCTCTGCAGGATATCCGTTTGCATCAAAGCCTCCGCCTTGTGCGTCTGACAGCTCAGGATATGTGCCGGCATCGGCAGGATATTCGTTTTCATCCAGGCTTTCATATATTATCCCGGTCTCGCTGGGCGTGCCGTCTTCATTCAGGAGCACTTCCTCTGCCGCGGGCGCGGGAACCACGATCCGGTCCGCCCTGGTCATGACGTGAGTCATGGCCGAAACTCCGGTACCGGTCAGCATCATGTATATGATGAGTGACGTCGTGTTGTCATGCAGGTAACCGATGCGGGTAAGCGGAGTAAGAGCCGCCACGAACATCATCACCCAGGGAAACTCGTATTCTATCCTGTCCCTGCCGACGGTTCCCATGCAGGTCATGGCTGATAGTCCGACCATGATCAGGCACTGCAGCACGGCGGTATCGCCTGCCGAATTGTCCATTAGCGAAAACTCGGGAAGCAGCGTTGACATGGTCGCGTCCAGCCAGTTTTGAGCTGAATAAGCTATTTCGCCGGGATCAAAGCCGCCGCTCACCACGAAGCTCAGTCCCAGTCCTACGGCCATCAGGCCGATCATCAGCAGATATGCCGGCAAAAATCCCTTTTTCTCAGGATTACCGGCTTCATATATCAGGCAAAAGACGATTGGGATCAGACACAGGATCACGGATGCATCCAGATACAGCATGTAGCCGCAGATAAGTCCAAACACCGCACCCAGTACGATCTTGATCCTGCCGCCCTCGCTTTTTAGCAGGCAGCTGACCAGATATATCGAGACGATGACCAGCATCGCGATGAAGCAGCCCGGCGAAGAAGTAAAGAGCTTGGACGTGTACAGGGTTGAAACCGACAGTCCAAGTGCCGTGACAAGTCCGCAGGTATAGTTGACCAGATGCCTGAAAATGGCGAAGGCAAGCAGTATCGTGACGACCTGAATGACGATCTGCAGCAATACCGCAGCTACCATGCGGTCACCAACGAACCTCATCGCAAAATCCAGCAGCATGAGGTACGCATGGGTGCCACCGTGTGCCGAAAGCTCCGAAAAAGCAGCATAGTCGTCCTCAAGCATGGCTGCTGCGGCGTCATAATAAGTGGAATCGGCCAAAATGACAGCGCCGGAGGTCGACATCAGCAGATATCCCCTGTACAGTATCCCTATCAGGAATACTGCACAGGCAAGCAGTATCTGGAATATGTTTACTACGTGCTTTCTGGTACGTACCCTTCTGTATATTGCCTTGGAAATGGCACGCACGATGAAAAAGGCCCCGACGCATATGCCAATGAACGTCACTATCCATATTAAAAGTGCCGTGTCCATGGCCGTATATGACACGGCCGCGAACTGTCCCAAATAACTGTTTTCGTCTGCAAAGAGGAAGTCAATTCCATAAAGAAAGGCATACTGTGCTCCCATGACGACCAAAACTATCATGGCAAGTATCCAGATGAAATTGGAAATCAGCTTCTTCCTGAAAAGCATCGATCATTCGTCCCGGTTATGATAATCATTCGTCCCAGTTGTGATATACGGCCTGGACGTCGTCGTCATCTTCCAGCAGGTCCAGCGTGCGCTGAAGGTTCTTGACGGCCGTTTCGTCGGTCAGGGTCACGTAATTCTGAGGGATCATGGTGATCTCCGCGCTGGCGGCCGTGATCCTGTTCTCCTCCAGGGCCTGCACAAGCTGACGGTGGAACTCGTCAGGCACGGTATAGCCGCCC
>CALGGH010000268.1 GCA_937916415.1 uncultured Lachnospiraceae bacterium
CTCCCATCATGGCCCAGGAATACTGGGTCATGTATTCGCCCCGGTACGTGGCCACGGCATCCGTGTCTCCCTGCAGGAACCTGTACATGTCACAGTCCAGCAGCTCAGGGCGGATCCTCATCGTCGAACGCTTGAGTTCGAATATCTCGCTTATATTATACTCCTTTAGGGTCGATCTCAGGCTGCGGATTATCACGTCGAGCTGTTTTTGTTTGGAATAATCGTACACCCCCTCCTCCCATAGGATCGCGAAGGCGTCGGCGCGCTTGATGCTGGCCCCGTTGCGGTCAACCAGGTACGCAAGCAGTTCCTTGGACTTGGACCGTCCAAACGAAACGACTTCTCCGTCCACCAATATCTCAAAATTGCCAAAGGTCCTGACCGTGATGTGCGACGTGGGCAGTGCCCTGCGTCCGAGCAGGGCATATTCTATCTCCTCGTTGAGTCTCTCGGTGCTGACGGGTTTCATCAGGTACCCGGAGGCGTGCATCGCGAATGCCTCCACCGCGTAATCCGAAAAGGCAGTCAAAAAGATCACGGCACAGTCCGGACACAGTTTCTTTAGCCTGGCAGCCAGCTGTATGCCGTTCATTTCAGGCATGTCTATGTCCAGCAGGGCTATGTCCGCCGGCTTCTCCTTGAGATATTTCAGCGCGTCGGCTCCCGACGTGAAGCCTTCCACGTCATCTATCAGCTTTATCTCCCTGCACTGTGAAACGGTATGTTCAACGATCAGTTCCGTATCATCCACGCATATCGCCCTCATGCTGTCTCCTTTCTGAACGGAATGCGGATCACTACCTCCGTGCCTTCCCCAACCGTGCTGGATACCTCCAGGGTTCCGTTGCACATCTTTTCCACGCGCTCGCGCACGTTCCTGATGCCTATGTGCTTGTCTCCCGCTTCCAGTTCCATGCTGTCGTCAAAGCCTTTTCCGTTATCCCTGATCACTATGACGTGCCCGTCGTTTTCCTTTTTGGTCACGATGGTGACAAGTCCGTCCTTTTTGCCCCTGACTCCGTGCCTGATGGCGTTTTCAACCAGCGGCTGTATGGTGAGCGCAGGCAGCAGGAAATTGGGATGATCCACGTAGTATTCCACCCTCAGGTTAGGGAACATCAGCTGTTCTATCTCCGCATAGGTCTTGGTATGCTCCAGTTCCTTCCTGAGCGGGATCAGGTCGGACTGCCCGAGGGAAGCCAGGTTCTGACGCAGGTATTCGCCGAACTTCTCGACCGTCCTGGCCGCGGTCTGCGGATCCTTGGTACACAGCGCCTGTATGGCAGACAGGGTGTTGTACAGGAAATGCGGCTGTATCTGGGATATCATTATCTTGATGCGCGACTCCGCCAGCATGGACTGTTCATGTTCCCTGACGAACTTAAGGTGCAGCCATATGTAATAGAACACGGCACAGCTGGTCATGGCTGCGCTCAGAAAGCTTACCGGCAAAGAAACGGAGGTGTACAGGTCACCGACTACCGCCAGTATCACCACCACGGTGATGAACAGCGGGATGATCGTGTCACGCCTGCGGATGTGGGCGTATGCCTTGATCGCCACGAAAAACAGGTGGTCAAGCAGGATGAAGCTGATCAGGAAGCAGAAATAGCCCAGCGTTCCCCTGACAAAATGCCCGTCATCCGTAAAATAAAAGGTACCCGGCCAGAAAAGGGCCGTCAGATATATCAGGGCGTTCAGTATGACCATTCCATACATTGGCCACGCCTTGCCCTCCGGCCTGGTCAGCCTGATGAACAGGACGATCACCACCGGCCTCACGGCATAACCGTAGATCGTAAGCAGCGTAAGCAATATCCGCGTATTGTTGCCCGCGTCCATGAAACCACCGCTGATCAGCCAGTCCAGGTGACCCCTGACGAGCAGGCTTAATATGAGTCCCGCAGCCACGATCAGCATGTTTCTGTCATGCTTCTGTATGTATCTGTCCTCGATCACGGCGAAGATCATGCCAAGCAGCTGCAGGATGATGGCCACGTCCAGGATCACGACCGTCCAGTGTTCCGTTCTGATCAGTTCATTAAAGCTCAATTCATTCCTCCCATGATCCGTGAGCCCTGCACAGGGCCGGTCATGATCCTCCCTCGTCGGAGTCGACTAACCGCCGGTCACCTGAGACGGTGGCCGGCGGTCCGTTTAGTTACTGTCTGTTCAAGCCTTATGCGCTTTTTTGAGCTTTCTCATCTTTCTCTGGTGAGCTATCAGAATCAGGAAGCAGGTAGCTGCCACGCCGAATGCTATGAGTGCTCCTCCGAACATCCACATCACGAGGGATCTGGAGGTGGCCACTTCCTGAGCTATCGCGTATGATGAGAACCTGTCGGTGCTGAAGGTTATGGTCTTGGGATCATCATCCAGATCGGGAAGCACGGTCAGCTGCCCGTTGTGCACGCGGAGAACCGAATAAGTCTTGCCGCTCTTGTATACCTCGTCAGGTATCTCTATCACTACCTCCATGTTGACCGGCAGTTCTGTTACCCTCTCGGTATATCCGCCGGAGCTCTTGAGCATCGTCAGGTCGAAGTATTCGAGGGGCTTCTGGCCTACCGCATTTTTCATGATGCGCTCTACGGAGGCATCCTTTTCGGTATCCTTCGTCAGGGTTATGGCCACGTCGACCCTTCCTCCCTGGGCCATGGTCATGAGTTCGTCGGTGGTGAACATCTTCTCAAGCACCACGTCCATGTTGGTCAGTGAGGGCATGATGGCATCCTGCGAAGTGAGCATCAGTTCCTCACGGGTCATGTTCTGATAGTCAGCCGCATACAGTCTCATGCTCTTGGGTTCATAATCGTTCTTATCGTAAGTCCCAAAGGAACCGGTATAGAACGCTGCCTCGATGACGGGAGCCACGTTGCCCTCCTCTATCATCCTCCTGACTTCGCTCAAGGACACTCCCAGCTGCTGAGAAACCTCTGAATATGCCTCAGGCTCCTCATCCACTATGCCAAGCTCTTCGTCGGTAGGTATCACGATGTTCTCAAGATCCATCTCTTCCACGAAGTCATCGCCTGCCGAGCCGTCTGCGGCATCCTCTATCTTGACGGTGGAGGTGGCAGTGGCGGTGTTGCTGGCGGTCTTCCTGACGGGCTCAACCTTATTGGCCTGAGCTTTCTTGCCTGAGGTGGCCGATGCGGCAGCACCCTGATCGGTCTGTACGAAGGCCGCCGAAATGGTGTGAGGACCCTGTACGTTCTTGAACGTGTACGTCTTTACTGCTCCAACCTGCGTGCCGTCAACGGCTACCGCCAGGATCGCGAATCCGGTCTTGGGAGTGATGGTGTAAGTCACGTTCTGTCCCTGGGCCACCAGCGTCTTGCCGCTGGGGCTGATGGAACCGCCCGTGGTCGCCACGCCGGCGGATATCTCGAAGGAAGTGATGCCCTTCTTGACGAACACTGCCGTCAGCGTGTAATCCTGCTCGATCTTGTCTATCTTGTAATTGGCATCCCTGCTGACCACCTGACCGTTAAGCTGCCACTCGCGGAACTCATATCCGTTGGCCGGAGAGGCCTTGACGGTAGTGCCCTGTCCGAGCTGATAAGTGCCTGCACCGCTGACGGAACCTCCCTCCACGGGACTGGACGCCAGGGTCAGGGTATGGGTTGACTTGGTGAACATGGCCGTGATCTTGCGATCCGCGGTCAGGTTGTTGAGCTTCAGCGACGCATCCCTGCTGATGATCGTGTCACCTTCCTTCCAGCCGGTAAACACGTAGCCGTTGTATGCCTTGGCGGAAAGCGTCGTGCTGCCGCCGTAGGTGATGCTGCCGCCGCCCACGACGTTGCCTGCATTGGCATTGTTGGGCTCAGCCTTGACCGTGACGTAATTCTGAGCAAATTTGGCCACAACGGCCATGTTGGACTGCACGTTCTTGATAGTATAGTTGGTCGAGGTCGATACCTTCTGATTGTCACGGTACCAGCCCACGAAATAGAAATTCTTGTTCGGTGCTGCGGACAGGGTCACGTTGCCGCCCTGATTGACGGCTCCCCCTCCGCTGACTCCTCCTCCGTTGGAGGGATCCGCATATGCGTTGACGCTGTAGCTGTTCCTCTGGGGAGTGACGGTGGCGCTGCCGGTCACGGATCCGTCCTCCAGCGAAGCAGCATAAACCTTGATGGAACTCGAAGTCTCATCAGACGCTACCGTGAGAATTCCGTCATCATTTATGTACGTGCCGCCCGCCCTTTCATTGGATATGTACCAGACCAGCCTGTCGTCATAATTGCCCTTTCCCTTGACGCTGGCGCTGAACCTGTACGTGCTGCCTACCGCAACCGTGGCCTTGGAGGGCGAAACCGTCACGCTCGTAACTCTGGCCGTCTCTCCGATCACGCTTCCCTGGACGCTTATCGAGGTGCCCTTGGTAAATCCGGGATCCCTGTTAGCGTCAGCGAAAAAATACGTTGCGTAATACGTGCCCTGGAGCAGGTATGAGCTCATGTTTACGTAGAAGCTGGCGCTTTCACCGGCCTCCAGGTGAGTCTTGTCGCCGCGGAGACTTAAGTCAAAGGCTCCGTCCGCGTCACCCGATTCGGTATAGATCAGGTCAACGGCCGTAGCTCCGGTATTGGTCACGTAGAGCGGTACGACGTCCCTCTGCTCCCCTATGCCGGCCGCGCCGAAATTGATCGACGTCAGTCCGCCGCTGCCTGCCGTGGCCTTGAGGGAATATTTGCTTTCCTGCTCGGCCTTTTTCTTTTCTTCATCAGCCTTGCGGGACGCCTCAGCCTCTTCCTCGGCCCTCTTGGCTTCCTCTTCGGCCTTTCTCATGGCCTCTTCCCAGGCTGCCTGTTCCTCCTGTGCCTGACGGTTCGCCTCCTCCTGAGCCTTCCTGGCCTCTTCCTCCAGGGCGGCCTGGCGACGAGCTTCCTCTTCCTCCGCCTGCCTCAAGGCTTCCTCCCACGCGGCGTCGAAATCGTCATCCCAGTCGTCATCCTCCCAGGAATCTCCGAGATTGGTCACCTCGGAGGCTTCATCAGTCGCGGGTTCGGACGTGAAGTCCTCTGCGCTGGCGATCATCATTATGCCATATACGTTTGAAAAGAACATGGTCATCGAGAGGACGATCGCAAGCATTAACGAAACTGTCTTTTTCATAATTTTACTCCTTTCCTGATCCGGTAAAAAACAATGGCATGATTCCATCATACCGACATATCATACCATCCCTTTTCCAACAAACATCCAACAAAGGACGTTGGTCATTTTTTACCATAATACGTCATGCAGAGCATGGTCAGGTCGTCAAACTGTTCAGCAACCCCGACAAACTCATTCACGGCAGCGCTGACGTTATCAAGAATGCGCCTGGGTTCGGCTCCGGGTTCACGGTTAAGCGCCTCTATGGCCCTGTCTCCTCCGAACAGCTCCTCACGTGCATTGGTGGCCTCGCAGAGGCCGTCCGTATAGACAAACAGGCTGTCCCCGGGAACCAGCGTAAAAGAATGCTCCTCAAACTTCATTCCCTCCATGACCGCCAGTGCCGGTGAATGCCTGTAGATCACGAACTCGAACCCTCCGCCCTCATGCCTGATGGCAGGGTGCTCATGCCCGGCGTTGCTTGCCCTCACCTCGCCGGTTGACAGTTCCACGATCGCCATCCATACCGTCACGAACATATTGGACTCATTGCCGTCGCACAGCTGGTCATTGACGTATCCGAGTATCTCGGAGGGAGATCCTCCCATCTGCGCCCTGTTCTTGATCAGGGTCTTGGCTATGACCATGAAAAGTGCGGCGGGCACGCCCTTGCCGGCCACGTCGGCCATGACGAGCACCAGATGATCGTCATCGATCAGGAAGAAGTCAAAGAAGTCTCCTCCGACCTCCCTGGCGGGATCCATGGCCGCATACAGGTCGAATTCATCGCGGTCGGGGTAGGCGGGATATATGCTGGGCAGCATGTCCGCCTGTATCTGCGAAGCAACGTTCAGCTCGGTGCTGATGCGCTCCTTCTCCGCGGTAATTTGGGTAATGTCCTGAACGTAGCGCCTGGTCCTGGCCGAAAGCTCCACGAAGGAATCCGCCAGTATCTCTATCTCATCCCCGGTCCTGTATGCATCCTCCATCTTGAACACGGGATCGTCGCCTGATATCTGCCTGGCGGCCTCCGCCATCCTGTTGATGGGGCTGACTATCCTCCCCGCCAGTATCAGTGCGCTGGCTATGGCGAGCACGGTCATGATCATCATGCTCGCCAGTATCATGGTCCTGCCGGACTTCACGCTGTGCTCGTAGCGTTCCATGGCCGCTTCATTTATTTCAGCATAACGTTCCTGCATGGTGACCGTGGGCTGTTCGGCGGCTTCACGGGCAACCAGCGATATCACGGCCCAGCCCACCGACTCCATCGGTGCCCCGGCCATGTAGAATTCGCCCTGGGACGTGGACACCAGCCTCACGTCGGTCTCGCCTGCCATGGCGTCCCTTACGAACGCGGCCAGTTCGGCATCCGGTGAATTCCTGAGGTCATCTGACGATCCTATGTCGGAGGGCTTGAATATGCCCTCGGTCTCAGGAGAGAAGACCACGTGTCCGGTATCGTTGATCACGCATATGAAGCTGCCGCCCTCACGGGAGCCTTCCACCGCTTCCTGCATCGAGCCTAAGAATAAGTCGGCTCCCACCACGGCCTTAAGCCTGCCGGAAGGATCATATACCGGCCTCGAACATGTGAGTCCCAGGCTGCCGGTGAAGCCGTCCGCGTACAGCTCCGTCATAAAGGTCTCTCCGCTCCCGGCCGCGCCCGCGTACCACGGCCTTTCACGGATCGGAAAAGTGATCGGGGATCCGTCATCATTGATCTTGGTCCCGGCCACCTCGTCACTGATCAGCATGATGCCGTTCTCGGTGCCTATGAAGCAGGCATTGATCTGATCCTCGCTCGAATAGAGCGACTCCAGCAGTCCCGACATGTTGCCGATGAGTGCGGCATCGGCCGCGACTGCGGCAGCATTCAGGTCCACTCCTTCCTCAGTCATGAGCTGAGTGTACAGCCGGCCGTCCATGTAGGCCTGCGGCGGACTCACCTCCGCATCGGGATAGATGCCGGGGTCAGCATAAAGCTTGTCCGCATAATCCCACATAAGGTTCACCTCGTCGATCAGATGCTCGAACAGGTCATCGGCTATGCATGCCTCCAGCCGCGTCGACCGGCTAAGGGATGATTCGATCACGGAAGTCATCGTGGACTCTGATATTGAACCCAGGGACGCGGCCTGTTTCTCATTGGTCTCGCTCACGATGACGCTCAGCCTGTTGGACTGATGCACGATCACGATCCCGTATATGACCATGATCGCCAATATGGTAAAAAGCACCAGGTTAAATATTTTGTTCTGTATTCCGCCTATTACCAGGTTCTTTATCTTTTTCATCTTGCGTCAGTTTCTTTCATCCGGCATCAATGCATTTCATCTTGCGTCCGGGTCTTCTCCCCTGGATATCTTGATCGCCCTCTTGTCGGCATACATCAGTTCATCGGATTCTTCCATGACGTTTCTCAGCACGAACGGTGCCTTCGTCCACGCCAGTCCGCAGGCCATGACGCACTCCGGGAAGGGTTCCTCTTCGTTGATCATGCTCAGGGCCTCCCTCCATCTGTCACGGATGGCCTCGGCTTCCTCCCTTGACACGTCCAGCGCGATCAGGCAGAATTCGTCTCCGCCCATCCTGAAGCCATATATGTCGTCGGACTCGACGGCCTTAAGGCTGTTGGCGGCCTTGATGAGCAGGCTGTTGCCCGCCTCATGGCCATATTCGTCATTGGTTCTCTTGAGATAATTGACGTCCAGGTTATATACGGCAATGCTATGGCAGCTTGTAATCCTGCCGGCAGCCAGCTCACTGAACTTGACCCTGTTATAGAGTCCGGTCATGGAATCATGTTCATTCTCATAAATGATCGCGTCGCGCAAGAGCGCGTTTTCTATATAGAGCCTGAACTCGCCCGACAGAAGCGACTGAAGCCTTCGACCGGCCTCCTCGCCGTCTGAGGCAAGCAGGGCATATTCATCTCCCGATGAGGTCCTTCCCTCACAGATGCAGTGCATCCCGCTCTCCCCTGGCCGGGATTCCGAGCCGTCCTTATTCAGGAACCGGACCTGCTCATGACCTCTCCTGACGATCCTCAGGCAGACGTGATCCACTCCAAAGACGTCGATGGCGATCGGCAGACATCCGGACGGATCATCCGTCAGGTCTTCCATGAGCATGCTCTGGCACTTCGAGATCCGCCTGAGCTCCCCGCTGTAGGTGGACAGATCCCGGAACAGGCCGGCATATTCGCTGACGTCCACCAGGTGATGAACGATGCCTTCTCCGCCTGCCTTCAGCAAGCCTTCCTTCACGTAAAAAGAGCGAACCTTGTAATAGCAGTCGCTCTCCTTATCGGCAATTTCCCATTCAAATGCGGACGATTCATCAAAATCGGCAAAAAAAGTCACGGCCCAGGCCCGCCACTTGTCATCGCTGAACCCCAGCCCGTTGTTGCGGGCTATCAGCCGGCAGTCCATGTCGGTCACGATAATCTCGCCAACCTTATCCGTCAGCAATTCGTTCAGGACCTTCAGATTGCAGGTCTCCAGCAAATTAGGCATAAGCTACACTCCGTGATATTTTATCCTCAGATAAAGCGCCAGTCCGATCATTCCGATCGTGTCTATCAGGTGAAAGATCACGCTCGACCAGACTATGCCGACCGACTCTCCCAGCACGGACAGCGTCATCATCTCGAGTCCGGTGGCAGACAGCAGGTAAATGGACGCCGCCAGGATGGTGACCAGCATCAGCGTCTTGTCATCCAGAAATATCGCCGTCATGATCACTCCAAGCAAAAGCGCGATGAGCATGCCCTGATATTTGAAGCTGTGTGAAAGGTTGTACAGTGAGGTATAAGTATCGCTGGTGACTCCGGTATATTTGACCACCGCCTGATACAGGTCAAGCACGAAATGGCGGTACACCTCGGAAAACACCTCATACATCAGCTGTACTCCGCCGCTGCGAACTGCGACGCGAGCCAGTCCGGACAGGCAAAAGCCAACAAACCTGATCACGGTAACATACAGGATCACGTTTGACAATATGTGTTTTTTGGGACTGAAATACATGTTTGATTAAAATGCAGGTTTATTTGATCTTCTTCTCAATCTCCAGCTCGATCTTGCTCCCCTTGACAGAAACCCTGACGTCATCGGCAATGTTGCCTACGATCGATTTCTCGAGCTCATCCCATGCATATATGGACGCGGGATCCCTGTCCTTGGACTCCTCTACGTTGTTGCGGTATTTCTCCAGGGACCACATGTAATCGATCGCCGGTGATGCCGACACGTCGCACATTCCCATGGAGCTGTACATCAGCACGTTGCCGCCGTACTCCGCCTGCAGGCTGCCCGCCTCATCCATGCTGTACATGCCGTTCTCAATGATTTCACGGATCTTGCCCATGAGGCCGGTGGCTGCTTCGTTTTTTTTGTCCCTGGATGCCGCTATGAACGCATCCTTCTTGCGGAAATCCATCTCGGTCTCGGCAACCAGGTGTATCAGTGCCCTGCCGTCATCAGTGCTTTCAAGCCAAAAGAGCGCGTCAAAGTCTTCCGCAATGGCCGTAACCATGCCGAGCGTCTCCTCAGCCAGCAGCCTGATGCGCATGGACGTCTTGGAATCAAGTCCTTCATACTCAGAGAAACGTTCAGCAACCTCAAGGGCTTCGTCCCTGCCGATGCCCCAGCCGTCAACCTTAATCTTATCAGTTTGCATGTCCGCTCCTTTATTCGATCGTGAGAATATCGGCGAAACCGGTAACGTCGAAGATTTCCTTTACTTCATCAGAAGGGTTCTTAACCACCATGCTGCCCTGCTTGTTCATGATCTTCTGTGCGCTGAGCAGAACCCTGAGTCCGGCACTGGAGATGTACTGCAGGTCCGCGATGTCAAAAACGAGTTCCTTGATCCCGCCAAGCGATTCCTTGACCTCGGCATCAAGCTCAGGTGAAGTGGTGGTATCCAGCCTGCCCGAAAGAACGAAGGTAAGATCCTCCGGTCCGTTAGAATTCCTGGTGATGTTTAACATGTCTTTCTCCTCCCAAAATAAAATCAAAAAAATACAAGGATGCATTTTCAAGGTTAAGTATAACATATCTTAACCATTCCAACAAACATCCAACACGCTTATATAAATTTTTATAGTAAACGACAAAACTCTTTTCGTTTTGGCGTTTACTGCGCCGGATTTTGGCGGCTGAAAGCCGCATATTTCCTTACAAAATCCGTGCGCATCCTCGCGGAGCGTTATAGTAAGCGAAATTTTTAATTTCGCTTACTATAATATTAGTTACGGCCGGCCATGGATCCGTTTCGGCTCCCAAGCGGCTCGGGGGTCAGAACTGCGAATTGTACAGTTCCGCATAAAACCCGTCTCCGGCAAGGAGCGACGCATGATCGCCCTGCTCGATTATCGCCCCGTCCTTCATGACCAGTATGAGGTCAGCCTCCCTGATCGTGGACAGCCTGTGGGCGACTATGAAGCTGGTCCTGCCCTCCATCATCGCATGAAATGCCTTTTGGATGCGCATCTCCGTGCGTGTATCTATGGACGAGGTTGCCTCGTCCAGTATCAGCATGGGCGGTACGTTCAGCATGACGCGCGTGATGCACAGCAGCTGCATCTGTCCCTGGCTGAGCGCAGTGCCTCCCTCGCCTATCATGGTGTCATAACCCTCCGGAAGCCTGCGGATGAAGCTGTGGGCGCCGGTAGCCTTCGCGGCTTCCCTGACCTCGTCCATCGTAGCGTCCGGGGAACCGAAACGTATGTTGTCGGCTATCGTGCCCCTGGCCAGCCAGGTGTCCTGCAGGACCATGCCGTAGGAATCCCTGAGCGACTCCCTCGCGATCTCCCTGACGTCGGTTCCGTCCACCCTGATGGCGCCTGCATTTACGTCATAGAACCGCATCAGCAGGTTAATGATGGTGGTCTTGCCGCATCCCGTCGGTCCCACGATGGCCACTCGCTCGCCGGGCTCCACGCTTAGGTTAAGGTCACGTATGAGCGGCCTGTCAGGTGCGTAGGCGAAGTCGACTTTCTCCGCGGACACCCTTCCGCTCACGTCTCCAAGCGCCGGCTTGTCCGAGTCGTCATCCTCGGGTGCCTCGTCAATGATCTCGAATACCCTGGCGGCACAAGCGATTGCATTCTGCAGCTCGGATATCACGCTGGATATCTCGTTGAAGGGCCTGGTGTACTGATTGGCATATGAGAGAAAGACCGTCAGCGTGCCGACCGTGATCCCGGACGTGAGGACTGTCAGGCGTCCCCCGGATGCCACCGTGGCAAAATACGCTCCGGTCATGGCCACCAATGCATAACATACCGCGTTTACGAACCTCGTGCAGGGGTTGGTCAGCGATGAGTAGAATATCGCCTTCAGGCTGGATTCGGACAGCCTGACGTTGATCTCGTCAAACCTCTTCAGGACGTCGGCTTCCTTGTTGAAGGCCTTGACCACCTTTTCGTTGCCGATCATCTCATCGATCAGCGAGGTCTGCGCTCCCCTCTCCATGCTCTGGTTCCTGAACATCTGATAGGTCCTCGACGATATGAACCTGGCTATGAACAGCGACAGCGGGGTGACGCATGCCACGACCAGGGTGACGGCCACGTTCATCCTGAGCATGAAGACCAGCGTGCCAAGTATGGTCATGATGCCCGTAAACGCCTGCGTAAATCCCATCAGAAGACCGTCCGCGAACTGGTCGGCATCCGCCACTATCCTGCTCACCACGTCGCCCTGTGAATGCGAGTCCAGATACGACAGTGGCAGCCGGCTGACATTCCTAAGTGCGTCATTGCGCACGTCCCTGACCGTCAGATAGGATATCCTGTTGTTAAAAAGGTTCATCAGATAGGTCGACGCTCCCACCAGGACGGCTGAAGCCGCTGCCTTAAACAGGGTGATCCTCATCGTCTCCCTGATGGTCCCGGGCGTACCCGTGGCGACAGTTGTGCCATCGGCATAAAGCATCGTGATGCAGTCTATCACCCTGCCGACGTATATCGGAACCAGCAGCGTAAAGACTACCGAAATGACCGCCATCACCAGTGAGGCGGCGATCAGCAGCTTAAATCCGGACAGCCTGCGCATGACGCCGGCGAGAGTCTTTTTGCGTCCGGACCTGCCGAGGGCGGTCTCATCAGTGTTTAAGTTTCCCTTTGGCACGAAGCCGCTGGTCTCAAGCGCCATCACTCGCCCCCCTTTCCAAACTGTGACTCGTATATCTCCCTGTAAGCATCACAGGAGTTCATCAGTTCGTCATGAGTGCCGAGTCCCGCCATCTCTCCGTCATCCAGGACGAGTATCCTGTCCGCGTCCCTGACGGACGCGCATCTCTGGGCCACGATGAACGTGGTTGGCGGATCCGGCATGTTCCTCAGGTTGTCACGCAGCTCACGGTCAGTCATGTTGTCCAGGGCTGACGACGAATCATCCAATATGAGTATCCTGGGATGGCGCACGAGCGCCCTGGCTATCGTAAGTCTCTGGCGCTGGCCTCCCGACAGGTTCCTTCCTCCCTGCTCGATCAGGGCATCCATGCCGCCCTTGGCAGCCACCACGTCCTCGGCCACGGCCAGGCGTACCGCCTCGCTCAATTCATCAACCGTGGCATCCGGCTTGCCCCAGCGCAGGTTCTCTGCTATCGTGCCCGCGAAGAGCACCGCCTTCTGTGGCACCACTCCTATTGACTCCTTGAGTTCATGAGGATCGACGCCGTTTACGTTCACGCCGCCCACCAGAACTTCTCCGGCTGTGGCCCTGTAGAATCCTGGTATCATGTTGACCAGTGAGGTCTTGCCCGAACCGGTGGAGCCGATGATGCCGATGGTCTCTCCGGGATTCACCGACAGGGACACGTCACTCAGCGAATCGTCAGCTTCCTCATGATAGCGGAGGGATGCGTGCCTGAACTCCACCACGGGACCGGCGGTGAAATCAGGTCTTACTCTCCCGGTCAGCACTTGCTCCGGATCATCCTCCTCGGTTCCGCTGCCCGCGTGAGCCTTGTCGCCGCCCTCCATCTCCAGCACGCTGCTGATGCGCGCTCCGGATGCCAGTCCCCTGTTCATCGAGACCACCAGGTTGGCAAACTTGATGAGTTCAAGCAGTATCTGCGACATGTAGTTATATAGTGCCACCACCTGTCCGGTAGTGAGCGAGCCGTCTGAAACCCTGACGTTGCCTATGCTGATCAGCGCCACTATGCCGAGATTGATGATCACGTAGGTCAGGGGATTCATGAGTCCGGATATCCTGCCGGCCCTGATCTGCAGTCCGGTCAGCTGATCGCCAGCGGCTTCAAATTCGCGCTGCCTCCTGTCTTCGGCCGTAAAGGCCCTGATGACCCTTGCGCCCGACAGGTTCTCACGGGTCAGCGTCAGTACCTCGTCGAGCCTGCCCTGAACCTTTTTAAGCATGGGAACGTTGGAACGCATGATCATCGCCACGACCACGGCCAGGATGCCCACGACCACGACAAAAAGCATGGCCTCGCGGAAATCTATCGTAAAAGCCATCACTACGGCGCCCGCCACTATGAACGGCGACCTGAGGAAAAGGCGCAGGAACATGTTCACCCCGTTCTGCACCTGGTTGACATCGCTGGTCATCCGGGTAGATCGGAAGAGC
>CALGGH010000269.1 GCA_937916415.1 uncultured Lachnospiraceae bacterium
CGTAGGGATTGGAGTCTATGAACTGATCCATGACGGCCGCGGCAAGGATCAGTTCATAGACTCCCATCCCTACGTGATTGTCCTGCAGGAATATGGGCAGCGGCCAGTTCCACAGCATGTGCCCCATTGATACGTACATTAATGGCACGAGCAGTATCAGGGAGGCAATGAGCCTGTTCCGGATCACGGGAGTGTCGGTGTCCGCGAGCGCATCCTCGTCAGACGTGACCGCACCCGCGGCAGATGATGCCGCACTTCCGCCCGCGACCTTTGCGGATCCCTTTTTAAGGCTTGCCTTGTATCCCGCGTCCTTTACAGCCTTGATGATGGCTGCCGGCTCGGCGGATCCCTCGACGCCCATTGAATTGGTAAGCAGGCTGACCGCACAGCTTTCCACTCCCGGCACCTTGGACACTGCCTTTTCAACCCTGGCCTGACAAGCGGCACAGCTCATTCCCTTTACGTTGTATTGTTCCATTGGTTAACCTCGCCTAACTTTTTGCCTTGTTATACTATACTACTTTTTCGATCTGTCGTGTCAAGGTCTTTGCGAGGAAAGGTAAATGCTTGACAGGACTTTGCGAGGGAAAGCAAATGTTGTATCTTTGTGAGGAAAAGCAAATGTTGTATCTTTGCGAGGGAAAGCAAATGTTGTATCATTAACGTGTTGCATGCGTGTCTGCAGTGGCGAGGATGATCCGCTGCCGATACGGGTATATGGTGACGTCCCGCAGGAACGTTCCGCACCAGGAGGACGTCATGGAAGGCATGGAGGGCATGGAAGGCATGGAAGGCATGCGAGGTATGAACGTGACGGAATATGTTAAAGATGGAAACGAACTTATAATAAAACTGACGGGCAGGCTGGATTCGTCCAACGCTGACAGGGTACAGGCGGACGTCATGCACAGGCTTGAGGATCGCGACTTTGAAGACCTGTGCTTTGACCTGTCCGGGCTTGACTACGTCTCGTCGGCGGGTCTCAGGCTCATCCTCAGCGTCAAAAAGAAGAACAAGATGCTGACGGTCAGAAACCTTAAGCCACAGGTATTTGACGTCTTCTACATGACGGGCTTTGACGAGTTGCTGGGCATCGAGGCACCGGAGGGATATGAGTATCACGAGGACGGGGAGGAAGCTGCGGATGCGGAAACCCATGAAATGGGTGGCTCGCAAACAGACGCCGCGGCTTCGTCAGAGTTCTTTTATTCCGAGAGGCCCGAGGTCGAACTGACCGGCATTAATGACACGAGCGAAGACTATGAGTACCGATCCGTGGTGGAACTGTTTCAGGAGCAGGTCAGAAGAACCCCGGGCAAGCTCGCCGTCGTCACTCCGACGTCAAGCATTACCTACGCCAGGCTTGACGAACTGTCCAACAGGGTGGCTAACCGCCTGCTGTTTCTGGGCATCGGCCCGGAGGACGTCATCATGATACTGCTGCCGAGGGGCATACCCGCGTACGTGGCCACCCTCGGCGTGCTCAAGTCCGGAGCCGCTTATACGATTGCGCACGTGAGCTACCCCGATGAAAGGGTGGAGTATATGTATAAGGACGCAGGCTGCAAATACGTGATATCCGATAAGGGCACGGTCATGGAGCGTCTCGAACTCGTGGCCGACGTGCTGAAGAGAAGGCCGCTGTACATGGGCGAGATGCTCTCATTTTCGCCATCCTATGATCCATGCGTCAAGAACGCGGAGCATGACCTGTGCTACATGATCTACACGTCCGGATCGACCGGCAATCCCAAGGGAGTTATGATCGAACATGGCAATCTGACCAATTTCGTCTATCCGACATCCAGGAATCACGAGACCAACGGACTGATACAGAAAGGCACGGTCCTGCTGGCCATGGCACAGATGACCTTTGACGTGTCCGTAATGGAAGAGTACGTGGGACTTACGTCGGGGATGACGGTGGCCCTGGCCACGGAGAATGAGATATTGAATCCTTTGATGATGAAGGACTTCATGCTCAGGACGCACGTGGATGCGGTATGCTTTACTCCGGCATATGCCCAAACCCTGTTTGGCATTCCCGAGATGAGGGAAGCGCTCGCGAACGTACGAACCTACGATTTCGGCGCGGAGGCTTTCCCGGGCGTGCTTTTAACTAAGATCAGGGAGGTTAATCCGGACGCGTACGTCATGAACGGGTACGGACCGACTGAGGCAACCATCAGCTGCACGATGAAGGTAATGGAGTCTCCCGATGACGTCACGATAGGACGGCCCAATGCAAACGTATACGTGTTTGTCGTGGACGAGGAATTGAACGAGGTTCCCAAGGGAAGCCCGGGCGAACTGCTGATATGCGGCCGGGGCGTCGGCAGGGGCTATCGTAACCTGCCAGAAAAGACCGCGGAAGCCTTCGTGCGTTTTAAGGGGATGAGGGCATACCGTACCGGTGACGTCGCATGCATAAATGAAAATGACGAGATAGAGTTTCACGGCAGGCGCGACAATCAGGTCAAGCTGCGCGGCCTGCGAATCGAACTGGACGAAGTCGAGAAGGTCATTGCGGGACATCCGGGCATCAGGCTGAGTGCCGCCAGGGTGTTCGACAACCGCATCCTCGTCGGGTACTACGAGCTCAGGGAACCGGGATCGGTTTCCGCCGGTGACATCAGGGAATACGCCGGCAGGCAGCTGGCCCATTACATGGTGCCCGAGGCATTCGTCGAAGTGGAAGCGATGCCCCTTACTCCCAATGGCAAGATAGACCGCAAGGCCCTGCCAAAGCCTGAGATCGCAGATGAGGACGTTGTCCCTCCGGAGAATGACAGGCAGGAAAGGATACTTGCTGCCCTCCGCAGCATTTTTGAGGACGTGCCGATAGGCATTACGACTGACGTCTCGGCGCTGGGCTTGTCTTCGCTTGACACTATGCTGCTCACGTCCGAATTGAGTGACATGTTTGACGTGGACGTCAAGTTTGGCGACATACGTGACAATCCCACCGTCATCGAAATGGAAAAGATGGTGCTCGGCAAGTCCAGGCGGAAAAGCAGGGAACTCAGGAAACGCTACCCATGCTCGGTCAACGAGAGCATCATGCAGCTATATCAGCTCTGGCAGATGGATCAGGAAACCACTCAGTGGAACCTTCCGTACCTGTATACGATCCGCAAGGGTCCCGAATCCGTGGAGACGCTGCGCAGTGCCGTCAGGATGGCACTGAATGCGCACCCGGGCATCTGGGCCAGGTTTGAAGAAGAGGACGGAGAGGTGTTCCTCTGTCCGGACCCAGGACATGAGGACGCGCTGATCCCCGTGACGGAGATGACGGAATCGGAATTTGACGCCCGCAAGCCCGGGCTGGTGCGTCCTTTCAGGAACGGCGAACCGATGTGGCGCGCGGAAATAATCAGGACTGAATCCCGTACGTATCATCTGTTCATGGACTTTGTTCATCCGATCATGGACGCAGATTCATTCGCGATCCTGCTTGCCGACATTGACGAGGCGTATCGCATGGGTCATGTTCAGGCGGAGAATTACACGATATTTGACTTGGTGGAGGATCAGGAAACGTTCGTCAGCCGGGGAGGGATGGATGCCGTGTGGGCACACTATGACCGGATCCATTCACAGGTGACCAGGCCTGCGGCGTTTCATAAGGACAAAAACGACGAAGCACTCAGAATGAGGCGCTGCACCATGCAGCTGGGGGTTTCGCTTGATGAGGTCGAGAGGATGATCCGTCCCCTGCGCATATCCGAGGCCGTCCTGTTCATGGGACTGTCGGCCGCTTACGTTGCAAGCGATGACGGCAGCCGCGCCATCTATTTCCCGGTTACGTATAACGGTCGCACGGACTCCAGGCTGCATCGGACGGCGGGCATGACCGTGCAGTCGATTTTTCCCGTCGCGAAGTGGGACGAAAACACCACGGTCATGGAATACCTGCAGGATCTCCAGTCATGCATCATCGGCCTGCTGGGTCTATCGTCCCATCCCTTTGGCGAGATGCTGGCCAGGCGTCCGGGGATCACGACCTTCGGCTTCTCGTATCTCGGGGATGATACCGGCATATATCCGCTCGGTGATGCCCGGATGGAAGAGACGTCCCTCAGCGACGAGGGCACCGGCGGACTCTATGAGCTGTATCTGGAAACGTTTTACAAAAACGAGACGTTCTACGGGTCGTTTGACTATAGGGCAAATGAGCTTGACGAGGCGTCCGTCCGTGACGTTCTCGAAGCGCTTGGAGTCATGATCAGGAGGTTTAATCCGAATGCCAGGCTTGATGAACTGCTAAAGATTGGAAGAAACAGACATGAGTGAGATTAAGCTGTCAGACCATTTCAGCATTTCCGGGCTGCTCAGGTTTACTTTTCCGACCATGATGATGATGGTGTTCTACAATACTTATCTCTGCGTGGACGGCCTGTTCATATCCAATTTCGTCGGATCAACCGCGTATGCGGCGGTCAACATAGTCGGCAATTACGTATTGCTGTTCCCGGTCATCGGCACCATGCTGGGGTCCGGAGGCGCGGCCCTGATCAGCAAGACCCTGGGCGAAAAGAAGGGCGAGCTCGCGTCAGATCAGTTTTCAACGGTGACGTGGACGTCCATCGCATTAGCCGTGATACTGACGACGATCGGCGTACTGACCGTGGTGCCTGCGGCACGGATGCAGGGAGCGCGGGGCGAGCTGCTTGAATACTGCCGCAGCTATGGCTTGATAGTGACGTTCACGATCGGCACGTACGTCGTGCAGTCAGAGTTTCAGTATTTCTTCGCGGTGGTCGAAAAGGAAGCCCTGGGTTTTGTTTCGGCGCTGATCGCGGGTTTCATCAACATATCGCTGGACGCGCTTTTCATACTTGTGTTCGGATGGGGCCTGCGGGGTGCCGCGATCGCTTCGCTGCTCGGCAGCATTTTCGCCGGCGTATTTCCCATTGCGTATTTTCTTACCCATCGCGATCTGGCGGTGAGGCTGAAGAAACCCGGATTTGATCCGGGTACCCTGCTGCGGGCCTGCACGAACGGTTTGTCCGAAATGGTAGTTAACGTATCGCTGGCTCTGGTGGGCATACTTTTCAACGTACAGCTGATGCGGTACGCGGGCGAGGACGGCGTGGCCGCATATGGAGTCATTCAGGCCATAACGGCCGTGTTCCTGGCCGTATTTGCCGGTTATTCCGCAGGCGTGATCCCGGTCATAGGATATCATTTCGGAGACCGTAACAAGCCTGAACTCATCAGCCTGCTTCGTAAGAGCCTGGTGATTTTGACGGTGACGGGCGTGATCATGTTCGTCATTTCGGAGGCGCTGGCCAAGGTGTTTGCCGGGATCTTCGTGGGCTATGACAGGGAACTGCTTGAGACGTCCGTCAGGGGACTGCGGATTTACGGCACCGTCTTTTTGGTCACCGGGTGCAACGTGTTTGGATCTGCCTTTTTTACGGGACTTAATGACGGCTTAAACTCTGCCGTGATCTCGGTCTCCAGGACCATGGTATTATTGGTTGCCTGCGTGCTCCTTCTGCCGCTTGTCTGGGGCCTTGACGGCATCTGGATATCGACTGCCGTGGCCGAGGCTCTCTCGCTCATCGTCACCTTCATCATCTTCCTCAAAAACAAAATCAAATGGGCGTAAAATTTCTCTTTGGGACGGAGACAAAAATGACCCCCTGACTCCGTCCCCGAGTGTCATTATCCGCAGTGTTGATTGAAATATTCGCGTTGACGTGCTATCATACTTCATGGTCAGATATAGCTATTATCCGTTAATGTTATATATATTTAGGAGGTGTAAACATGGGCTACACTAAACTGGGATTTTTCGCTCTTGGAACTCTGTTTGGACTGGAGGGCATCAAGCTGCTGTCAGGTAAGGATGCCAAGAAGGCATACACACACTGTACCGCCGCGGTGCTCAGGGCCAGGGACAGCGTGCTTGATCAGGTGACCGTGCTCAGGGAAAACTGTACTGACATCTATGAGGACGCCAAGGCCATCAATGAGGAGCGGGCAGCCGGGCAGGATGCCGATGCTGCAGAGGAAGAATGAGGATTCGTCGGAGACGTCATGAAATTTACGATCAAACATGAGACGAAGGCAAGGATAAGGGTACGTCTTTCCATGAAGCGAATGACCTTCAGGGAGGCTGATACCCTTGAATTTTATCTTCAGGGCTTCAATGAACTAAGAGAGATAAAGGTTTATGAAAGAACCGCCGACGTCGCATTCAAATATGATTGTGACAGATCACGCGTGATCGGCATCCTGAAGGGATTTGAATTCGACGCCGTGGAGGTGCCTGAGCGCGTGTACGAGACCTCCGGCAGGGAGATTGCGGCCAAATACAACGACCGCATCATCACGTCGATCATGCTGCATTATGGCAAAAGGCTCATCGTACCGCTGCCGCTCAGGAAGCTCTGGGTGATCATCAAGACCGTCAGGTACGCATTCAGGGGACTGAAGACGATCCGGTCAGGCAAGCTGAAGGTAGAACTGCTGGATGCGACCGCCATACTGGCCGCGGTGCTGACCGGCGACTACAAGACCGCGTCAAGCGTGATGTTTTTGCTGGGGATCGGCGACGTGCTGGAGGAATGGACTCACAAGAGGTCAGTGGGCGACCTGGCCAGGCGCATGTCCCTGAACGTGGACAGCGTATGGCTGCTTACGGATGACGGTGAGGTACTCTGCGATTCGTCCGACGTCAGTTGCGGGGATCGCGTCGTGGTACACATGGGCAACATGATCCCCTTTGACGGAGTCGTCGCGGACGGGGAGGCCATGGTGAACCAGGCTTCCCTGACCGGAGAATCACTGCCGGTCCGCAAGACCGTGGATGCTCCGGTATTTGCGGGGACCGTAGTAGAGGAAGGCGAGCTGACGCTCCGGGTGACCCGGACGAGCGGAAGCGGCAGGTTCGACCGCATAGTCAGGATGATAGAGCAGAGCGAGAAGCTGAAGTCCGAACTCGAAAGCAAGGCCGAAAGCCTGGCTGACAGGCTGGTGCCATACACTCTGCTCGCTTCGGCAGCCACGTACCTGCTCAGTCGCAACGTCACCAAGGCAGTGTCTGTGCTCATGGTTGATTATTCCTGTGCGCTCAAGATGGCGATGCCGATATCCGTCTTATCAGCCATCAACGAAGCAGCCGAGCATGACGTAACAGTCAAGGGAGGCAAATTCCTGGAGGCAGTGGCTGAGGCTGACACCATTGTTTTCGACAAGACTGGCACGCTGACCAAGGCCACGCCGCGCGTCGTGCGGGTGGTATCCTTTAACGGAGAGGCGGAGGATGAACTGCTCAGGCAGGCTGCATGCCTGGAGGAGCATTTCCCGCATTCGGTGGCAAATGCCGTCGTTGACGCGGCGAAGGAAAAAAATCTCGACCATGAGGAACTGCATACCAAGGTCGAGTACATAGTGGCGCACGGAATCGCGTCGCAGATAGACGGCAAAAAGGCCGTGATAGGCAGCCGCCATTTCATTTTTGAGGACGAGGGCGTGATCGTGCCCGAGGAAAAGATTCCCGTACTTGAAGGGCTTCCGCCCGAGTATTCTCATCTGTATTTTGCCAAAGAAGGCAGGCTGAGCGCATGCATCCTGATAGAGGATCCTCTCCGTGAGGAGGCTGCGTCCGTGGTTCGGAGATTACGTGAAACCGGCTTTAGGCACGTGGTCATGATGACGGGAGACAATGAACGCACCGCTGCGGCCATAGCAGCCAGGGCCGGAATAGACGAATGGTACGCAGAAGTCCTGCCTGAGGACAAGGCCGGTTACGTCGAAAAGGCCAGGGCCGATGGCAGAAAGGTCATTATGGTCGGCGACGGCATCAATGATTCGCCTGCGCTGTCGGCTGCAGACGCCGGACTAGCCATAAGTGAGGGTGCCCAGATCGCCAGGCAGATCGCGGACATAACGATCAGCGGATCGGGCCTGGAGAGCATCATCACGCTCAGGGAACTTGCGGAGCTGCTGATGAAACGGATCACGTTTAACTACAGGACGATAGTGGGTTTCAACACGGCACTGATTGCCCTCGGAATAGCAGGAGTGCTCCCACCGGCCACGTCGGCGCTGCTGCATAACGGGTCGACGGTCGCCCTGGGCCTTAAGAGCCTGACGCCCTTACTGGACCAGAAGAAGGCTCAGTCGCAATTGGAAACCGTCTCGTAATATTAGTCAGATCGATCCTGGGACGGATGCTGAAGGTTTCGTCCCCATTTATCGAAACGAGAGAGTCCGCTTCTGCAGGGAATGCTGCGGACAAGATGCTTTCCTCCGGAAACTCCCCGAGTGTCAAAAAATGACCCTTTGACTCCGTCTCCGAGTGTCATTCCGCCGGTCCGTTTTGACGTCCGGTCTTTTTTTATTGCGCATCAATGCTTATGGAGATAAAATATCATGAAGATAATAAACCTGGTTGAAAACACGGGAGGCTCTGCGGGGGGCATGTGCGCGCACGGCCAGGGAAGTCGGAGGCGATTTTTTTGATTTCCGCATGCTTGACCGGGATCATCTGTACATGGCCATAGCGGACGTGTCGGACAAGGGAATACCCGCAGCGCTCTTCATGATGGCGGCCAGGATCATGTTTGCCGATCATGCAACCACTGGAGGGTCTCCGGCGCGGATCCTCAGGGAATGCAATGCCACCATATGCTCCAACAACAAGGAAATGACGTTCATCACCGTATGGATCGGAATCCTGGAGATATCCACGGGCATCATCAAGTGTGCCAATGCCGGCCATGAGTATCCCGTCGTCAGGCACGCAAACGGTCAGTTTGAACTGCTCCGTGATGAGCATGGCATTTTCCTGGGAGTCATTGAGGAAGCGGAGTATCAGGATTACGAGCTGCAGCTTGAACCCGGCGCCTCCCTGTTCGCCTATACCGACGGACTGGCTGAGGCCACGAGTCCGAATGAAAAGATGCTTGGGACGGATGGGATAGTTAAGGCACTGAACGAGGCACCGGACGACGATCCCGAGGAACTGCTGAAATACGTGCAGAAAGCCGCCGATGACTTCGCCAGGGGCGCGGAGCAGTTCGACGACATTACGATGCTGGGCATCAGGCTGAATTGAAAAAGAAAAGGAAAAGGAGGTAGTTGTCAGATGAAAGTGTTGTTTATCGGTGGAACGGGACAGATCAGCAGTGCCATAGTCCGCAGGCTGGTCAAGGAAAAAAAACATGACGTATGGCTCCTGAACAGGGGCAACAGGCCGGTTCCCGAGGGAGTGCATCAGATCATCGGTGACGTGAACGATGAGGCAAAGGTTGCTGATGCGATAGGGGACATGACCTTTGACGCGGTCTGTGAATTCATCGGATTTACGGTGGATCAGGTTGAGAGGGACTACAGACTGTTCAAGGGTAAAACGAAGCAGTACGTATACACCAGCTCAGCATCCGCATATCACAAGCCCGCGGCCGGTTACCTGATCACGGAGGGCACGACGCTCGCCAACCCGCACTGGCAGTATTCCAGGGACAAGATCGCCTGCGAGGAATTCCTCATGGCCAAGTACAGGGAGGAAGGGTTCCCCGTCACCATAGTGCGTCCCAGCCATACCTACGACGAAAGGAACGTTCCGCTTGGAGTGCATGGCAAAAACGGGTTTTATCAGGTGTTAAAGAGAATGCAGGCAGGCAAGAAGGTCATCATTCAGGGAGACGGCACTTCACTGTGGCATTTGACGTTCAATGAGGATTTTGCCATCGGATACGCGGGACTGATCGGAAACCGCCATGCCATTGGGGAAGCCTTCCACATCACCGGAGACGAGGTGCTGACGTGGAATCAGATATACCGGACCATCGCTGACGCGCTGGGCGTGGAACTGAATCCCTGTCACGTATCGTCGGAATTCCTGTCAGCCGTGGGCGATAAGTACGGCTTTGACTATGAGGGCAGCCTGATCGGGGACAAGTCGGTATCCGTCGTATTCGATAACAGCAAGATCAAGAGGCTTTCGCCGGACATGACGACGCACGTGCCTTTTAACGAGGGCGTGAGGATATCGCTGGATTACGTTTTGTCACATCCGGATGAATATAAGGAGGATCCTGAATTCGATGCCTGGTGTGACAAGGTGATCGACGCGCTTGACAAGGCGAAGGCGGCATTTAATTAATTCTAGTTGGAGGAGAAGTTATGAAAAAGAAAACTAACAGTCAGAGAACCATAAGGGGAAGGCGCGCCATGCTGTCGCTGATGCTCATCCTGGTGATGACGTTTGTCAGCGCCGGGATCACCGGATGCGGCATGAACGCGTCCAAGCCTCTCTCAGAATACTGGTCGGCTGATTCAGCATCTGCGGAGAGTCTCAGGAACTACGTTACAAAGGTCACGAACAAGAAGGATGCCGAGAACTTCATTCCGGTGGAAGACCGCATCGCGGTGTTCGACATGGACGGCACGCTGACCTGCGAAACCTTCTATACCTATTATGACACGATGATGTTCATCAATTACTGCCTGACGGATCATCCTGAGAGGGTGTCTGACGAACTTAAGGCCGCGGCGGCCGAGATCAGGCCCGGCTATACGGCGGGCGAGGAACTGGCCAGGAACTTCGCCAAGGCCTATGCCGGCATGACCGTGCAGGAGCTGTACGACTATGCGGTCCAGTTCGGCCAGAAAAACACCGACAGCTTTAACAACATGCGCTACATTGACGGCTTCTACCTGCCCATGGTGGAACTCGTAAAATATCTCTATGACAATGACTTCACCATCTACGTGGTGAGCGGCACCGAGCGTACGACGACCAGGGCCATAGTTGCCAATTCGCCCATCAGCGAATATGTTTCGCCTGCCCACGTCATAGGAACCGAATTCGAAGTGAAGGTCAAGGGGAATGAGGACGTACCCTCCAACATGGACTATAAGTACGCGGATGGCGACGAGCTGGTATTCACCGGCGGTTTCGTGCAGAAAAACCTTAACGCCAACAAGACGATATGGATCGAGCGCGAGATCGGTCAGTACCCCGTGCTGGCATTCGGCAACAGCGGCAGCGACACCAGCATGATGAACTACGCTCTTGATTCAAGGAACCCTTACCCCTCACAGGCATACATGATCGTGGCCGATGATGCCGAGCGAGAGTGGGGCAGGCAGGACTGGGAGGAAAAGTCATCCGCTTATGTCGAGCAGGGCTACGTGCCCATTTCCATGAAAAATGACTTCGCTAAGATATATCCGGACGGCGTGACGATATCAGATGAGCAGTTCGTGGAGCCGGAGGAGGCACCTGCCGAGGAAGCTGAGGAGGAACCCCTGGCCGGAGCGGCATGATTTAAGAGGCATTTCGTTCGTTCCCCATAATTTGAGAATCGTTCCCAAATCTATTGACAAAAGCTGCCGTCAACATTACAATTGGGAATGATTCTCAAATTTATGCATGAATCGGTTTTTCATGAAGAGCAGGTTTCGAGAAGAGCAGGTTTCGAGAAGAGCAGGTTTGCGAGAGGAGCAGGTTTCGAGAAGAGCAGGTTTGCGTGAGGAGCAGGTTTTCATGAAGACCAGGTTTTCGAGAAGATCAGACTCTCATGAAGAACGGATCGATTGGAGGTAGCCCCGTGAACGGCATGAAAGGAATAATATCCTGCATCATGACGGCCATCGTGCTGATGGGCACGCTCACGGCATGCGGCTCCGTAAGCGGCGTGACCGCGGCCGAAGGCGACAATATCAGGATCGTCACGACCATATTTCCGGAATACGACTGGGTGATGAACGTGCTGGGAGAGAATCCCGCCAATGCCGAGGTCACCATGCTGCTTGACAACGGCGTTGACATGCACAGCTATCAGCCGACGGCAGATGACATTCTCAGGGTTTCCGCCTGTGACCTGTTCATATACGTAGGAGGAGAGTCCGACGCATGGGCCAATGATGCCCTGCAGGAAAGCATGAATAAGGACAAGGTCGTCATCAACCTGATGGACGTGCTGGGCGATTCCGTCAAGGAAGAGGAGATCGTCGAGGGCATGCAGGCAGAGGAGCATGAAGGTGCAGAAGGCGGGGTGACGGATGCCGGTGCCGGAGAACCTGAAGTAAAAGCCGGCAGTGAAGAAGAAACCGAATATGACGAACATGTCTGGCTGTCCCTGCGTAATGCCGCAACCTGCGTCCGGAGCATATCTGATGCCATGGGGGACGTTGATCCTGACAATGCGGACTTCTATCGCGACAACGCGTCGGAATACGTCGATAAGCTTAAGTCACTTGATGATGAATACGAGGCCATGATCAGGGATTCCTCCTGCCATACGCTGCTGTTCGGTGACCGTTTCCCCTTCAGGTATCTGACGGATGATTACGGACTGGATTATTATGCCGCCTTTGCCGGCTGCTATGCCGAGGCGGAAGCCAGCTTTGAAACGATCGTCTTTCTTTCGAACAAGGCGGATGAGCTGTCGCTTGGTTCGATCCTGACCATCGAAGGAACGGATCACAGGATCGCTGAGGCGATACGTGACAACACGGCATCCGGCGATCAGCAGATCCTTACCCTGAATTCCATGCAGTCCGCCACCCTGGAGGACGCTTCGAACGGGACTTCTTATCTTTCCGTCATGACTAACAATCTGTCCGTGCTTACGGAAGCGCTTAGGTAAAGACCTTGCGGCGTTTCCGGGGGTTCGACGTGGCCTTTGGAAACATGCTCCCGGCAGCCTGGACGGATAAGCCGTAATTCCCTCAGTCCGGATAAGGTTTGCACGAAGCCTGTCGACGTGCTAATATATCGTAGGAAAAAAAGTAAAATAAGACAAACGGTGCCCGTAGGAATCCGGACCGCATTAAAGTCATGGCGGACGGGTTTTGGTACGGGATAATAGGGAAACAGGTGTGAAACCTGTGCGAACTCGTCACTGTGACAGCGGAGCATGCGAACAGGTTGGGGATTATGGCCGGAGAGTTTTGACCACGGTTCCTGACGGTCACTGGGAAACCGGGAAGGCGTTTCGCATGTGATGATGCTCGAGCCAGGAGACCTGCCGTTTGCCGGTACTGGAAGAGATTCCGGGTCACGAGTAATTGGCCGTACCAGCATGGCAAGCTGTCCGCATGACGGATCAGCGTTGTTTTGGTATGTTCAATTACTCATTTCGAAGTTGATTCGGAATGAGTTTTTTTATGCGCAGGTCCGTGCATGGAGCATTCCCGGCAGAGCCGGGTACGGGCCGCGCGGCGAGTAGGGTGCGATTGCATCTTCCCTGCTCGATTTTCCTGCCGTATTTAAAGGAGGGCATTATGAAAAAAAGACGTTTGAGAATGATGATGGCAGTGGCGGCCTCGGCCGTCATGCTTGCAGGCTGCGGGAACGCCGCTCCCGAAGCCACGGAACCGTCGGCGCAGGAGGAGGTAACGGAAGCTCAGGATCAGGTCACGATCGATGCACGGGGGGAGACGACTGAAGTGACGGATGAGACGGCAGAAATGAGTGATGAAGAGAAAGCGGCTGAGGTTGCGGATCTCATTGACGCCATATACGTACAAAAGTGGACCGAAGAAACGGATGATCTGTGTGCGCAGGCCCGCGCGGCATGGGATGCCCTGACCGATGCGCAGAAGGAAATGGTTGAGGGAGAGTTTGCCGATCCCGATTATTTCGGACGCGATACGGGGGATGCGTCGGGGGATGATCCGCTGAATGACGACGGCATCGGAGAAAATGAGATCCTTGTCGTTAGTTTTGGCACGTCATTTAACGAAAGCCGCACGGAGGACATCGGATCCGTGGAAAGGACGCTAGCCGCAGCCTATCCCGAATGGTCGGTCAGAAGGGCGTTCACGGCTCAGATCATCATCAACCACGTGCTTGCCAGGGACGGCGAGAAGATTGACAACATGGATCAGGCCCTGCAGAGGGCAGTCGACAACGGCGTAAGGAATCTCGTCATCCAGCCGACGCACCTGATGCACGGCGCCGAGTATGATGAGATCGTGGAGGCAGTGGATGCCTTTTCCGATAAGTTTGCGACAGTCATCATATCCGAACCCCTGCTCGGCGAGGTGGGATCGGACGCCACGGTCATAAATGATGATAAAAAGGCCGTTGCGGAGCTGATCACGGCCGAAGCCGTGAAGGAAGCGGGATATGAGGGCCTCGACGAGGCTGCTGACGACGGTACGGCCTTTGTCTTCATGGGACACGGGACCGCGCATACCGCAAAGGTCAGTTATTCCCAGATGGCCACGCAGATGGAGAAGCTCGGATACGCAAACGTTTATGTCGGAACCGTGGAAGGAGAACCTGAGGAGACTTCATGTGAGGTCATACTCGACAGGGTTAAGGAAGCCGGATACAAAAAGGTCGTTTTGCGTCCCCTGATGGTCGTTGCGGGTGACCATGCCAATAACGACATGGCCGGAGACGAGGAGGATTCCTGGAAGAGCATTTTTACCGCATCAGGAGACTTTGAGCGCGTTGAATGTCAGATCGCGGGACTCGGACGCATAGACGGCATTGAGAGTCTGTACGCATCGCACGCAGCAGATGCGATGGCAGCGCTCGGCGACGCCGTTTCCTCCGCTGAAGCAGGCGGATCAGCCACTGAGCTTTCGGACGGTACTTATTCCGCCAAATTTACTACCGACGGTTCGATGTTTCACGTCAGCGAGGCACTGGACGACATGGGCGAACTGACGGTCAGGGACGGAGAGATGACGATACACGTGAGCCTTTCGTCCAAGAACGTCGTAAACCTTTTCCCCGGAACTGCCGAGGAAGCCGCAAAGAGCGGGGCAAAGCTTCTTAAGCCCACCGTTGACACCGTTAAGTTCGATGACGGCACCACTGAGGAGGTCAACGGATTCGACGTGCCCGTGCCCGCGCTTGACAAGGAGTTTGACCTCGCGCTTATCGGTACCAAGGGCGTATGGTATGACCACAAGGTCAAGGTTACCCTGGCTGAGTGATGGCAGGCAACGTGATGAAGACGCTTAAAAAGATCAAACTTATGATGACCTTTATGGGATTGATGCTTATGGTGACCTCCTGCGGATCGCGGGGGGTTACTTCGTATGCAGTTGAGATCACCATGGAGGGCGGTTCCGGCAAGGCCGGCATAGAATCTCCGGTCACGATCACCGAAGCGGACGGCCGCATGACGGCCAGGCTGGTATGGAGCAGCCCTAATTATGATTATATGATCGTGGACGGAGTGAAGTATGACAATGAAACTCCAGGGGAGAATTCCACTTTTACGGTATCGGTGGATTCACTCGATGAGCCCCTGACCGTAATAGGAGATACGGTCGCCATGAGCACTCCTCATGAGATCGAGTACGTGATCCATTGGGGCGGGCGGCCTGAGGAAGAGCCTGACCATGATAAGGCTGCTCGGGATAAGCCTGCTCAGGATAAGTCTGCTCAGGATGCTCCCAAGGAGGCCGGCAGCCCCGCGGAAGGCTCGCAGCCGGATGATCATGCAGGCACGTCCAGGGCATCTGCCGGCGGCACGGGCACGGCATCCTTTGCAGCCCTTGAACCGACCGGAACCATGAACCTTAAATATGCCAAAAAGTTCAGCATAACCCTGTACGGTGATTACAGGCTGATAAATATCGATGAAGACAGGGACTACCTGCTGGTTCCCGAGGGAATGGAGGTGCCGGCGGACGTACCGGGAGAGACCTGCGTGCTTAAGGTGCCTCTGGACGCATCCTACGTGGCATCCACGTCCGCGATGGATCTCGTCAGCAAGGCGGGAGCGCTCGGAATGGTCAGGATGGCCTCCCTGGAAGCGGATGACTGGCACGTGGATGAGGTCCGGTCTGCCATGGAGACTGGAGACATCGTATATGCCGGCAAATACAGGGCACCGGACTATGAAGTCATCATGGGAGAAGGATGTGACCTGGCGGTGGAAAACACCATGATCTATCATGAACCCGCGGTCCGGGAGAAACTGGAGGAATTAGGCATACCCGTAATGGTTGAGATGTCGAGCTATGAGGAGCATCCGCTCGGACGCCTCGAATGGATCAGGCTCTACGGCGTGCTTTTCGGGACCGAAGGGACCGCGGATGAGTATTTTGAGGAGCAGATGAAAAAGGCACAGTTCATAATGGAACAGCCCGATACGGGCTTAAGCGTTGCCTTTTTTCACGTAACTGCTGACGGCATGATAAACGTCAGAAAGCCCGGGGATTACGTATCCAAAATGATAGAAATGTCCGGCGGACGTTATATAATAAAAGACAAGGAAGATGACGACGCGTTATCCGTCATGAACGTACAGATGGAGGATTTCTATGCCCTCGCCAGGGATGCGGACGTCATCATATACGATGGCACCATCGGCGGAGGGATCAGGTCCACGGATGAACTGGTATCCCGAAATGCCCTGTTTGGCGACTTTAAGGCCGTTCGACGGGGCAGGGTTTACTGCACCACTGATGATTTTTTTCAAAAAACGACGGGCATGGCGGATTTTATGAATGACCTGCACAATGCCCTCACCGAAGAAGACGATGATTTTGTTTATCTGAAAAGGGTAAGTGATCATGAACCGTAACAGACGTACGATAGTGTTCATATTGCTGGCGCTTGTTCTGATCGTGCTTACGTGCGTCAACATAATGACCGGCAGCGTGAGCATCACGCCCGGTGAGGTCATTGACGTGCTGACGGGCAGATCGGACAGCGTGATGCTGAACAACGTCATAATGCACGTCAGGCTCCCCCGCATGCTGGCCGCGATCGTTCTCGGAGGGTGCCTGGCCTTATCGGGGTATCTGCTTCAGACTTTTTTTAATAATCCGATAGTAGGACCTTTTGTATTGGGTATATCATCGGGGAGATCGGAAGAGCACACGTCTGAACTCC
>CALGGH010000270.1 GCA_937916415.1 uncultured Lachnospiraceae bacterium
ACCCCGCCGTAACAGCCAGGACGCATGCGTCGGTGATTATTCCCGCTATTCCTGATTCCCGGCGGAATCCAAGCATGTTTACGAGCCCTGCGAGGGCATTCAGGAACCTGCGCACGTTGAAGCCGGTCAGCCTGATCTGAGTCCAGTGAACAAAATAATACATGTCAGGAAGGACAAAAAGGTTTATGAGATAGGCTATGCCGGCACTGAACATGTTGGTAAGGCAGATGGAAAACGCCGGATCAAAAAAGGCTTTTTTCAATGTTTTCTTTTTTTTGATCAGGTCTGACAAGGCGATCAGGCCTGCCGCCATCATCGCGGGAAAATAGAACATGACTATCTGACGTGGTCCGATCAGGCTCGAAGCAAAGGCAAGTGCGGCAGATGCGGCAGTCAGGATGGCTCGCACGTGGTTCCCCGGTTCGGCGGTCAGGTGAAGAACCATTGCCATTGCAAAAAATGAAATGGCGATGCAGGGCACGTAATAGGGGCAGACCAGCACGTACTCACCGTATACCATGGAGACAGGCGTTAAGACCGCCATGCCAAGCACGGCCTTTCTCCATCCCAGGTCGAGCCGTTTGGACAGACACAGGGCGGAGCCAAGCAGCATTGCGTGGATTATTATCGTGGAATACACCCTCACGAAATGCCAGTAGTCTGAAAATAAGAATAATATGCGAAAAACCTGAGGCATGTACAATAGACGAAGTTCAGTGGCATAATACCAGCCTTTGGCAAATATGGCACGCTCTTCGTTGAGCTGTTTCGCAAGTATCATCTCACTGCTCATGTCAGAGTCGAGCAGATACCATATGCGCGCCCTCAAAAACAGGAACAAAAAGACGAATGACGCACACAGGAGCAGGATTGAAGATTTTTTTACTAAATATGTTTTCAATGCGATCTTATCATTCATTCACCATAGTATATCATATTGTGCGGATGTTTTCGCCAAAGCCGTCAAAATATGATAAAATTTGTATAACAAAAGTTTAGCGGAGCATTGTCAATGAAACTGATAATACAAATTCCCTGTTACAATGAGGCTGAAACGCTGGACGTCACGATAAATGACCTTCCGCGTCATATCGAAGGCGTTGACGAGATCGAGTATCTCATCATTAATGACGGAAGCGGGGATGATACTGTCGAGGTTGCCCGTCGGGCAGGAGTTCATCATGTGGTCAGTTTCGCTTCAAACAAGGGACTGGCCAAGGGATTCATGGCGGGACTGGACGGATGCCTCAGAAACGGAGCGGACGTAATTGTCAATACTGATGCCGACAATCAGTATTGTGCTGAGGACATAGAAACCCTGATCAGGCCCATTCTCGAGGGCCGGGCGGACATCGTCATCGGAGCGCGCCCCATTGATGACACAGAGCATTTTTCATGGATCAAAAAGAAACTTCAGCATTTTGGCAGCTGGGTAGTCCGCAAGGCATCAAAAACGGACATTCCGGATGCTCCCAGCGGCTTTCGGGCCTATTCCAGGGATGCGGCCATGCGTATCAACGTGGTAAATGATTACACGTATACCCTTGAAACGATCGTACAGGCCGGGCGCGAGAGGATTCCGATGGCATGGGTGCCGATCCGGACGAATCCCGAGCTGAGGCCAAGCCGGCTGTTCAAAAGCATGCTGGGATATGTCAAAAAAAGCATTTTGACCATACTGCGTGCATATATGATGTACAATCCGCTTACGTTCTTTTCAATCCTGTCCGTTCCTCCGACCCTGATAGGGCTTGCCATAGGCATACGTTTTCTCTTCCTGTTTTTTGATGGGGACGGAGGCGGTCACAATCAGTCGCTGATTCTGGCGTGTACCTTGATAATACTTGGATTCCTGACGTTCGTCATAGGATTGCTGGCAGATCTGATCTCATCTAATCGCAGGATTCTTCAGGATACGCAGTATCACGTAAGAAGGATGGAGTATGAACGGCTCAAATAAGATCAAGTGGATCCGCCGCCTCGGCAGCGTTCTGGTGGTGATTGGGCTTGCCTTTGTAGTTCGTCGGATTCATCACATGCACGTGGATTTTTCGATGCTTCTTCGCCCCCGGATTTTTGGATCTTTGATAGCAGGCACTGTCCTGTGCCTGGTGGCAAATCTGCTTTTGGCAATGGCGTGGTGTCTTGCGCTGCGCACTGCTTCGGATGCTGAGTTTCCGCTTCGGGATGGAGTGGCCGTGTATCTCAAGGCCAACATTGGCAAATATCTTCCCGGCAACGTCTTTCACTATGTCGAACGCAACATTTTTGTTCGTGACATAGGCATGGGACAGGCAGAAACCGCTGCGAGTTCATTACTGGAAATAATGGGACAGTTGGCCGGCGCAATGTTCCTGTCCGTCGTCTTTCTGCGAAGGAGGGCATCGGTAGTCACTTCATACTTGGAGGGAATGGCATCCCCGGCGTTGTGGATCATTATCCCGGTGATGATCATCCTGATCACGTGCATGGCGATCCTGACGATCCGGAAAACTCCGATCGGCGGGATTGCATCCCGACTTATGGAACGGACTAAAATACCTGCATATTTTAAAATGCTCGGCATATACGTGCTCAATCTGGTTACCGTGTCATTTAGCATGCTGCTGCTCGTGATTGCGATATCCGGAGGCCGGGTGGGAACTGATGACGTCAACTTGATCATGGGCAGCTACGTGCTGGGGTGGATGCTGGGGTTTGTCGTACCGGGTGCACCTGGCGGAATAGGCATCAGGGAGATGGTGATCACCCTGCTGATGAATGAGTCTCCGCTATTTGATGCGGTTGTCCTTGCGGCGGTCATACAGCGCCTGGCATCTATTCTGGGGGACGTCGGTGGTTATTTGATCAGTCTGTTTTTGATGAAGCCCATGGGCGGGAAATCCGTCAAGGCTGATCAAAATGAGGCATGATCATAGGAGAACGAGATGATTTTGATCTGTGCAAGAATACTCGTCAGATTCGTTATTTCCATGGCATATTGCCTGTTGGTGGGCGGAGCCTTGGCATCCGTGATAAAAAAGAGCTATCTGATCTCGCTGGCCCCGGCCTTCGTTATCCAGTCTCTGGTCATGGTGTTTAGCGGAATGCTTGTCCATAGCGTATTCGTCGGTGCGTATCTCATGATGGCATTGTCGGTGATTCTGCTTACGTGTAAATCCGTTGCGGCCTGCAGGTCGGAGGGAAGCATTGGAGCCGGGCTTGGCAGTCTGGCCCGGAGGATATATCCCAAAGGAGAGGTGATCGTCTTTCTGATCGCATTCGTACTGGTATGGGGTCTGAATTTTGGCAAATATTTGGATTTTTTTGACGAGCACAGTCACTGGGGAATGTTTGTGAAGGAGATCATCCATTTGGATGCCTTATATTGTACGTCTCCCCTGGATTATGTCCCCCACAGGGATTATCCGCCCGGAGTTTCCGTATTTGAGGCACTGTGGTGCCGGCTGATGGGAGCGGCCAGTGACGACAACATGTATCGCGGCATACAGATGCTTGAGGTGTCCATGATGTTGCCGGCCGCATATTACGTAGCCCCCGGAACCAATAAGAAAAGCTTTATTCCGAGAGTTTTGTGGGGACTGGTGCTCTTTGCGACCCCGATCCTGACCAGTGAACCTTTTTATCACAGCATTGTGACAGACATGTTCCTGGGCGTGATGATTTTTTACTGCATGTGGGTCGTCATAACGCAGCAGCCATCTGCGGCGACGACAGTCATGCTCGGCGCATCGATGATGTTTCTTCCACAGATCAAGGTCACTGCCCTTCCTTTTGTCTTGATGATCCTGATATATTACGTCGTGTACCGCAGGGATGGCTTCAGGTCCGTAATCGTTCATGGCGGCATCATGGTTCTGGTTTCCGTGGCATTCTGGAGGATGACCAACAAATACGTATTTAAGAGTCTTGAAGAAACCGGCGGAGACGTTTTTTATGGCCAGAGTCTCAAAAAGGTCAACGTGAAAAAGATAATCAAGTATTTCTTTCACGTCAATCCCGATGAATACCAGTCCCGGTTTGACAGGATTTATTTGTCGGGACTAACATTTAAAAAGACGTATGCTGACCTTTCTTACGTCGGCGCGGTGCTTTTGGCCACCGTGGCACTCCTTATATGGTTTAAGATCGTGGTAAAGGATCGTGAGGTTGACAAAACCATTCGCTTGACGGCACTGTGGATTTTTTTGGCAGGAATAGCCTATGTCATTTTGATGTATCTGGCTTACATGATGACTTTTGGACATGAGTACGCTCTTACGCTGCCAAGCTTTGACAGATACATGTCATCGTTTGTGCTGGCAGCCATGCTCCTGTCTGAGGCTCTTGTAATTTATTTTTCGAAACACTTTCTTAAATGGAGCAGCGTCGTTCCGGCCGTCATCCTTGCCGCCCTGCTGATCGCCGGAATCAGGTATGATGCCATTGATCAGCTGTTTCCCGGAAACATTGCCCTTGGCCGGTTGGTCAGAGTTGATGACAATAGATATGATTATGACTGCATGCTGCTTGATCGCGGGGTTCCTGACGAGGAATCCGTATATGTAATAGCCAGGGGCAACACGAGTGATGACGTTACCGGCATATCGTTTTATGAACATCCCAAGTATGTTACCGGGGGAAGTCCCGGTCCTGACGTTGATGATGAAGACGAACGAAGCCGCGACGTCAGCCCGGAGGAATTGAAGGAAACGCTGAGTAGGTTTCACTACATGTACCTAAGGTGGGTTGATGAGAAGTTTCTGGATAAGTATTCCGGCATTTTCTCTCATCCGGAAACTCTGGAGTGCTACGTTGTATATAAAATTGATGCCGTTGACGGAATCATAGATAATCAGGTAGTTTGTAAATGAAAGAAAGGTTTTGTGCGTTCCATGCACGTCTGGTCCCATTCGTGATAAAATAGTGATTATGGTTGAGAACTATGATGGAGTTCCCGTGCTCCTGCACGCTGATGATTACGGGGAAACACATAATACAAGTGAAGAGATGCTGGAACTGATGAAGGGCGGCTACCTGGACGGATTCAGCATCCTGACCAACATGAGGGAGCATGACAGACACCTGCGCATGCTCCTGAATGCGATTCCCGGGATGCCAAGCCTGCCCCTTATCAACGTGCACGTGAACCTCGTGGAGGGACGGATGCTGTCAGAGGCAACCGCAGATGACCCGCAGGTTACGGATGCTCCATGCACCAGATGGGACTGGATGAGCCTGTGCCGCGTTTCATTTCATCTGCCTGCCCATGACAAGCATGGCGAAAGAATGAAGTATCGTGAAACCCATGATCGGCTGGTGGCGGAGATAAGGGCCCAGCTGCATCGCGGATGGGAAGACGTCAGGCTGATACAGGAGGCAGCCGGGGAAGCCGGCGTTCCATATGAACCCCAGCACCTGCGGATCGACTCGCATCAGCATGCACACATGATCCCGATCGTGCGCAGGGCACTTGAGCAGGTCATTCGGGACGAGGAATTTGAGGTAGATTACGTACGCAACTCGCATGAGCTGCTGATGCCTTTTATCAGGCACGCATCCTGCCGTAACCTGATCGGTACGGTCAAAAACCGAATCCTGGCCCTGTTTGCGCCCGGCATGGAAAAATTCATCAAGAGCCTTGGACACACTCCGTCTTATCTGTGCGGAGTCATGATGAGCGGGCACATGGATGCGGTCAGGCTCATGACGGTGCTGCCGGACATATTACGGAAATGCCGCCAAAAAGGATATGGACTGGAGATCAACATACACCCTGCCATGATGCTTGAGACGGAGGTCACCGAGGAGATACCGATGGAATCCGCACGGGGCTTTTACATGTCATCAGACAGGCATATGGAGGCCCTGACGGTGAGAACCATCAAGGCGGCCATGCGCGATCAGTTTGACAGTGAGGCAAACGGCGATGAAGCCGGCGAGGAGAGAGCATGAGTGACAAACCGGCATTATTGCTTATAGTACCCACGTTACATCAGGGCGGTCAGGAAAGGGTTGTCATACGCAGCGCCGGACTGCTGCAGTCTGATTTTGACGTGACCATAGCGATATTTGACTCATCGGACGTCGGCTATGATACGGAAGGGTTAAACATAGTTGACTTAAACGTCCCCGCAACGCCGGGACCGGTGTTTAAGGTCATAAACATAATCAAGCGCAAGGCGAGGCTGTCCGCGCTCAAAAAGAGAATCAAGCCGCTCATTTCATACAGTTACGGACCGAGCGCCAACATCATCAATGCGCTGACTGCGACGCCTGACGAGTCCACCTGGTGCGGACTCAGGAATTATACCGACGTGACGGAAGAAAATCAGATGAGGCTTTTCATCCGCAAGGCTGACCTGATCGTATGCTGTGCGAGCGACATCGAGACTGCAGTCATCAGGAGATTCGGACTGGCAGGCGCGGATGATGAATATGACTATGGAGCGCCAAAAGGCAAAAAGCGTGCAAGGACCTGCGTGTTGTATAACCTTTTTGACTTTGATGACATCAGGAGGCAGGCGGAAAAAGAGGATCCCGACCCCGGGCTGCCTGAGACGTGCGAGGGCGGCCGTAGGCTTAAGTACGTCATGACCATGGGGCGCGATGACGACCAAAAGATGTACTGGCACATGATCAAGACGTTTAAGCTGATCCTGACCAGGGTCCCGGAGGCCCGGCTCGTGATCATGGGAGCGGGTTCTTTCGAGGCATTCAGGCGCATGGCGGCCAATCTGGGCATAAGCGATCACGTGACGTTTGCAGGGTCTCAGTCCAATCCGTACAAGTATCTGAAGTGCGGAGACGTGTTCTGGATGACCTCGCGCAACGAAGGATTCCCTAATGCCCTGGTGGAGGCCATGGCCATGGGACTGGCGCCGGTGTCGACCAACTGCCTGACCGGCCCGGCTGAGATACTGATAGAGTACGGGGATACCTACAGCTCTACGCGCAGGCTGGGTGAGATACGGCATTCCAGGCAGGTCATCAGCGCATCGGATTCGGAGGTAAAGTCGAATCCCGTGGCGATCTATGGCGAGTATGGCATACTGACTCCTGCCATGTCCCGTGACAGGGACATGGACTTTGCCCACTTTGAGGACGAACATTACAACCTGGCGGAGGTTATGACAGACCTGTTAAACAACGAGGAGATGCTGGAGAAATACAGGCAGGCCGCAAGGGATAGATCACGCAGGTACAACTATGCGGAATACCGCAAGAATTTCATGTATCTGGCCACCGCATCCAAGCGGTGAGACGTACGTGTTTTGGATGGAGCGGATCGTCAGGGATCCGTTTGAACTGACATGTCTGACAAGCGCAAGATTTTGTTTCACATAAACTGCCTCGAACACGGTGGTGCAGAGAGAGTCGTTTCGAACCTGGCCAATAAGTTCGCAGCCGAAGGCTACGACGTAACCGTGGCCGTGGAGTGGATCGGGACAAACGAGTATGAGCTTGATCCACGCATTTCGCACGTAAACGTGGGGCTCCTAAAGTCAGATGAATCCAAGGGACGCGTTTCGCAGTACCTGACCAGGATCAGGAGGCTTCGCGCATGCATCAGGGAGGTTAAGCCGGACATAGTCATAGCTTTTGCGCATCTGGCCATATACCGGGCACTGATGGCTGCCTGTGGCATGAAGGTTCCCGTGCTCATTTCCATCCGGACTAATCCGGCCGGCCATTATGACGGACGGATGGATAGGTACATGATCCCGCTGCTGTTTCCCGGGGCGGCGGGATGCGTGTTCCAGACCACGGGGCAGAAGGAATGGTTTAGTCCGTATCTGAAGGATAATTGCAGGATCATCCTAAATCCCCTCAGTGAAAAATACGTAGGAGTGGAACCGCCCAAGAAGAGGCGTAAATGCGTGGTTCACTCCGGCAGGATAGTGGATTTCAAGTATCAGCCGATGATGGTGGATGCCTTCATGGAAGTGCATGAGAAACATCCGGACTGGTCGCTGGAACTATATGGCGCTGATTCCGGGGACGGCACGTGGGAGATCCTGACGGAAAAGATTAAGGATTATGGAGCCGGGGATTTCGTACGGTTGTGCGGGGATTCGGATTCGCTGGAAACAGTCCTGAATGACGGTGGATTATATGTCTTTTCTTCTGAATGGGAAGGGCTGCCGAATGCCCTGATGGAGGCCATGGCGCTGGGCCTGCCGATAGTGTCGACGGACTGTCCCTGCGGGGGGCCTGCGACGCTGATCACCGACGGAGTGGATGGATTATTGGTGCCAATCAAGGATAAGGAGGCCCTGGCAGCAGGCATGCTGCGCCTGATTGAGGACAGGAACCTGGCGGAAAGGCTGGGAAATAATGCCCGCAGGATCGTTGAGCGCGCGCATCCTGACGTGGTTCATGAGCAATGGGCCGCATACGTCGAGGAGATCATCAGCTCCCATAAAGGCTGAATCATTTCCCGGCCGGTACCGCTCATTCTTCGATCTCAAAGAAGTCCCCGGCTTCGATGCGGCGGTCGATCTCCACGACTGCCTTTTCATATTCATCCTGCCAGTTGGCATAAGCAGCATCCCATGACTCATCGGCCGCATCGTCCGCCAGATGATCCGGCAGGTCGTAATGATCGCGCAGGTATTCACCCAGGAAGATGGTGCATTTACGAGCACCGATCGCATTGGTGTGTATGCCGTAATCACTGAAGTCCCTGGAGAAGTCCATTCCTATCTCGTCATAGTGATGATTCATGTCAAGCCAGTCATATCCGCGTGACTCAACAATGTTTTTGATCGTCTCAAACTTGCCCGCATCCTCCGGCGGCATGTCGTATGGCGCCAGGTAAAAGAGGGCGTCCGCTTCCTGCCGATCCAGCTCATCCAGCAGGTCGTAAAGTGCCTTTGCCTGATATGGATCCAATTCTGCCGGAGCCGGGTCGGTCATGATCGAAGGCGTATCGACAGGTCCAACCTTGTCCGTGATCTTGTATCCCTTGTAAGGATCTTTTTTGACGTAGGTCAGGCTGGTGACCTGATCGAGGTTGATGAGGCTGATCCAATTGGAATGATACTTGAATATGTCAAAGTAATACGTATACTTCTTGCCGTCCTCACTGTTGACGTCCCGGTGGACCATGGCATTTATGCAGGCGATGCGGTTGAAGGAATATTTCATGTTGTCAGTGACTTCACGGGTGTATCCCATGTTGATGGTCAGGCTTTCTTCGGTGCCGGTATACATTCTCATCTCGAACATGTACAGCTGAGGAGACTGCGTCTTGTCGGCTTCCCTCACGAGATATTTGCCGGCCATGGGCCTCTGCACGTTGCTGGCCAGGGGATAAGCCTTGATGCCGTATTCTCCGTATAATTCCGGCATGACGCAGCTGGAATAAGTGGGGCTGGAGCCTATCATGATCACGTCCAGACTGTTTCGCGGCTCCGCATAGAAACCCATGAAACGGTTTTTGGTATCACCGCTCGGTCGCATCATGTAGGTGATCATGGTCAGCAGGATCACGAAGATCACGACAAACGTGACCGGTCCGAGACATGCCTTAATTATGCTTTTGTTTCCTGTGCTGACGTCTTTTGCGTTCATCTTAATCTGTTTTCGGCGTATCATACGGAGAACGTTTCATTTCTTCACCCTGCCCAATTCGTGACCTCTAAAATCCCTGGTATATAAACTCTGCGGAACTGTATTCGGGACCGTAATTCGCAGTCAGTATGACGAAGAACAGGAAGGCCATCCAGAGAGCATATCTGAATGCGATATTGTGACGCGCGATCCTGTCGCGTACGTCGGTTCCCGTTTTTGCTTTTATTATGCTTATCACAAGCATGACCAATATTCCAAATGTCATTATGCCGAGGTCTATGTAGTTGAGGCTCAGTATGGTAGAGTCTGAGACGGCCCTTATGCCGCGTTCGGACATGCCTTCCAGCAGATTCCTGACGAGCCATGGCATTATGGTTTCTGAACCGAGATTCCTAAATCCGCTTTTGAGCATCTTAAAGGCAGCAGGCACAGAGGCTGATCGAAAGAAGGCATTTCCCAGATTGACCAACAGAAAAGTGCGCACTACGCGGACGCACTTAAGCCACGTACTGTCTGGATCAACCTTCATGCGATTCCAAAGCCTGGCGAAAGGATCCTTGAAGGATTCCTCCAGCACTATGAATAACCAGTGGAGAAGGCCGGAGCCCAATACGTAGGTAAGCTTTCCGCCGTGCCATAATCCGACAGTCAGCCATAGCACGAACATGGCTGCGAATGTGGAAAGCTGCTTGCCGCTTTTTTTGCCAAGCCGGTTTTTGAGGGTGGTTTGAAGACCTGCGAAAGCCTTGGTCCTCAACACCGGATAAAATACGTATTCCCGAAACCACGCTCCCAGCGTTACGTGCCACCGGCGCCAGTACTCGGATACCGTGGGAGCCCAAAAAGGTAATTTGAAATTTTCGGGCAAAGTAATGCCAAGACACTGTGATATTCCCAGCACTATGTCCATTAGCCCGGAAAAATCCGAATAAAGCTGGATCGTGAAAAGCAGGATGGCCCAAAAGACGTTTCTGCCGGAAAAAGTATTGGGGTCAGCAAACATTACCGAAACGACGTCATTCAGGCGGTCCGCGATCACGAGCTTCTTAAAGAATCCCCAGAGCATCCGCTGAAATCCATAGGTCAGTTCCTTGAGATCAAACTCATGCCTGTCATAAAAAGTTTTGGAGATCTCACGGTATTGCATGATGGGACCTGACACGAGGGCGGGAAAATACATGCCGAACGCAAGCAGCTTAAGCATGTTTCCCTGCGGTTCGGTTATCCCATTATATACGTCAGTGACGTAACCGATCAGCGTAAAGGTGTAATATGACAGTCCCAGCGGGATCAGCAGCTCCGAAACATTGATGAACCTGAGGTATTTGAGCGTGATGAGGACAGCCAGCAACAGGATGATCGTGATGATCAGGGCTGCCTTTTTCTTTTTTGGCTCCTCATTCTCCGTAATGAATCGCGTGGACGCATAACATATCACAATGCTCATGACCGGATACAATATCAGAACCGGATGTCCGCTCAGGAGATAATATGCTATACTACTAACGAGAATGACGCCCCACTGGCATTTGCCTGGGACGAGATAATAAATGACCAATATGACTGCAAACGCGCAGAGAAAATAAAAATCGGTGAGGTTCATACGTCTATGTCACTTAAGGTTCACCATGTCGGATATCTGGTAAAAAACATCGACAAGGCCGCAGCTCAGTTTGAGACGCTCGGCTATACCATTATAAATGAAAAATGCCGTGATGACTACCGCAAGGTAGACATTATATTCATGGAGAAGGATGGTTACGAGATAGAGCTGGTAAGCCCCTTTTCTGATGATTCGGTCGTGTCGGGGCTGATGAGCAGGTTCAAGAACAGCCCGTATCATATCTGCTATGAAGCAGATGACCTGGAAAAAGCATCCGCTGAGCTGACGGCCAATGGCTTTACGGCCATTGACGTGCCCACGACCGCACCGGCCATCGACGGCCGCAGGGTTCAGTTTTTGATGGGCAGGTTTGCGGGCATGATTGAGCTTCTCGAAAAAAATGACATGCCTTAACAGGGCATGCCATTTGAAACAACGTCCTAAACCGTGATGGACCCGGCTCTCATGGGAGGGATGCCAGGTCAGGCCGTCATTTGATCGCTGCTTCGATGATGTTTACCATTTCGCCTACGTTCTTCATGGTCACGATCTGCCCCATGTTGAACTTGATGCCAAACTGCTGCTCTACGGCGGCGATCAGGTTGATGTGCTCAAGAGAATCCCAGTCTTCGACGTCATCTGAAGTGGTCTCGTCATTTACCGTGATGGATTCGTCATCAAACACGTCCCTGAATACGTCGTTTAAGTCAGCATAGATTTCTTCTCTGGTCATGTCTTTCTCCTTTGTCATACTTTGATAACTGTGTTAAGCGGTTCTCTTTGAATTGATACGTCCAGCTCCCAGATTGTTGATCCTTCGGGAGCGTCCAAATGATCTGCAGGCCATTCGGTGCAGCCTTCCAGGAGGGTGAATCCCATTGTTTTATAGAATTCCCTTACCATGCCGTTCTTGGCGGTGGGATAATAGTATCCTCTTATGCGGGTCATGCCTGCGTCGCGTGCCTTACCGATGATCGCGTCCAGCATGGCGTATTCCATGTCACGTTTTAGCACCCTGCAGCTCATGAGCCACAGATCCATGTGCAGGATGCCATGCTCCGCATCCTTATGTCCGATCAGCAGTGACACGATTCCGTTGTCTCCGAACCTGTCGGAAAGCTGTCCGTACAGCGTGACGTAATCCTCAGAATCGGCAAATCTCTTTACGTCAGCCTCACTGCATCTGAGAGTGGTCAGGTTGAACTGATTGGACTTACCCGTAAGCTGCGATATTCGCCCGTAATACGTCGGCTCAAAGGGAGCGATCACGGCGCTCATCTCCAGGCTCATCAGATAATCATGATAATCGGCGTAGGAGCTCTGCGCATGGGCACGCTCGGCATTTGCCTTGTACATGGAGTTACGCTTGCGGTCATCATCGGAGAGGCCGATCACCTCGAAATATCCGTTTTTGTCAATGCGGCGTACGTATTCCTCGGGCTTGCCGATGTCAGGGACTGCGGCTCCGGGAACCTGATCCGCCACGATCATGCGTTCCGCGGGATTGTCATCCACAAATACGAATGCGTCAGGCATGATGTTGATGGAAGAGGCGATGTCGACAAGGTTTCTGTCCTTGGGTTCCCAATTGGCCCGGATCTCTATGAAATCATCCGGACGCAGGATTCCTGAAGGGTGATTCAGTCCCGCAAGGGCATTTGCCTCTTCGTTCTTGGAATCGACGTTGAGCAGCACGCCTATGGCCTTTTGCTTTTTTAGGTATTCCTGAAACTCGGCATAGGTTTCCGCCACGGCCGTTTCCTGCCCTATCTCGAGGCCTTCGGGTCCGTCGTCACCGACTATTCCGCCCCACAGGGTGTTGTCCAGGTCCAGGGCGAAGGCTTTTTTGTTAAGCCCCCAGATGGCCTTGCATATATGGGACAGGCTGAATGCGAATTCGGGAATTGCCTGCATCGAGCACATGTATTTGTACATGTTCCAGAATGCGGGATCGGACCACCTGTCCAAACCATAAGAGGCGGACAGGTAGTTTACGTCATGTACGTAAAACCCGACATGGCTCAGGCCGTAGTCGGCCAATTTGAGATTAAGGCGGTTCACGAACCTGACCGTGCCTGAAGGATCCACGGCTTCATGGTTGCCCATTACGCGATAGTATGGGTACTCAAAGTTGTTCTGAATGATCGGGCACCTGTATTTGCCGGCCAGATGTTCCCACATGGCCTCAAGGCGGCCAAATTCGGCATCCAGCAGTGCCTCGGCCTCTTCCATGGAAGCACCCGGAGAAGGCAGGTTCTCTATGTTTCGGTATCCTGTGTGCACGTAAATCAGGTCCGGAGCGAATGAGACAAGCTCATCGGGATCGAACATCGCATCCTGATAGTACTGGGCATATTCCGACTCATAAAAGCTGGGCTCGATGCCATAGTTTAACAAAAAAAGCTCCAGGATCCTAATGTAATCATGAGTGGTGGATCCGCCGAGAACCGCTATTTTCTTGGGGGTCCGTTTTGCTCCGTCAGCCAGCAGCTCTCGTTTTATTGCCTTTGATTTTTTGAGTACGTATTCTCCGTCAAAAGGGTATTCCAGACTGTTCATGTTGTAATTTTAGCATACCTGGTGTTAGAATTACAATTGACTTGAGTCCGGAAGAAACCGGATATGATAATATGATTGAAGTTTTGTTAGGCATATCCTACATTTTTATATTCTGTTTGTGCATTGGCATGCTTGCTTATAAGATCGGTGGCAGATTCCTGGAACTGCCGCAACCGGGCGTTACCGGACTGGTTGTTGCCGGAGCAATTACCATTACCGTGATGACCGGTTGGTTCAGTCTGTTAATGCCCATCAGCGGTATGTTCCATGTTTTGATGCTTGTCGTGGCCGTCGTGAGCGCGGCATGTTATCGTAAGGATCTGATGCGCTTATTTGGCGGGGTTAAACCGGATGCCACGGGAATGCTATGCATGGCTGCCGTAGCCCTTGCAGTGGCCTATGCCGCGTCGCGAGGGAGTTTTCATACGGACACGGGCATTTATCATGCTGCTGCCATCAGGCAGTACGAAGAATATGGATGCCTGAAGGGCGCGGCCAATATTCAGACTCATTATGGATATAATTCATCTTATCTGGGGTTCTGTGCTTTTTTTTCCCTGAGCTTTTTGCTTGATTCTCCGCTTCACGTTACGACAGCCTTTTTGATGGTCCTGTTTTCCGTTGACGCCTTGCTGCGTCTCAGGGATTTTAGGTCACGTTCCGTACATTGTGCTGATGCCTGCAGGATTGGTACGCTTCTGTACGTAATGATGAATTACACCGGTGCCATTTCTCCGGCAACCGATTATGGCACCATGCTCATGACGGCATATTTCCTGACCTGCTGGGCCGGACTTGCCGAGACCGATGATAATCCGGATGAGTGTGGCGTTCTTGCCATATTTGGCTTGTTTTTGACGACGATGAAACTTTCAGCCGCCATGTGCACCATCGTTTCCGTATTCCCGATCTTTTTGTATCTGAAAAATAAAAACCATAAAAGGATTCTTTTCTTTATTTGCCTTGGCCTGATCTGCTTTGGGTTTTACCCGGTGAGGAACGTGGTTCTTTCGGGATGGCTGTTTTATCCCTTTGAGGCAATAGACTTATTTGACGTCAAATGGAAGCTGCCAAGGGAATATTCATTGCTGGACTCCAACCAGATAAAAGTCTGGGGCCGCTGCCTGTTTGACGTTGACAAGATTGACATGCCTGTTTCCGATTGGCTTCCAATATGGTGGGAAGCCCAGGAACACTATGATCAGATGCTGATGTATGGCTGTGTTTTGAGTGTTTTGCTCATCGCATTGACGTTTGCGATCCGACGGATGAGGGCAGACGTGATGGTTCTGTACTTAACTTGTGGTGCGAACCTGGGCATTTGGTTTTTTACGGCGCCATTTGTCCGTTATGGCCTTGTTTTCCTTATGACAATCCCACTGTTGGCCCTGACGGGATTCTGTGACGCAATGAGAGACGTGGATAAGCGTTCGATCAAAGAGGGCAATTTGGCGCAAAAGCTATGCGGTGCAGCCGGTTTCGCGTTATCATTGAGCATTATGATCTGCTTTTGTGCCAGAATAGACCATTATGTAATGGATGACCTGGTTTTTATTAAACATGAGGCATCTGCGCCCTATTATGCATGTGCTAAACCTTATGACAGTCCCCAAATGCAGGGAAGGGTAATGAATGATTCCGGCGTGACGGTATACTATTCCGTAGATGAGGAAGAAAAGAACAGCTATTACGTTTCACCGTCAACGTGTTATGGCTCAATGCTGGACCGGTGCGTGCCCATTGGTGATGACGTCAGGGATGGCTTCAAGCCGGTCAGCGACTGACGCCCGGTCAATCATCCGGATAAATGACCGTTACGGATCACGCTCAGGATGACATAAAAACTTAACTAAATGACATTGTGTGATATTCCAACTGTCATTTTAGCATATATCGTGTTACAATTACAATTACGGTAAATATGGAGTTTTATGCTTATTAGCCATTGGGATGCGCGGATAAACAGACCATTCGGCAGGCCGTGACTGTGCGTCAGGCTCCTTTGGATGGTTTGGGATGGAGCAACGTAATGTTTTCATATGACGATTACAGAGAGATCATACGCATAATACAGGCCAGCGGCAGGGCGATGAAATATCCCGAAGCCCTGAACAGCGATTCATTTGTCATCATGAGACATGACGTGGAATACAGCGTTCAGCGGTCCTATGCCCTGTCATGCGTGGAAACCGAGATGGGCTTTTCAAGTACCTGGTTTTTTCAGATCACAAACAATACCTACAATCCTTTTTCCCGCACCACCAAGGGTCTGATCAATAAAATGCGCGATGCCGGACACGTGATCGGACTGCACTACGCGCTCGACGGTGAGACGGACATGGAGAAGGTTCGCGCGCAGATACCTGAACATCTGCGCATTATGTCGGAAATGCTCGGATTTAAGGTGGATCAGTTTAGCATTCACAGACCGCCTGCGGCAGCGCTTGCGGCCAACTATAAGTATCCGGGAGTGATCAATGCGTATCAGGACGATTTCTTTACGTTCGCCGAGGGAGTGACGGATGATACCGTGCTGGACGTTAAGTACATGTCCGATGCCAACCATGTCTGGAGATACGGATATCCTGATGAAAAGAACATACTTGGGCATCCTAAGGTCCAGATACTGACGCATCCCTTTGCGTGGTGTGAGGAGGGATACGATAATCACGACAATTACGTGGCACTGATGCGAGAAAAAAATATCGAGACGATCCATTCCATCAATGATGAATGTAAGGATTTCAAGGAATATCTTGACGAGTTTTTGGGGGCCCAATGATTCCGTTTGACGTTAAAAATACGATACTTGTTACGGGAGCGGCCGGATTCATCGGCTTTCACCTGTCCCGCCTTCTTTTGTCAGAAGGCGCGGCGGTTGTCGGAATAGACAACATGAATGACTACTATGACGTCCGCCTGAAGGAATCACGGCTGGAAGTATTGAACGGATACGAGAGATTCACGTTCGTCAGGGGCTCGATATCCAACGAAGAGCTGGTCAATTACGTATTTAGCGATCATCATCCTGACATCGTGGTCAATCTGGCGGCGCAGGCCGGGGTCAGGTACTCGATTGACAATCCCCGTTCCTACGTGGACAGCAATCTTGTTGGCTTTTTTAATATTCTGGAGGCTTGCCGGGACAGTTATAACATGGACAGCGGAGTCAAGCATCTGGTGTATGCTTCTTCGTCATCGGTATACGGCAATCAGGAGAAGACCCCCTTTTCGGTAAGCGATCCCGTGGATCATCCGATCAGCCTGTATGCGGCTACCAAGAAATCAAATGAGCTGATGGGATATGCATATTCACATCTGTATGGCATTCCCATGACCGGAGTGAGGTTTTTTACCGTGTACGGACCATATGGACGGCCTGACATGGCATATTTTAAGTTCGCTGACAAAATGCGTCGTGGCGAACCGATACAGATATACAACAACGGGGACTTGCTCAGGGATTTCACCTACGTGGATGACATAGTTGCGGGATTGGAGAGAATGCTTTGCAATCCGCCTGAGGATGACGGACAGGCGCAGCATGCGCTATACAATATCGGCAACAACAGTCCGGTAAGGGTGTTGGATTTTATAGACGTGCTTGAGGAAGAACTGGGGATGAAGGCCGTCAGGGAGTATCTTCCGATGCAGCCCGGAGACGTATATCAGACCTATGCTGACGTTGACGACCTGGAAAGGGATTTTGGTTACAGGCCGTCCACGACGCTTAAGCAAGGACTTCATGAGTTTGCAAAGTGGTACAGGGATTATTATCAGATCTGAACTGATGCTACGCCAATGATTCAAACTTAATAAAATATTAAACAATATGGCGGCATTTTTTTATTATTTCGCCGCATACTCGTATAATGATGAAATGTCATCAAAAAGGAGTGTGAGGTTATGAAAAAGAAAGCAAAATATGGATTAATGGCGATCATCATGGCCTTTGCTTTGGCCGGATGCGCCATGAACTTCGGAGATTCAAGCATCGAAGAAGAGGTGACGGACGCGCTGGTTGGCGAGGAATCCAAGGACGGTGACAAGGAAGTGGCGGACAGCTCCACGGCAACAGATACTGAACCTGACGATGAGATTGAACCTGAACCCGCATTGGAATACGTATACGTGGAAGATCCGGACGAATCGCTGATGACCGAAGACTCACTCGACAGCGACATGGTGGAAATGATCGTTTCCGAGGCTGATGAGGAGGGCAACGTCGAGACACCGATAGAGGAACCCGAACCCGATTCGCTTCAGATAGTTTTTATCGGAGATTCCATCTTTGATTCCGTCAGGGATGAGACCGGCATAGCCCATATGGTCGGCGAGGCATTGGAGGCGGACGTGTATAATCTTTCCATCGGCGGAACTTCCGCGGCCATCAGAAGGGATAAGCCCACGGATAAGGAGCATTGGACCGAGCCGTCGCTGATGGGCGTCATTTATACCATGCAGGGTCAGCTGGCCAATGACGTCATGGACGGATACAAGGCCGGTGAAGTGATCAAGGAACTCAATCCTGCCAAAACCGATTATTTCATAATTGAGTATGGTACAAATGACTTTAACAGTTACGTTCCCATGGGCGCACCGGACGTAAACGGACAGTATTATTTTTATTTTGCCACGACGCTTGAGATGGCCGTTGATGAACTCAGAAGCAGCTATCCCAATGCGCAGATACTGTTTTGCACGCCATATTATGAGCAGTTCTGGTCAGCAGACAGGACGCGTTTCATAGGTGACGTCCATAGCGTAAATAACGGATACGGAACTCTCCTCGATTACATTGGGACCATGGAGGGCGTTGCCAGAAACAAAGGAGTTCCATGCCTGAACATGTACGATCTGATGGGCATAGATACTTATACGGTGGATAAGATGACCGTGGACGGCATTCATCCCAACGAGGAAGCCAGACGCAAATATGCAGGCATTCTGATTGAAAAGCTACAAGAGATGGAGAACGAAAAAAATGAATGAAAGGCGTTTTAGGCTGAACATTCACGTAATTCTGATAGCCGCCATAGTGATCATACTGGGAATTGCCGGATATGAACTCTATAGCTGGAATCATGGAGAAACGCTGGAATATGATCCGGAGGAGGACACCTCGGAATTCGACGTGGAGGTTTTGGACGAGATCGTTCCCATGAATCCCGCAGATTACGAAGGACACGCGTTCGATGACGAGACGACGGTTTTGCTGCTGGGCAACGGAGACGTGTCGTTTACGCGAGATGATGAGGACGGCCTGGGCGCGCTGATAGCCGGGCAGGCCGGCGTTACGGTTTATAATGCCGCATTTCCCTATCCCACCCTGGCTACGCGCAACCTGGCCATGATAGAGCAGAATTATCCGGACGACGTTTATTCCATGACGTATCTGGCAGACGCGATCTGCACGGGTGATTTCTCTGAGATAGACCGGGTCACCTCGACGTACCATCCGGACGGCAATTTCACCCGGGATGCCGTCAAGATACTCAAACAGGTAGATTATGACAATCTGGACGTTATCGTGATCATGTATGACGCTTCAGATTATTTTGAAGGACGCGCGATCGAGAATCCCAAGGATGACGAGGAAAGATGCACGATAGTCGGATCGCTCAACTATTCGATCCGCAGGATCCGTGAAGCCTACCCGTACGTGCGCATCATCGTGTCGAGCCTGTATTACACCGAGGGACGCGGAGCTGACGGAGTGGCCTACGACCCTGACATAGTGGATGCCGGCAACGGAACGCTGTCTAATTATTTCTATAACGAACTGAACACTTGCGTTGACCTGTCTGTTTCATTCCTGGATAATTTCTACGGAACGATCAATCAGATGAATTATAAGGACTACGTAAACACCGGGAGTGAAGAGGATTACATACAGCTGACCGAAGCCGGACGCAAGGCACTGGCCGGTCGCATTGCGTATGCGATCAATAAGTATCAGCATGACAAATGATGAAGAGAGGCCGGGAATAGTGCGTACGCCTTTTTCACGGCACGTATGATTTTTTGAATGAGGAGATCATGAAAAAGAAAAGAAAGCTTACCGGGTTTGAAAAAAGGGTAAGGGAAAGGCATAAGCAGCAGGAGAAGGAATTCGGACGTGACGAATTCCTTTTCGGCGTTGAAGAAGACGAAACCGCGGACATAGAGTTTGAGGAAGATGAAGACATGGCCGTGGCTGCGGAGGCTGAGCCCGATGATGCCCCTGAACCGGAAACAGTATCAAAAGAAGAGGCAATCACGCATAAGGAATCTTCGTCCGGAATAGGAGAGACGACGGCCATAATAGCAGACAGCATCATTGCCGAACAGCTGGGTGCGCTGGCTGCCGAAATGGGACAGACTACGACGGGGGAGAATGCAGCTCTTGGTGCGGCCGTGCCTCCCGGTGAAGAGGGGGATGAAGAGGACTCGGATTTCTACACCGGTGAGGTTGCGGCTGACCTGACCGATGAATACGCGGAAGATGATGAATGCGGAGATGATGAATGCGGAGATGATGATGACGCTGCCATCGCAGCCTCACGTGATGTAGGTGAAGTAACCGAAGACTTTGATTTCTATGACATGCCCAAGGAGGCGGAAGCGGCCGCCATGGCTGCCGTTGCGGCGATGGTTGAGGCTGAGGAAGCCGGAGCCATGGCCGAAGCGGAGCTTAAGAACAGGAAAGCGTCAGGCAACGGAACGTCAGCCGGCAAAAAAGCTGCCGGATCCGGAGCGTCCAAGGGAAGGGGCAGGAGTCGCAAGGCAACGGGCCGTTCCAAGTCCGGCAGGTCCCGGAATGATGAAGATTTAGAGGACAGGGGCGGATTCTTTGGCGGAATTACGGGCTTTTTTGCCAACATGTCGGTTGCCGACAGGCTGATAGTTGCCACCGGCATATGCGTACTGGTCGTGGCGATCATCAGTGGAACGGTATTCGTAAACGCCCGTACTCTGCAGAAACAGGTGGCTGAGTTTGACAGCGTGGGCAGTCAGGTCGCCGGCATATACGTGGTCGGAGAGGATGGCCTGGGAGCGGTAGTGTCCGCCCGGGCTGATTACGTAGGCCTCCAGGCGGAGGAGGAAATAGTCGCAGAGGAGCCGGAGGAGCCGATAGAGATAGTGCTCGAGGAGAAGAACGTCCAGATCGTCATGAAGGTCGCCTCCGTACAGTCTGACCTAAAGATCAAGTTTTCCAACAAGGAGACCGGCAAGCTGATATCGGGAGTTGCATTTGGCGTGACGGTCAAGTCGGATGCAGGAAAGGAGTACAAATGGGTCGATGAAAACAGGGACGGCCTGATATATCATACCGAAGTGCCTAATGGAACCTACTCGGTATCAATGGATGATCTGCCGGAGGGGGAGAAGGATAATTATACGCTGGCGGCTGACGTGACCGGAGTAAAGGTTACCGACAAGATCGAATACAAAAAGGTTGACGTGGCTGATGAAGTCAAGTCTGAGGCCGAGGTCAACGTAGCTGCTGAAGATACCGGCAAGCAGGATGCCGTGGTGGAATCAGTCCTGACTGATACCGTGGAATGGGTGGAATCTACCAAGACGCTCATCAGCGGATCTGAGGACGGTTATAAAGAGATTGACAAGAGCAGCATTGAACTGAAGACGTCCAGGCTGGGACGGGAGCCGGCACCGTTAGTTGTCCGCTCCGGCAGGTATGAGCTGCCAATCATGGGATCGGAATCCGACGCAGTGATCGAACGCCAGCTTACCGAAGATGAGGAGAATCTGACGGAGGAAGTCGTAACGGGCGAGGATGAACAGGAAAAGGAAAAGACCGAAGAGGAAACCGTAAAAGAAAAAAAGGAAGACGAAGGCAGCCCGGACGACAAAAAGACTGAGGCAGAAGATAAAAAGGACGACGAGGAAAAGCAGGAAACAGAAGTCGTTGACGCGGACGATTCCATCAAGTCCGTGTCGCTGAGCAAGAGCAGCCTGACCATGAAGGTCGGCGATACCGCCGGACTTAAGGCCACGGTCAAAAAATCTAATGGTGAAGACGGAGGAGGAGTGTCGTGGTGGTCTTCAAATGAAGGAGTTGCCACCGTGTCTGACGGCACGGTAACGGCCGTGGGCAACGGCACTGCCGTGATAAATGCGGTAAGTGACATGGATGGCAGCAAGTCCGCCACGTGCAGCGTCACCGTGTCCGACGGCAGCGAGAGCGGAAAAGATGGTGACAAGTCATCAGCACTCAAGGATTCAAGCGGTAATCAGGTATACGTCAAGGATTCCGGTGGCAGTTTCGTGGCTGCCACGCTGGCGGATTACGACGCTTATGACAAGTTTTACGTCAAGTCAGAGGGCGGCGGTGATGCGGTATATACGTACACCGGCTGGCAGACCATAGACGGCAATACCTACTTCTTTGACAAAAACGGTAATTTCGTGACCGGTGAGCAGATAATCCAGGGCGCGAAGTATTATTTCAACTCAGATGGACATCTCTCGACGGGCAGTGGTACCATGGGAATAGACGTGTCCAAATGGAACGGTTCCATCGACTGGAACGCGGTCAAGAACTCCGGCGTGTCATTCGCGATCATCAGATGCGGGTACAGGGGTTCAAGTACCGGCGCCTTGATAGAGGATCCCAAGTTCAGGGCCAACGTATCCGGAGCAAAAGCTGCGGGACTGGCAGTGGGTGCGTATTTCTTTACTCAGGCCACCAATGAGGTCGAGGCCGTCGAGGAGGCTTCGATGGCTGCGGGCCTGTGCTCGGGATACGGATTGTCATTGCCCATCTTCCTGGACGTGGAGGTTTCGGGCGGACGCGGCGACGCCATAGGCGCGGACATGCGTACGGCAGTCGTCAAGGCCTTCTGCCAGACCGTTCGCAATTCAGGCTTTGCCGCGGGCGTATACGCCAACAAGACGTGGCTTACGGAGCGCATGCATGCGTCGCAGCTGACCTCATACAAGATCTGGCTGGCCCAGTACGCAGCATCACCGACTTATACGGCTACCAGATATGATTATTGGCAGTACTCGTCCAAGGGCAAGATCTCAGGCATCAGCGGCAACGTGGACCTGAACATCAGATATTAAGTAAAATCGCATTCGGCTTGTTGTATCTTCGTTACGTACGCGGCTTTAATGCCGCAGGAAAGGGAGGCTCACATGCATACGTATTTAGTCACGGGTGGCGCGGGTTTCATAGGATCCAATTACATACATTACATGTTTCGCAAATATGGCGACGACGTCAGGATCATCAACGTTGACAAGCTTACCTATGCCGGCAATCTGGAGAATCTTAAGGACGTGGAAGACCATCCGGGTTATTCCTTCGTCAAGGCTGACATATGCGACAAGGATGCAATAACGGCCATCTTTGAAAAAGAGGACGTGGACAGGGTCGTTCATTTCGCGGCCGAGTCTCACGTGGACAGGAGCATAGAGAGTCCTGAGGTGTTCGTACAGACTAACGTGCTTGGCACGGCCGTGATGCTCAACTGCGCCAAAAAGGCGTGGGAGCTTCCGGACGGCGGCTTTAAGCCGGATCACAAGTTCCTGCACGTGAGCACGGACGAGGTGTACGGCTCTCTGGACGAAGACGGCGGGTATTTCTACGAGACCACTCCATATGCTCCGCACAGTCCTTATTCCGCATCCAAGGCAAGCTCTGACATGCTGGTCAAGGCATACATGGATACATATAAGTTTCCTGCCAACATAACCAACTGTTCAAATAACTATGGCCCCTATCAGTTTCCTGAGAAGCTGATCCCGCTCATCATCAATAACGCCCTGCATGGCAAGTCGCTGCCGGTCTACGGCGACGGCAGGAACGTCAGGGACTGGCTCTACGTCGAGGATCACGCCAAGGCCATCGACATGGTTCAGGAGAAGGGCAGGCTTTTTGAGACCTACAACGTCGGCGGTCATAACGAAAAGCAGAACATCGAGATCATACACATAATACTTGACACCCTTAGGGACATGCTTCCGGACGACGATCCGAGGAAGGCGAACGTCACGGATGACCTGATCACCTACGTCACGGACCGCAAGGGCCATGACCGCAGATATGCCATCGCGCCCGACAAGATTCGCGCCGAGACCGGCTGGGAGCCTGAGACGATGTTTGCAGAGGGCATCCGCAAGACAATTCAGTGGTATTTTGAGCACGAGGAATGGATGAAGAACGTGACGAGCGGGGATTACCAGTCGTATTATGACGCAATGTATTCAGGCAGATGACAGGACACTGATCAAGCGGCCTGCTGTAATGATTATCGGAGTTTAGCGAGGGAGATCATCTTGGATAAGATAGCGGTGCTGATACCATGCTATAACGAGGAAAAAACCATAGCGAAGGTCGTGAAGGATGCCCGTGAGGCTCTTCCCGATGCTGTCATATACGTCTATGACAACAATTCTTCAGATGATTCGGTGAGGCTTGCCGGCGAAGCCGGCGCAGTGGTGCGTCATGAGTACGTGCAGGGCAAGGGTGCCGTGATCCGCAGGATGTTCAGGGAAATAGACGCGGAGTGTTACGTCATGGTGGACGCTGATGATACTTATCCGATGGAAAACGCGCCCGAGATGGTCAGGCTCGTCATGGAGCACAACTCCGACATGGTAGTTGGAGACAGGCTCTCATCCACCTATTTTACCGAGAACAAGAGACCTTTTCACAACATGGGCAATTCAGTGGTCCGAGCCACCATCAATCGTCTTTTTGACTGTGAAGTCAAGGACATCATGACGGGGTACAGGGCGTTTAGCCATAATTTCGTCAAGACCTTTCCCGTGCTTTCACGCGGATTCGAGATAGAAACCGAGATGACCATACATGCGGTGTACAACCACATGCAGATCGATAACGTGATAGTGGATTATCGGGACCGTCCCGAAGGCTCGGAATCCAAGCTAAACACTTATTCCGACGGATTCAAGGTGCTTTTCACCATAATCAAGCTTTACAAGGACTATAAGCCAATGGCTTTTTTCAGCCTGCAGGCCCTGCTGCTGGCGATCATTTCCACCGCCTTTTTGATTCCGGTGCTGATGGATTACGCGCAGACGGGACAGGTGGCCAGGTTTCCGACGCTGATCGTGTGCTGCTTTGTTTACCTGGCGGCGATCCAGTCGCTGTTCTCAGGCATGATACTGTCCAACCTGGCACTGGCTAACAGGCGTGAGTTTGAGTTTAACCTGACCACGCTGAAGGCCAGGGAGCGCCACGGAGACTAAAGACATGGGGGGAAACAGGAACAAAGGCCTGGACATATGCAGGATGCTGGCCTGTGCGCTTGTTATCATCAATCATAACAATTCCAAGGTCATGCTGCAGGTTGACGACATGTCCCTGGCATGGCTGGTCACGGTGGCGGTGGTGTACCTGACCAAGGTTGCCGTTCCCATTTTCTTCATGATCACGGGATATAATCTTATCCACAGGAATGATGACCGCCCTAAGTATTTTGAACGCATGTTTAGAATACTTGTGGTTCTGGCGGTTTTTACCCTGCTGTATTATATTTGGAAATGCATGATCGGCGTGTATGAGCTTAGACCGGGTGCCCTGGGCGTGGCTGATTTTTTGCTGGGATACGTACGAGTGCTGTTTAGGGACGTGGTCACTGATTCGTATTGGTATCTCTATGCATATCTTGGACTGTTGATATGCATGCCTGCCTTTCAGAAACTGGCTTTGGGAGCATCCGAACGCATCACGCGCCGTGTCCTTGCGGCGTCTCTTATCGTGCTGTCGGTGATTCCTGCCGTGAATGTTTTTTTCCCGGGAATATTCCTTTCGGAGCATTTTGAGCTTCCCGGCATCACGATGTCAGTGGCATACCTTTTTGTGGGACATGTGGCCTATCTGAACCGGAATGGCGGACGGCGCATTGCCGGAAAGGCGGTGTGTTCGCTGATCGCAGGGCTGATCTTTAACGCTTGCATGATGTTTGCCGAATGGCATCATACGGGCGGCACGTCCTGCCTGTCAATGTCGGAGATATGGAGTCCGGGGATAATCGCATGCAGCATTTCGCTTTTTGCACTGGCACTCAAGCTTAGAATGCACGGAGGATTGGCGGAAAAGATCATTGAAGTGATCGTTCCGCTTACTTTTGGGGTATATCTGATCGGAGACTTCATGTGCTCGTCCACGCATTTGATCTACTATTGGCTGTGCCCGCACATGAACAGGCTTCTGGCAGTGGCGATCCAGGACGTGGCCGCGCTGCTGTGCGGATGCCTGATCGTGGCACTGGTCAGGTGCGTTCCGGCGATCAGGAAATGGATATGATGACCTTTGGTGAAAAACAGAAAAACATATGGTTGCTTATGATGCGTACCGTTATGGTGGGTGCTCTGCTAATCATCTCGCTCATTTCCATATGTTCGGAGCCTGGGGTTCATCCCGACGAATTCGACGTCAGGGCATGCATGGACTGGGGAATGACGCATTGGATCTGGCCTGACATGAGGACGCGCGGGATCGGACTGGGAGATACCTATAGCTATTACGGATATACCAAGGTCTGTAATTATTCACCGTATTTCCTGGTGATGGGCAAGGTTGCCTATGTCTTTGCCCGGTTTATGGACGTGCTCCCTTATTACCGAATGCCAAACCTGCTGCTTGGCATCGGACTGGCGATCGCAGTCATCCGAAGAGTCAGGACCAGGCCATACGTGATGCTTGCGTTTGGCATCTGCGTCCAGGCCTGGTACGTATTCTCATACGTTACGGCAGATGCGATGGATTTTGTTCTTGCCTTTGTGAGCATCATGCTCCTGGCGGACCGGGGGAGCGTGCTGTGGAAGACGATAGACGGCGAATGCTTAAGCCCGCGGCGCATCACCCTTAACTGCGTGCTGCTGGGTCTGACGTACGGTCTCATGCTGCTTGGCAAGTACTATTATTATGCCAACATGGTGCTGACCTTCGTGGTTCTCGTAGAGCACCTCGTCAGGACTGAACCCGGCAGGAAGCGGTCAGTTTTTGGCAGATACCTGATCATCCTGGGCGTATGCCTGTGCGTATGGCTGGCCAGGTTTGGACTGGACGTACGTTACTATGGTACGAACAAAGCGGAAGTGAAGATGCAGATGGCGGAGGAATACGCGTCTCCCGACAAAAAGCCTTCGACGCCGCCCGAAGATCAGGACGTGACCTGGCACATGGCGTCAAAGGGATATTCGATCGCCGATTTCTTTGAGATAAATGACCGCTGGCTCATTCAAAGCTTCAGGTCCTTTGCCGGATCACGGATCACGAACTCGGGAGACGGGATATATTATTGGATGATGCTCATCCTTTACCTGTTCATATATGCCGTGCTGGGAACCTATGCATGGAGGGAAGGCCACAGGATTGCCTTTTTGACGGTTACCGCCTTAAACGTAGGTGGGATAATTGCGTCCGTGCTCAATTCGTATCTTATCGACTCACAGCCTCAGGGCAGGTATCTGCTGCCCATTTTGCTTTCAACGAGTTTTTTGGGGAGCAGGAGCCGCAAGCTATGGGACAATATCTTTTTTAGGGGTGCGGTGGCCCTGGCGGCGTGTCTGGCTGTCATTTATTTCGGACTTGTGGACGTTCGCAAGCTCATCGACCTGGGTTACGTGCGGGGGTTGTTAGCGGGCATCTGTTTTTTTGGATAAAAAGATGGTAAGATTAGTTTTGGTGATTGTGGTTGTTCCCATCCATGAGATAATACATCCATGTATTTCCGAACAAAACAATTCTCGTACATGAGAATTGGGCTTGAATGATCGTGAGGTATTATTATGAAAGGTATCATACTGGCCGGGGGATCCGGCACCAGGCTGTATCCGCTGACCAAGGCCATATCCAAACAGATCATGCCGGTATATGACAAGCCCATGATCTACTATCCGCTGTCCACGCTGATGCTGGCGGGGATACGCGAGATCCTGATCATATCCACTCCCCGGGACCTGCCGGTATTTGAAGAACTCTTTGGCACCGGAGAGCAGCTGGGGCTCAGTTTCAGCTATGCGGTGCAGGAGCAGCCCAGGGGACTTGCGGATGCCTTCATCATAGGCGCGGATTTCATAGGCAGCGATACGGTCGCGCTGGTGCTCGGAGACAACATATTCTATGGCCAGAGCTTTTCGAAGGTGCTTAAGGCTGCGGCAGCCAGGGACAGCGGTGCCACGATCTTTGGATACTACGTGCGTGATCCCGGGGAATATGGCGTGGTGGAATTCGACGCTGACGGCATGGTCATCTCCATAGAGGAGAAACCGGAGAATCCCAGGAGCAATTACGCGGTGCCGGGACTATATTTCTATGACAACGAGGTCGTGGACATTGCGGCTAACGTCAAGCCCTCCGCTCGCGGAGAGATAGAGATCACCAGCATCAACAATGCATATCTTGAGAAGGGAACCCTCAGGGTGGAGACATTGGGAAGGGGATTTGCATGGCTGGATACGGGTAATCATGACTCGTTGCTGGATGCGGCAGACTTCGTGGCGGCATTCCAAAAAAGGCAGGGCCTGTACGTCAGCTGCATAGAGGAGATAGCGTACAAGCGCGGCTTCATAGACAGGGACCAGCTCATCAGGCTGGCAGAGCCCTTGCTTAAGACCAATTATGGCAAGTATCTGATGGAGGTGGCGGAAGGCCTGTAACGGATGAATTCCCGAATCGTTAAGCAGTCCATAATCATGGGAATACTGATGTTCGTGCTGATCATGGCCGTGGTGGTCGTGACCAACTGGGATACTGTCAGACGTAAACTTGGACTTCGCAGCAGCCATCCCGTGACCGTGGCCGAGGAGAATCCGGAGTTTACGGGAGGTCAGGTCGGCAATGACCTGACCGCTTTCATGCGGGATGAAGATTTTTTTGACAAAAAGCAGTATAAGCCGGGCGTGACCGTTGAGAATGGGATCAAGGTCAACGTGATGATGGATTCCGTCGGGCAGGATCTCAGGATCATGGTCATAGACGCCCTGGGGAACCTGGCCATCGGCACTCCTTTTGAGGCGGAGATAGAGAACGTCGGCAGGTACGTTGATGAGGACCGTGACGGCATAATCTACGTGGAACACCTGCGCGAGGGAGAGTACTACGTCAAGCTTTCTCAGATGGAGGGATACATAGTCCCCCGGACCAAGACCATGATCAAGATCAGCAAGACGCTGGAGTACAAGGCCCTCAGCGACATAGCTTATCTGGTGCTCAATGAGGACGAGGTGGACATCACGGCCGACGATACCGAGGTGAACGGAGCCCTGGCGGATGCGGACGGCACCGAACATACCGCGACGGATTATTATGAGACCTCGGGTAAGATCGGAATCGACGTCTCCAGATATAATAAGGAAATAGACTGGGACAAGGTGGCTGACGACGGCATAGAATTCGCCATCATCAGGTGTGGATACAGGGGCGCGTCATCGGGTTCGCTCGTGCGTGACTCGCTTTTCAAGGACAACTGCCTGGGCGCCATCAAGGCGGGAATCCCGATCGGGGTCTATTTCTTCTCACAGGCGGTCAATGAGACCGAGGCCATAGAGGAGGCGAGCATGGTCATAGAAGAGTGCAAGCTCTACAGGCTGGACCTGCCGATCTTCATAGACTCGGAGTCAGCCGGCGGCAAGGGACGCGCGGATTCGCTGAACAAGGAGGACCGCACCGCCATAACCAAGGCCTTTTGCGAGACGGTGGCCAACTCCGGATACGAGGCCGGCGTATACGCTTCCAGGAACTGGTGGGAAAAGAAACTGGATGCCGAGAAGCTGACGCCGTATCATGCATGGCTGGCTGAGTACACCGAGGAGCCGCTGTATGACGGATACTATGATTACTGGCAGTATACCTCCAAGGGCACGGTGGATGGCATAGAGACCAGGGTTGACTTAAACGTAAGCTACAGATGACCGGAGGATCAAAATGGGAAAGATAACCGTTGAAACATGTCACATAGAGGGGCTGAAGGTGATCACCCCCGAGGTATTCGGAGATGCCAGGGGATATTTTACCGAGACGTATCACAAGCAGGCTTATGCGGAGGCAGGCATAGACGCGGAGTTCGTGCAGGACAACCAGTCCGCATCGCGTAAGGGCGTTCTCAGGGGACTGCATTTCCAGATCAACCATCCCCAGGCGAAGCTGGTCAGGGTCATCTTCGGAGAGGTCTTCGACGTGGCCGTGGACATGAGACCCGGTTCCCCCACCTATGGACAGTGGTACGGACTCATTTTGTCGGCGGACAACAGGAAGCAGTTTTACGTACCGGAGAATTTCGCGCACGGATTCCTGGTGCTCTCGGATCATGCGGAGTTCTGCTATAAGGTTACGGATTTTTATCATCCTAATGACGAGGGCGGCATCATGTACAATGATCCCGACATAGGCGTGGAATGGCCCATTCCCGAGGGCATGGAGCTGATCATGTCCGAGAAGGACGGTAAATGGGGTGGCATCAAGGACGTACGCAGGTAATGGCAGGCAGTGGCACTAAGGATCAAAAGCATACCGCCAAGAGGGTGATCCTGTCCATGGTGATCGTTCTCTGCATTGCCCTGGCAGTTCTGGTTTTCTTTCATGACAATCCATTGGACAATCCCGGCACGGCGAGGCTCAAAAAAATCAGCGGGATTTCGCTGATCACGGTTTCGTGCGTGCTTTTTTGCATCTTTTTTGATCAGCTCAAGGTTATTCCGCTGGAACTGCTGCAGAGCAGAAAGCTGATATGGAAGCTGGCCAAAAATGACTTCAGGAAACGCTATGCCGGATCCTATCTGGGCGCGGTGTGGGCGCTGGCCCAGCCCGTGGTCACGGTGCTCATGTATTGGATCGTTTTTGACAAGGTATTCAATACGAGGTCTCAGATGGTGGCCAGTGGCGTGGAGGTGCCCTACGTTCTCTTTTTGACGGCGGGACTCGTGCCCTGGTTCTTTTTTCAGGAGGCACTGAATCACGGCATGATGGCCATGATCGAGTATAATTATCTGGTCAAAAAGGTCGTGTTTAACATTTCCGTGCTGCCCATCATCAAGGTGATAGGTGCCTGGTTCACGCACCTGTTCTTTACGGTGATACTGCTCATTGCGGCTGCATTTTACAAGTATCCCCCCAGCCTGTATACGCTGCAGGTCATTTACTATGACCTGTGCCTGTTTTTGCTGGTGCTGGCGCTCAGTTACGTTAACTGCGCAATCGTCGTTTTTTTCAGGGATCTGCAGCAGATCGTTGCCATAGTACTGCAGATAGGCATGTGGGCGACGCCGATACTCTGGGACATACACATGGTTCCCGATCAGTTTAAGCCCCTGTTTAAGCTTAATCCGATGGTCTACATAGTCAACGGATTCAGGTTTTCCGTATACGGAGGGGAATGGTTCTGGACGCATTTTTACTCCAGCGCCTATTTCTGGATATTGCTGCTGCTGCTCTACACCATTGGCGGCATGATGTTTAAGAAGCTCAAGGTACACTTTGCCGACGTGCTGTGAGGTGGGAAATGCCCGATTCTGACGTAGCGATCAAAGTTGAACACGTGGACAAGGTCTACAAGCTGTACGAAAAGCCCTCAGACAGGCTGAGGGAGGCTCTTGGACTGTCCAAATGCAGGCATACGGATCACAGCGCCCTCAGGGACGTGAGCCTGACGATCCATAAGGGTGAGACCGTGGGCATCATAGGCACCAATGGCTCGGGCAAGTCCACGATACTCAAGATCATCACCGGGGTATTAAACCCTACGGCGGGCATAGTGTCGGTGGAGGGGCGAATCTCCGCGCTGCTTGAACTCGGCGCCGGCTTTAACATGGAATACAACGGCATAGACAACATATACTTAAACGGCACGATGATCGGCTTTTCGGAAAAGGAGATTGACGAGAAGCTCCAGTCCATACTGGATTTCGCCGACATCGGCGAATACGCGTACCAGCCGGTCAAGACCTATTCCAGCGGCATGTTCGTCCGCCTGGCCTTTGCGGTGGCCATCAACATAGATCCCGAGATACTGATAGTGGACGAGGCCCTTTCAGTAGGAGACGTGTTCTTTCAGGCCAAATGCTATCATAAATTTGAAGAATTCAAGGAAATGGGCAAGACAATACTCTTCGTCAGTCATGACTTAAGCTCCATCGCCAAGTATTGCGACAGGGTCGTGCTCCTGAACCGGGGAGTCAAGCTCGGCGAAGGCGGCCCGAAGGAGATGATAGATGCCTACAAAAAGGTTCTGGTCGGCCAGTACGAGCTGCCCGATGACGGGGGCTCGGAAAAGGTGAGGCTGCTGGATGATGATGACGTAAGGCGGGCTGCGGCGGAGGCCGCGGACGGAGTGAACGTCAATCCCGACCTGATAGAATATGGCTCTCAAAAGGCCGTGATCACGGAGTACGCGATCCTGGACGAAAACGGCACCCAGACCTCAGCCATAATCAAGGGAAGCGATTATGCCATACGCATGAAGGTGGAGATAAAGGAGGACATACCCGGTCCCATCTTCGCCTATACGATCAAGAACATAAGGGGCACTGAGATAACGGGAACCAACACGATGCTGGAAAAAAGCTTCCTGGAGCCGGTACGTGCCGGAGAGGTAAAGGAGATAGAGTTTACCCAACACATGAACCTGCAGGGCGGTGAATATCTGGTGAGCCTGGGCTGTACCGGATTCGAGGAGGACGTGTTCACGGTGTATCACAGGCTATATGACGTGATGGGTCTTACCGTCGTGTCTGACAAGGACACCGTGGGGTATTATGACAGCGAGTCCAGGGTTACGGTGAAATAGCTGTCAAAAAAGCAGAAAAATCGGCATTCCACAGAACAGATTATTAAAAAAGGATTTAACAAATGCCACTTCCTTTTGATACGCAAAAAGACATGGATAAAGAGGTCATCGGCAAGGTTACTCTGGACCTGAGCGCCTATTCCGGAGAGGACCTGTACTGCGACGGCGCGGTGGAGGACGAACTGCTTGAGATAGCGCGTGACAGGTCGAGCGTGGAGTATCAGGGCATAATAGAGGAGTCTGCCAGCTGGCCGATACTGTATCATCTATCACCGCTCAGGCAGAACATAGTGGAGTGGCTGCCCATTGATAAGGGCATGAAGGTGCTGGAAGTCGGCTCAGGATGCGGCGCCATAACGGGAGCGCTCGCACGCAAGGCAGGCAGGGTGGACTGCGTGGACCTGTCGCTCAAGCGCAGCCGCATCAACGCATACCGTCTGACAGATGCCGACAACGTAACGATCCACGTGGGCAATTTCACGGACGTGGAAAAGGGACTGGACCGTGATTATGATTACGTATGCCTGATAGGCGTGTTTGAATATGCACAGAGCTACGTGAATTCCGCCGATCCCTACGGGGACTTCCTCAGGATGACAGGAAGTCACCTGAAGCCCGGCGGATCCATCGCCATAGCCATAGAGAACCGCTTCGGAATGAAATACTGGGCAGGATGCGCGGAAGACCACCTGGGGACGTATTTCAGTTCCATAGAGGGCTATCCTGACGGCGGCGTGGTCAGGACGTTTACCGACAGGGCACTGATCTCCATAGCCGAGAGGTGCGGCTTTGCGCGGCACAGGATGTATTATCCCTATCCCGACTATAAGTTCATGACCAACCTGTATTCCGAGGAGCGCCTGCCCGGGCGCGGCGAGCTCAAGCTGAACCTGCGCAATCTGGACAGGGACAGGTACCTGCTTTTTAACGAAAAGAATGCCTATGATTCGATTCTGGAGGAGGGGCTTTTTGGACTGTATTCCAATTCCTACATGCTGATACTGGGCAGCGAGCCGGACGTGGATTACGTGAGGTATTCCAATGACAGGCAGGCCGATTATGCCATCTGCACCGAGATCTCGGACAGTCATGGGCAAAAGCGCGTGATCAAGAGGGCCCTGGACGAACAGGCGCGGGAGCATCTGCGTAAATATGCCGAGAACTGTGAAAAGCTGACCCGGAGATATGCGGGCGGCAGGCTCAGGATCAACAGGGCAATGCTTGCGGATGACGGAAACAGCCTGACATTGGACTACGTCGAAGGAGAGACGCTGGAGTCGAAGCTCGACGGACTGCTTGCCCGGAATGACGCTGACGGTTTTGCCAGGCTTTTTGGCGAATACCTGGACAGGATATCCTATGGCTCGGAAGGATCTGACGTCACCGACGTAGACCTGATCTTCTCCAACATACTGATCAACGGCGATGAGTGGACCGTCATAGATTATGAATGGACCACGACTGAATCCTGGACCGCCAGTGAGCTTGGATTCAGGGCCATTTATTGCTATGTTTTGGAAGATGAAAAGAGAAATAAATTAGATCTGGATTTAATTTTATCCATGCTGAAGGTGAGTGACAAGGACGCTGACGCTTACCGTGAACGCGAGATGAAGTTCCAAAAGAAGGTTACCGGAGACCATAAGTCACTGGATGAGATCAGGGAGCTTATAGGCAACCGCGTGATGTCCCTGGGCGAGACGGCCGGACAAAGGGACGTGTCCCTGTCCATGAGGCCGCAGATATATGAGGATACCGGGCGGGGGTTCAACGAGGATGAATCCTTCTTTGTGAATGCCCTGCCGCTTGAAGCGCAGGTCTCGCATGGATGCAGGGCCATACGCATCGATCCCTGCAGTGAATTCTGCATCGTGACCGTACGGGAAGCCACGTGGAACGGCAGGCCCCTGCAGATGTCCGGCAGGGGATTCAGGTGCAACGGACACAAAATTGGTCCCGGCGTTTATGCCTTTGCCACCTCCGACCCCGGCTTCACCTTTGTGCTGAAGGAATACGGGGATGAACCCGTCAACGTGCTTCGGGCCGACATGACGGTGACCGTGATCGACGCGGAAACAGCATCCAGGATAGGCAGGATGGGCTTTTTGGAGAAACGCTGACTTCGTCTGCGGGTGCATGCTTGATGAACTGAATGACAAATGGCCTTGAGAGGGTAAATGACTGATGCCTGCTGAAGAGTACACGTGGGAGAGGTATTACGAAGACGTCTTCCGAAGGCAGAAAAAATACAATAACAATCTGGCCGTGCGCATAGGCGAGCTGGATTCCAGGACTGCGGAACTGCAGGCGCAGCTTGACCGGATCACTAACAGCTCCTACTGGAAGCTGCTGGCGCCTGCACGCAAGCTGTATGGCAGGCTGCGGGGCATCCCGGGCACTGAACCGGGCGCGGGTGCCGGCGTAAATGCAGGCGATGATGAATCCGTGACCGGCGAAGCACCCGCCCCATCCGCCCACGATGCCTTCGACCCGTACGAGCGCAGGCTCTGGGCATATGAGGATTATTATGCCGGATGGATGGCCGGGGATCCCTGGGAACAAAAATACGCCGAATACAGGGAGTCCGGCATGTCACGCATCAGGGAGGCCGGCTTTTCCGTAGTATGCATGGAGGACTGCAAGGGCATCAAGCCGCCGTTTAACATAGATGACGCTCCTAAATGGATCATATTCGTAAACAGGCAGGGGCGTCTTGCGGACGGTTATGCTGAAAGATTTGGAACGATCCTGGCCGATCATCCCGAGGCCGTGGCAGCATATGCCGACGAAGACTGGGAATATGAGACCGTGGCGGGCAAACGCAGGATTGAACCGTGGTTTAAGCCGGACTGGTCGCCGGATACGTTTGACAGTTTCTTTTATTTCGGCGGAGTTGCCCTGCTTAGGACGGATTTTGCGATCAGGGCGGACTGGCTGGGATCCTCCGATCCCTTTGCCAACGTGTATGACCTGTTTTTGCAGGCGGCAGAAAAGGCAGGCAAGACTTATGACGATGCGCGCATTGTCCACGTGCCGCAGGTGCTGTTTCATAATGATGCCGATGCGAAGTTTGGCATCTTCGGGGGAAATGCATCAAAACCCGAAGATGATTACGCGGCGTGGAAGGCCGCCTGCGACGTGATCCGTCAGGAACTGGGCACCGGCCGACTGACGTGGGGATCCGACGAGAGGTTTGACGAGATCAAGAAAAGGTCCTTCAAGCGCCGATGCATGCGGGTAAGATTCCTGGAGGGCCAGGACGGGGTCACGAGGCACGTCCTGCGTGACAATGGCGGCGAACCCCTCGTATCGGTCCTGGTACTCAGTAAGGACCATCCTGACGTGCTGCGATGCCTGCTTGACAGCTTCCTTGAGCGTACGGATTATCACAATCTTGAATTTGTCGTGGTGGATAACGGTTCCACCGATGCCAATAAATCTGAATACGAGTCCGTCATTGAGGACTTCTGCGGCGGAATCCCGCATCGGTACGTATACAGTCCGATGGAGTTCAACTTCTCCGCGATGTGCAACCTGGCGGCGGCTAATGCCACGGGCGATCTGCTGCTGTTCATGAACGATGACGTGGAAATCGTACAAAAGGACTGGCTGAGGCTGATGGCTGGATGCGCCACGATGCCGCACGTCGGGGCCGTGGGAGCCA
>CALGGH010000271.1 GCA_937916415.1 uncultured Lachnospiraceae bacterium
GGAACACGGCAGGCAAGACCTTCGTGGACGGCGAATGGACCAACAAATAAGATTCAATGGGGTGCCCCAACGCCTCTTTGGATGAGTTAAGCGGAAGGATCGGTTGCGGCCGGTCCTTTCCGCATTTTTGGAATCCGGAGGCTCCATGAAATAGTGGGATAGATGCCAGCAAGGCGTTGAAAACCATCGCCATGAGACATTTTGGCATGGCATGGGGTATAATGTTCTTATCCGGCCATAGGCCGTACGGAACATCCGGCATCACGTCATGCCGGCACTTGGGGGGAATGACATGGGAATCAGGGTTAACGATCTTTTATCCAACTTAAACATAGACATGACGGACTTCGGCCCGGACAGAAGCGGAGAGCACTATGAGATCGTGTCCGCCTTTGCGTATCTCATAGGAGTGAAGAAAGGCATATTTGAACGTGAGGATGGCACGCTCGACCTTACAGTGTACGAGCGGCTGGAGAGGGACCGGCACGCGAAGATCATCCGCAACCTGTGCATGGTCCGCACGGCAGTGGTCGCCAACTTCCATGACGTCTGCGTGGAAATCCAGCAGAACTATAAGACCATGACGTCCATTCCGGAACTCGTTCCCACGGATGCGCTGACGTACCTGCATTCCGAGGGGATTCAGGTATACGGCAACAACCGTGAGCCAAATCCTTTTCTCATAGAACTCCACACCCAGATAAAGAACAGGATAAACAACTGCCAAAAGCTGTTCCCGGACTGGATCAACTGGGAATACCTGAGGGATCTCTTCGTCTTTCCCGGCAAGTATAATGACGCTTACATGAAAAAGATCGCTGGGGAATACTATGCAAAAAGGAGCTATTATCCATATCAGGCATTCATGCACTGGGAAGCGGCCGACGACTACGGAAACCTGCTGGCCAGTGACCAGAAGTTCATGCGCCATGTGTATTCATGGCACGGAGACGGGCTGCCTGACTTAAGTCTCGTGACGGACGTGAAGGAGGACACGAAGCAGGCCATATACAAGTTCATTGACAAGGCCGAGAAGCTGATCTTCGTTGTGGATTGCGAGAATTCAGATCCTTATTCTCTCTGCGCCACCTTAAACGCCCTGGAAAAGGCCAGGACCGACAAAATATCCAAGCTGATTCTGTACGATGACGAACACGCCGCTCACGCATGGGATGTGCTGAAGGAGTTCATTTCAATCCCTATAGAATACGTGCTCATCGAAAGGCTCAAGGATAACAAGTCGCTGGCGGACGTGAAGGTCACGATGCGTATCACCAAGGAATTCTATGAAAACAGCGTGGACTCATTCGTGATAGCGTCCTCAGACTCCGATTACTGGGGTCTCATTGAGGAGATGCCCCGTGCAAGCTTCCTCATGATGGCCGAGAGGGCCAAGTTCAGTCCCGCAATGAAGAATGCACTCCGGAGCAGGAACATTTTTTACTGCTACATTGAGGACTTTTACTCAGGCGACAATTCCAGGATCAGGAACGCGGCCCTGATCAGGGAAACCAACAGGATCCTTGCCGACAGGTTCGAAAGCCTTACGGCTGACGAGCTGGCCGACATTGTCTTCAGAAATACTCGGATGGACGTCACCCCCAGCCTCAGGAAGACCTATATGGACAGGTACGTAAACAACCTTAAGGTCAAGATTGACGACAACGGAATGATCCGCGTTGTGGCGGAGGCCAGATGACTGGCGGCAGGGCAAGCCAAATGGATGAGATCAGGGTATTTGACGAAAACAAGATCACGACGTATCAGTACAGGATGTACTACAAGGACATCCCTTTCCTCAAAGAAATATACAATCCTCGGTACATGCTTACGACACCGATGATTGAAGCGCAGGTAGAGCCGGTTCTTAATTGTAAGGGGGATCCGGTTCAGATCATATATTTCTTCGGTTTTCTTCCGCGAGAAGGAAGACTGGAAATCAGCCGGGAAATGCATTATGGTGACAGGACGCACGTCAAGGCATACGTGGATCGATACGTCAGGAGCCATTTCCTTCAGCATCCCGAGAGCTTCGACTGGCAGATGAAGAAACTGGCCCATGAAATCATGATGAGCGACCTTCCCCGGTATGATCCGGAACTAGCCTTTGATGATGACTGGGGTTTCGTTACGGACTTTTCAGAAAAATACGGAGCATCCGACATGGATTTGGATGACGATGAATATGACGATGATGCGGCGGGGGGGGGATCACCCCGCCTTAATTCTGTCCGAAAACTCCCTCTTTCT
>CALGGH010000272.1 GCA_937916415.1 uncultured Lachnospiraceae bacterium
ACGGTGACCCGGTACGCGATGCCCCGCCGCGCGTTGACCCGCCGAGCGTTGCCCCGGCGACCTGCGATCCGGAACCGTCAACGGCCCTTAAATCGATAGCACGCAGGGCTTGACCTAATCGGTCAACGCTTTTCTCATCATCCATTACGCTAAAAAGCGCGAGTGCGTATCCCACTCCCGCCATCTCACACTGTATGTGATACTCTTTCCTTAATATATCATATATTTCCCTTCCGGTGGGAAATCCGTCACGAGATCTTATGACCATCTTAAAAGGATCCGCTCCGGGGACGGGCAATGACACGTCCAGCGCGGACAGTCCTGCTCCTTGTCTATAATCCTCCAGGATGCCCCTCATCCGGCCAAGGTCGGCTACCGCTTCACTTTCCACGTAACCCAGGCACTCGCCGATGCCCGCCATCAGCACGTACGATGGCGATGACGTAAGAAACACGTCCAGGTAATGGCTTATCCTCGCCGGAGAAACCCTTGCCTCCGACACGGCTTCCCCCGAGACGAGCAGAAGCCCCGTCTGCGTGGGTGCGGGCAGCATCTTGTGCAGGCTCAGGATCACCAGGTCCGCCCCCTGCGTAATGGGTCCCGCCGCGTCATCCCCTCGTATGCCGAAATGTGCTCCATGGGCCGAATCAACTATGAGCGTGGCCCCATGCGCATGAGCGGCCCCGGCTATGCCTGCCACGTCCGCGATCACTCCCTCATACGTGGGCGACGTGATGACCACGGCACGCACGTCCTCACGTGACGACAATGCACGCTCCACTTCTCCCGCCGTAGGCGGCAGCACGATGGAAGCATCGCCGGTCACGCTCCCTGACAGGTACGCAGGCCTCAGGGCACCGACCTCCACGGCATGATATATGGACCTGTGCGATGCCCTCGCCATCAGCACTGCATCTCCGGGCCTGCACGTTCCCAGCAGCGCCGCCTCATTGGCCGCGGTCGAACCGTTTACGGACATCCATGCAGCGTGCGCCCCATATATCCGTGCGCCGCGCTCATTCATGTCCTTTAGCATTCCGCAGGGAGCATGCAGGTCATCGAATCCGTCTATCTCGGTCACGTCGATGCCGTATATGCCCTCCATGGACCTGATCCTGCCGCTCCTCTTATGCCCGGGCATGTGCAGGGGCAGCATGTCGGATCCTTTCAGTTTAATCAGTTCGTCGATCAATGCCATCAGGCGTCACCATTGCAGCCCGGTCTCATGCCTTTTCCTTTTCTACCTTCAGGTATACCTTGAGCCTGTTCCCGAACTGCTCGGCATAGGGAGGCACGTCCAGATATGCGTTGCTCTGACGGCATACGTTGATCAGCCTGGCCACGCACCGTCTGATCTCGTCCTGTGAAAGCTGGCCGTCTATGAGTTCCGACCTGATGTTTTCGTGGTCTGAGACGTTGCCCGGACAGATCAGGTCATTGCCTGCCCTCAGGCATCCGGCTGCAGTGCAGTCGTCTCCGTGCTCCGTCGTGGTCCAGTCGGTCATTACCAGTCCGCTGAAGCCCCACTCGTCGCGAAGCACCTTGCTGCACAGGTCGAAGCTGTTGGCCGTATGCACGCCGTTGACCAGGTTATAGCTGGTCATGACGGCCATGGGCTGCGCCGACCTGACGCAGATCTCGAATCCCTTGAGATATATCTCCCTGAGGGCGCGCTCGCTTACGCGCGAGTCACAGTGCATCCTGTTCGCTTCCTGATTGTTGCATGCAAAATGCTTGATCGTGGTTCCGCATCCGTCCTTGGACTGCACTCCCCTGGTGACGGCGGCAGCCATCATGCCCGACAGATAAGGATCCTCCGAGAAGTATTCAAAGTTGCGTCCGCAAAGGGGATTGCGGTGTACGTTCATGCCGGGAGCCAGCCAGAGCGAGGTCTGAAACTCCATCATTTCCTCGGCGACCGCGGCTCCGAACCTTTCCATCAGTTCCGGATCCCAGGTCTGGGCCATCAGGGTTCCCACGGGGAAAGCGGTGCAGAACTGGTAGTACCTGGTATAATCGTCAGGATAGTCTCCCTTGGTATTAAAGAGTCCTCCCTCGACCTTTTCCATGAAATTGCGCTGCGTAAGGCCGCCATTGGGATCAACGTAATAATACTGATCCAGCCTGAGTCCCGCAGGTCCGTCGGTGAGCACCATTGAGCCTATGCCCTTGTCCACGCATGCCGTGCACGTCTCGGCCGCGGATCCGGGAACCGCCAGTCCGCTCGAACCGATCACTCCGTCGGTGTGCATCTCTCCCCTGGACAGGTCACCGGTCGTCATTTTGATCAGTTCGTCTATGCCCAGCGATGCCGCCATGTCGTATGATTCCCGGTCAACCTCTTCGTGACCATGATAATCCACTATCCTGGTATGCTGGTATATGTGTGAAATGTTGACAATGGGCACGTTCCTGCCCTTTGCCTTTTCGATCCAGGCCTTGTACCTCGTCGATCTCTTGGCCTCGGACTCCTCTATTTCCTTCAGGGGCTTCTCCGGCTGACATATGCCCTCGGTGGCGGTCACGATGATGCCGTGATCCATCTTGAGCAGGCCGCGTATGCTGCTGTCGCCCAGGCTGTTGCCTACCCATATGCCGTAATATCCTTCTTCCAAAACGTATCCGGGTGCTTCCGTGCTGTACGAGGTCAGCAGGTCCACCGAGAACTTGATGGTGATGAGTTCTGCCTGACCCGGCTCGATCATGCCGGTCTTGGCAAAGGCCACCAGCCTCCTGTGCTCCTTGGGCATGCGGCCGTCCGGGCATGATGCGTATATCTGCACGACCTCACGTCCGGCATGCCTGTCACCCACGTTCTGAACGCGGACCCTGACTGCCACCATCGGCTTGCTCCCGTCCTTGTCGGAGAGTTCCACGCCCTCGGTCGTTATCTGAAACCTGGTATATGACAGGCCGAATCCGAATCCGTACCTGACCGCCTTGTTGAAGCTGTCAAAATACCTGTATCCCACGTAGATGCCTTCATGATAGGCAGCATACTCAAGGCTTGCCCCGTTAGTCGAAAACTCCTTTGCTCCCGGATAGTCCTGATACTCATAAGCCCAGGAATCCGTGAGCTTTCCGGAGGGATTGACCTTGCCGGTCAAAACATCCGCCAGTGCATTTCCGGCCTCCATTCCGGGCTGCGACATGTACACGATGCCCTCGATGTTGCTGAAGTCATCCAGAAACTTCAGTTCTATCAGGCCGCCTATGTTGAGGATCAGGATCAGGCTGTCATATATTCCGCACAGCTTGTTGATGAACCCATATTCCTCCGCGGTCAGGCGTCCGTCACCTTCGGCATCCTTGCGGTCAGCTGATTCTCCCGAAGTACGGCTGATGACGTACAATGCGACCCGGGCGTCCTCATGCTCCGGATCAGGTCCGATGGGACAGGGCATGGGATTGCCGGCATATATCTCAAACAGGTCCTCGTGACTCTCGGTCTTGGACTGCGACAGTATCTCATCACGCCACCTGAGACGGCACTCCCGGTATTCCTTTTCGTAATCCTCGAGCCACTTCTCATTGGCGATGCGGATGCCGGCGTTTTTGAGTCCGTCATAAATGCTTACGACCTCCCTCTGATTGACGTCGCCGGAACCGGTTCCTCCCTTTATCACGTGCAGTGCGCCGGATCCATACAGAGCCACGCTCCGTCCCGGTTCAATGGGCAGCACGTCGTTTTCATTGCGAAGCAGGATCATCCCGTCCGCCGCGGCCTCCCTGGCCAGATGCCTGTGCCTTGTCTCATATTCACGCACTTCGGTGCTCGCTACTCCGCTTAAATGTCTGGTTCTCAATTGTCTGCTCATAAAAATCTCCCCAATTGTGTTTTAATGCAGGACGCGGTCCGTAGAACCGGACCATTCAGGTCAGGAAATGCCCGGATGCATTTCCATCGCAAATTTTACCAAAAAAAGCCTGTTTAGTCCATTGCCGCGGATCAATCGATCGCCTGACCGAGTCCCGCGATGATCGTCTCCAGATTTTCGGCCAGGGTTTCAGTGGAATCCACGGGCAGCGAGCCGGCGGCCTCCTCTTCTGCCGAATCATCATCATCCAGCTCGTCGGCATCCGATAGCATGATGCCGTTCAGGTGGCCTTCAACCAGCGACTCTATCACTTCTCCGGCTTTTTCATCCTTCAGGAGGCCTGCGGCGAGCGATTCCGAATCCAGTCTCTCGCCCATCGTTCCCAATATGGACTTGTCCAACGACTCCATCAGTTCCTGCATCTCCATCAGTTCCTGCATCTCCGTCAGGTCCTTAGAAGCGCTCACGGTTGTGGACAGTTTACCGGTCTGTTCCGCCAGCATCGCCGAAAAGTCCGCCTCCGTGCCGGACTCGCGGCTGCTTTCCGCCAGGGCCTTAAAGCCTTCCGCGACCCTGGTCAGGTCAGATATTCCATTTCCGCTATTTAATATGGACGTTAAGTCTATTCCCATTTGAAGCCTCCTCGCTCACTCATCATACGTTTCCTTCATATACCCATTCAAGATTCTCACGCGCCACAGCGGCCAGGTGATAAACCTTTGATACCTCAGTTGGTGTCCTGTCCGCATACCTGCTTCTCGGGAAAAACCTCGTCACGTGCAACGGAATCCGGCGTCCCGACCCGACCTCCAGGCCTGCCACCCATGCAGACAGCCTGCGCATTTCATCGTCACCGTCGTTTTCTCCCGGTATGATCAGCGTCGTCAGCTCCACGTGCGCAAATGAGACCGCCCTTTCAATGAAGTTTAGCGTAGTCTCCATGTCGCCCTTTAGCACGTCGCGATAGTAATCGGGATTAAAGCATTTGAGGTCCACGTTCATCGCATCCACGTATGGCTCCAGTTCATCCAGCACCCATGGTGATGCGGATCCGTTGGTGACGACCACGTTCAACATGCCCCTCTCATGTACGAGCCTCGCTGCATCCCGCACGTACTCATATCCGACCAGCGGTTCATTGTACGTAAATGCCACGCCTACGTTGCCCCGGTTCCTCCATCCGTACGCCATGTCGGCCAGTTCCTCCGGACTGACTCTTTCCGCCTCCGGACGCATGCGTCCATCTGCCATGGATATGTCCACGTTTTGGCAAAAGGGGCATTTTAAGTTGCATCCAAAGCTCCCCACGGAAAGGATCCTGCTGCCCGGATGAAAGCGGTAAAGGGGTTTCTTTTCGATCGGATCCAGGGCCAGTCCCGTCACCCAGCCATAGCTGCATGATGCGACGGACTGATCATCCGCGTTGATGCGTGCCCCGCACGCACCGGTCTGACCCGGTTTCAATTCACAATGCCTAAAGCATACGTCACACTTAACGCTCATGAAGATAATTTTACCATATGCAGGCGGTTTCCACAAAACTCTTGACAAGACGGTTCAATCCTAGTAAAATGCAATATGTTCGCGACAGAAATGATCGTCGTGACCGCTTGCAGGTGTAGTACATCGGCTAGTACGCCAGCCTTCCAAGCTGGATAGGAGGGTTCGACTCCCTTCACCTGCTCTAATGACTCGCTTATGCGGGTCATTTTTTTTTGCTTTTGCTTCATCCGGCGTCTCCAACAGCTTTCTCAAGAGGTATGCGGGCTCACGCCTCACCAAACGTCATATTCATAAAATATTAAAAAAAATCGATGAGCCGACGCTCGACATGCACGACAGCGGCGGCATCACGATCAAGTCCGAGGTTTACCCGCAGAAAATAATAGAATACACGAGGGAAAATGACATAGGCCTGTTTTTGATAGTTGCGCCCTATCCCACCAATGACGATCATGAACTCGTCTACAACAGGGTGCACGAGATAGCCAACCACTATGAACTCTCTTAGGAGCTGTTCAGAAATAACTTTTAAATTATGCGATGTATGCTTTTTTTGATTGCAAGGAAAAAACCGGAGCTGTACCGAGGTACAGCGAGGATTTTTGACGAAGCAATCAGAAAAGCAGACAAGAAGAATTAAAAGTTATTCTGTAACAGATCCTTACAACGGTACCAACTATTTCTATGATCACATGGATCTGGACTTTGAGACCCGACTTTAACGATCCGTCCCACTTAAACTACAGCGGCAGCTGCAAGTTCACGAGATATCTGGGTCAGGAGATCCTGTACAGGTTCGACGCTCCCGACCGGCGGAGAGACGAACGCTACGAATCCTGGGACAGGCATGCCGAAAACGTCAGAAACGACGTACGCGAGCTTGGCTGCGATCAATAATCATGCCTGCTCCAAAAGCCCATCACGGTTTCCGATACGTCTTCTAAGCTCACGTCCGTCACGTCGCTCCATTCCCTCGGAAACATCCTGACGTTGGAAGTCCACGTGAACCTGTCGTCAAGCAGCGCTATGACGCCCACGTCCGTCTCCGTACGGACGAGGCGGCCGGCCGCCTGCTGCACGCGGTTCATCCCGGGATAGGAATATGCGTATTCATAGCCCTGACGTCCGCGTTCTTCAAAGAAACTCCTGAGCAGGTCCCTTTCGCCTCCGATCTGGGGAAGGCCGGTGCCAATTATGATCACCCCTATGAGCGCATCATCCTTTAAGTCTATCCCTTCGGCGAAGATCCCGCCGAGCACGCAGAATCCCACCAGGGTCGGCGCATCCGACTCCGCATCACGCTCCCTGAACCTTGCCAGGAATTCTTCCCTGTCCCTTTCGCGCATGTTGGATGACAGATCGGAAGAGCGTCGTGTAGGGAAAGAG
>CALGGH010000273.1 GCA_937916415.1 uncultured Lachnospiraceae bacterium
ATGTAAACAAGAACCCACAATATTTGTACAGCAGTTGGAATATTATCAGCAGCTCTGACCAGACAGAGTGGGCCTCTGACATGACAGACGATCTCTGGGCTGCCGCCAAGACCATATTCGATCCATGCCCTGCAGGATGGCGGGTTCCCGACAAGGCTGTCTGGGAAGGTGACTTTGTCACAAGCCTTGAAGCCGCCTCCCTTTCAGACAATGGCTTCACTGTTTCCGGAATCAGATATCCAAATACTGCCGTCAGACTGCCAAACTCCGTATCTGTCGATGGGGATAAGCAGACTAATGGTGGGCTTATTCTTGAAAACCTGGGTGATTACCACATCTTTGTTTGGGCTTTCAACGGACAGTTGCACAAGGAAAAATTCTACTATGAATATCCAGGAGGATCCACCCCTACGGTAACTACCGGAACTTATCCAAACCGCCCGATCAGGTCCGCCGGATCCTCCAGACCGCAGGAGATACGTATAAGGCCGGCAGGTATACCTGCAGCCGCAAGCTGTTCGTCGGTCATCTGTCTGTGGGTGCTCGTCGCGGGATTCAGACAACATGTACGTGCATCCGCCACATGAGTCTCTATCACTGCCAGTTTGAGTTTCTTCATGAAGCTCTCCGCAGCCTTCCTGCCGCCCTCGATCTCGAAGCTCACGACTCCGCATCCGCCTCCGTTCAAGTACTTAAGCGCGATTTCATGATATTTGTCCGATTCAAGTCCCGGATAGCTGACGTGAACGACTCCGGGCTGCCTGGCCAGAAACTCAGCCACGGCCTGCCCGTTCTCGACGTGCCTGGGCATGCGTACGTGCAGCGATTCGAGTCCCAGGTTCAGCAGGAAAGCGTTCTGAGGGGACTGTATGCATCCAAAATCCCTCATGAGCTGAGCCGTGCACTTGGTGATGAAGGCACCGCCCTGTCCGAACTTCCCGGCATACGTGATGCCGTGATACGACTCGTCGGGAGTGCACAGTCCGGGAAATTTGTCCGCATGAGCCATCCAGTCAAAATTGCCCGAGTCAACTATGGCTCCGCCCACGGCGGCACCGTGTCCGTCCATGTACTTGGTGGTGGAATGAGTGACTATGTCGGCTCCCCATTCGAAGGGCCGGCATCCCACGGGAGTGGGGAAGGTGTTGTCCACGATGAGCGGAACGCCATGCCTGTGTGCCACCCTCGCGAACTTTTCAATGTCAAGCACGGTCAGTGCGGGATTGGCTATGGTCTCTCCGAACATGGCGCGGGTGTTGTCCTTAAAGGCCGCGTCAAGCTCATCCTCGGACGCGTCGGGTGAGACAAACGTCACGTCAATGCCCATTTTCGCCATGGTCACTGAGATCAGGTTGAACGTACCTCCATATATCGAGGATGAAGCGACTATGTGGCTTCCGTTTTCACATACGTTAAAAAGCGCAAAGAAGTTGGCAGCCTGTCCGGAGCCGGTCAGCATTCCGGCCGTACCGCCCTCAAGCTCCGCAATCTTGGCGGCAACGTAGTCATTGGTCGGATTCTGCAGCCTGGTATAAAAGTAACCGCTCGCCTCCAGGTCAAACAGCCTGCCCATGTCCTCGCTGGTGTCATACTTAAAAGTCGTTGACTGGATGATGGGTATCTGCCTGGGTTCTCCGTTGCCCGGCGTATAACCGCCCTGTACGCATCTCGTACCTATGGATCGTTCGCTCATCTTGACCTCCTTAAAAGTGAAACAGTCGGCCAGAACCAGCCGACTGTGATCAACTAAAACTTAACCTCTTGTCAGCATCCGTTGCTTAAGCGTTCATCTGAGCTGCAACTTCAGCGGCAAAGTCTTCATTCTTCTTTTCCATGCCCTCGCCAACCTCATAACGGATGAACTTGGTGAGCTTAAGGTCCTTGCTGACGGTAGCCAGGTACTGGGCAACGGTCTGCTTGCCGTCCTCTGCCCTGACGTATGCCTGATCAAGCAGCACCACTTCCTTGAGCAGCTTGTTCACGCGGCCCTTGATGATGCCCTGCTTAACGTTATCGGGCTTGGCAGCTTCCTTGGGATCGGCATCCATCTGAGCCTTGAGTATCTCGGTCTCGTGATCGACGTAAGCCTGGTCAACGTCGCTGTCAGCGATGAACCTGGGGCTCATGGCTGCGATCTGCATTGCCACGTTGGTCAGGGCTTCCTTAACGGAAGCATCAGCTCCTGCGCCGTCAGCTGCTACGACCACGCCAATGCGTCCGCCGCCATGCAGATATGAAACAACGCAGTCACCGCTTGCCTTTTCAAAGCGGCGGATCGAAAGCTTCTCTCCGATGGTAGCGGTCTTGTCAACGAGCACTTCCTTAACTGTCTTGGAAACATCCTCGTTCCATTTTTCCTCAAGAAGCGCATCCACGTCAGACGCTCCGGAAGCAAGTGCCTGCCTGGCAACTCCCTCAACGAACGTCTGGAACACTTCGTTCTTGGCCACGAAGTCGGTCTCAGAGTTAACCTCAACGACTGCGGCGGTCTTGTCTCCGTCGATGGCCACGCGGCAGATTCCCTCTGCTGCGATGCGGCTTGCCTTCTTCTCAGCCTTGGCAGCTCCGCTCTTGCGCAGAACTTCAACTGCCTCTTCCATATTTCCATTGGTCTCAGCCAGGGCCTTCTTGCAGTCCATCATGCCGGCGCCCGTGGACTCACGCAACTCCTTGACCATTGCTGCTGTAATATCTGCCATTTTCATTTCCTCCTGAAAAACTAATATCTGCTGCGGATCCATGACTCCGATCCGGAATCAGGTCACGCTCAATCATTCCTCGTCAGCTGCGATCTCCTCGATGTCGGTGGGTTCGCTCTCCGTTGCCTCGGGCTGTATGTTCTCGTCGCTTACGAACTCCTCGCCCTGGTTGGCCTCGATGACCGCATCAGCCATCTTGCCGGTAAGCAGCTTGACCGCACGTATGGCGTCATCATTGCCGGGGATCACGTAATCAAGTTCCTCAGGATCGCAGTTGGTGTCGCCGATTCCGATCAGGGTGATTCCCAGGGTATGAGCCTCCTGTACGCAGATGTGCTCCTTCTTGGGATCAACTACGAAGATCGCGTCGGGGATCCTCGTCATCTCCTTGATTCCGCCGAGGTTCTTCTCAAGCTTGTCCCACTCCTTGCGAAGCTGGATGACTTCCTTCTTGGGCAGTACGTCAAAGGTTCCGTCCTCTGACATCTTCTCGATGGCCTTAAGTCTCTCAACGCGTGAACGGATGGTACGGAAGTTGGTGAGCATGCCGCCCAGCCATCTCTCGTTAACATAGAACATTCCGCAACGCTCTGCCTCGGTCTTGACCGCATCCTGTGCCTGCTTCTTGGTACCTACGAAAAGGATCGTTCCTCCCTGTGATACGATGTCGAATACTGCATTGTAGGCCTCGTCGACCTTGCCTACGCTCTTCTGCAGGTCGATGATGTGGATCCCGTTGCGCTCCGTAAAGATATAGGGAGCCATCTTGGGGTTCCACCTGCGGGTCTGGTGTCCAAAATGAACGCCTGCTTCAAGTAACTGCTTCATTGATACTACACTCATGTCTTACCTCCATTTGGTTAAACTTCCGCACGTCCTGTTGCGGTATGAGCATCCGCGATATCCCGTTCTACCCTGCCGGGCACCGGACGGAACCAGACGCACGTGCATGATCATACTGCTGCATGCCTTAAGGAGCCGTGTCATGGATGCACGGATCCTACGCACATGCCCAATTATTTTACTCTCATCCCATGCATTACGCAAGGGTTTATCAGCAAAAAACTTGACGTTTGCATCGTTTTTATCGTTTTTTATGATGCCGCTATCCAAGGAAAAGCATCCATGGGCGCTTAAGGAATGCGCGGCACCCCGCCCACGTATTCTATCGATTCGAGACACAGTCCTCCGGGCGGCAGCGTAGGCCCTGCCTTGGATCTGTCCAGCCCGGCTATGATGCCGGCCACGTCTCCGGGTCTGATCCGGCCCCTGCCGGCTTCAAGCAGCGTGCCGGCGATTATGCGGACCATGTTGTACAGAAAGCCCGAGCCGGTGACGCATATGTCGACGCATTCGGAATCGTCGTGTGCGGCAGGTTCCGCTTCGTTCACGATCGCCGGGCAGGCCGGTCGCATCCCGCCGCGTGCGGGATTGCTCGTTACGCCAAGGCCGTATATCTCCCTGACAGTCGTTTCCGCATGGGATCCGGCCGCGCAGAATGCCGCGAAGTCATGCTCTCCCATGAATGCTCCGGCCGCTTCCTGCATGGCTTCCACGTCCAGCGGTCCGTAAACGTGATGCCTGTAGAGCCTTTCAAAGGGCGGACAGATCTCTCCGTGAAACAGCCTGTAGCAATACGTCTTGCGAGTGTCTGCGTGTCTGGGATGAAACAAATCGTCCACGCGGAAGGAATCCAGTATGCGGACGTCAGCCGGCAGAACGCCGTTCAGGGCCTGCACGTACCTGTCAGGAGGTATCGCGGATGCGGTGTCAAATATGCATACGTTGCCGCGAGCATGCACGCCGGCATCGGTACGGCTGCAGCCCGTCACCTCCACGGGGGCTCCCGTGAGCAGGGTCAGGCAGTCATTCAGCACGCCCTCTATGGTGGCGGGTTCGTTTTTTTGCGCCTGCCATCCGTGGTATGCCGTGCCGTCATATGATACTTTGAGAAAAATCCTCATTGTTTTCTCCGGTCGTTACAGGAATATCCTGATCAGGACGCATCCGGCTAAGAAACACCAGGTAATGGCATATGAGACGTAATCGCGTCTGGCATAGACGAGCGGCTTCATCTTGGTCCTGCCCTCTCCCCCGCGATAGCACCTGGCCTCCATGGCCATGGCCAGGTCATTGGCCCTCCTGAATGCTGATATGAAAAGCGGAACGAGGATGGGCACGAGGGCCTTGGCCCTCTTGATCAGGTCGCCGTTTTCAAAGTCGGCTCCCCTGGCCATCTGTGCCTTCATGATTATGTCAGTTTCCTCGAGAAGAATCGGTATGAACCTGAGCGCTATCGACATCATCATGGCGATCTCGTGCACCGGCACGTGCAGGCGGGTAAGCGGCCTAAGCAGCCGCTCCATGGCATCCGTCAGGTTATTCGGCGTCGTCGTGAGCGTCATGAGCGACGTGCCCGTAATGAGCAGCACGAGCCTGAGCGCCATCGTAAAGCCTATCCTGATGCCCTCCCAGGTGACGTTTATCTTCCAGAATGACAGCAGCACCCGGCCGGGCGTAAGCAGCATGTTAAAAAGCACCGTAATGAACAATATTATCATGATGGGGCGCAGGCCCTTGACTATGTACCTGACCGGTACCCCGGACAGGCCGACCATGACGATCATGAACGCGGCCACGAAGGCATATCCGACCGGATTGTCCACCAGAAATATTGATATTATGTAAACTAGCGTCGCTACGAGCTTAACCCTGGGATCCAGACGGTGAATGACCGATTCAGCATCATAATATTGTCCAATCGTAATCTCTCTGATCATGCCTTTTCTTCGGACGAGGATCCGTTTTGCCCATCCATGGGGGCTTTTCTCATCCTATACAGGTTCATTATCTGCTCACAGGCATCCTCGATGGTCGTGGTCGTCTCATCCACGTCGAAACGGTGCCTCTTTAGCGAACGCATCACGTAGGTGATCTCGGGCAGAGCCAGGCCCATGTCCTCCAGTTCCTTCACGTGCTTAAATACTTCCTTGGGCACGTCATCATACTTTACCCTGCCCCGGTCCATGACCAGCAGCCTCTCCACGTAATTGGCCACGTCGTCCATGCTGTGCGAGACCAGTATGACCGTCATGTGGTTGTCATGGTGAAGCTTAGCCGTAAGCTCCAGTATCTCTTCCCTGCCCGCCGGATCGAGTCCCGCCGTGGGTTCGTCGAGAATGAGTACCCTCGGCTGCATCGCCAGGACTCCGGCTATCGCCACCCTTCTTTTCTGTCCGCCAGACAGCTCGAACGGTGAATTGCCGAATTCCTCCTCGGTCATGCCTACGGCCAAAAGGGCTTCCCTGGCCCTCTTCTCGATCTCATCCTTGTCCAGGCCCAGGTTTTTGGGGCCGAAGCAGACGTCGGCAAGTACGTCCGTCTCGAACAGCTGATGCTCGGGATACTGAAAGACCAGCCCGACCTTTCCGCGCAGGGCCCTTCTGTCATAATCCCTGGCGTGAATGTCCTCGCCGTCAAAAGTAATAGTCCCGCTGGTGGGCTTTAGCAGACCGTTCAGGTGCTGGACCAGCGTGGACTTGCCGCAGCCGGTATGTCCTATCAGTCCGATGAACTGGCCATCCTCCAGCGTCAGGCATATGTCATCCAACGCATGCACGGGATGATTGGTGTCCGTAGCGTATATGCAGTTTACGTGATCAAGACTTAAAGGCATCCTTGATGGCCTCTCTGAGTTCCTTACGGGTGAGCACGCAGTCAGGAATGGGCATGCCCTGTTTCTTCAGTTCGTGAGCCAGCAACGTGACTTGTGGCACGTTCAGTCTCAGCTCCTGCAGTTTCTCAACTTGCGAAAATATCTCCTTAGGGGTTCCCTGCATGGCTACGTGCCCCTTGTCCATGACGATTATCTTGTCCGAATATATCGTCTCTTCCATGTAATGTGTTATCAGCACGATGGTGATCTTTTCCACGTCGTTCAGCGCCCTGGCGGCCCTGATGACTTCCTTGCGGCCGTTGGGATCCAGCATGGCCGTCGGCTCGTCCAGGATGATGCACTTGGGATGCATGGCCAGGACTCCGGCGATGGAAACGCGCTGCTTCTGTCCTCCCGAGAGCTTGTTCGGCGAGCGCATGCGGAAATCCAGCATGCCGAGGAGCCTGAGACTCTCATTCACCCTCTCCCATATCTCAGGAGTCGGCACGCCCAGGTTCTCCGGGCCGAAGCCCACGTCCTCCTCAACCAGCTGTCCGATGATCTGATTGTCAGGATTCTGAAACACCATGCCTGCCCTTTGCCTGACCTCCCAGGTGTTGGCCGGATCGGCGGTATTTAAGCCGTCCACGCAGACCTCGCCCTCGGTAGGCGACAGGATGGCATTAATATGCTTGGCCAGCGTCGACTTGCCGGATCCGTTGTGCCCGAGTATCGAAATGAACTCTCCCGGGCGCACGTCCACGTCAACGCAGTCAACGGCCCTGGTCTTGCCACAGACGTTGCCCTCGTCGTCCCTGCGCAGGTATTCATATATGAGGTTTTTGGCTGTAATTATTCCCATACCGAACTATTTTAATCTCAAACAGGTATATAGTCAAATGAAAAGGGGGGTATGGTATAATTGGGCATAGAAATACATCCATGTATTTCTGAACATGCCCCGTCTCATCCATGAGACATTGGGCATAGAAAGAAGGGAAAAAAATAAGGAACAAGACATGAAGCTTAACGAACTGATAAAACGGACCAATCAAAAAAACAAATACTTTCTGCCGGTCGTGCAGGGGCTTGGCGCGATTGCACTCATAACCGCCATCTCGGTGATCAGCGTGCATTTTTTGACAGGCGACTCGCTGAGCGATTACGCGGAGGCCAATCCTGAAAAGGCTTATGCCGGGCGAACGATTGAGGAACTGCAGTCAGATGCTACGCCAACCGCGAAAAAGAGCGGTGCGGATGCGGGGACGGAACACCCAAGGGCAGAGGAAAAGAGCGCTACGGATGCAGGATCGGAAATCATAAGGGCTGAGAAAAAGAGCGGTGCGGATTCAAAACCGGATGGCACAAAGGAAACCGAACTGACAGGAATGGCAGAGTCTGCGGATTCAGTTGACATAACTAAAGGCGATGATGCGACTGCCGATGGTACGCCGGATAAAACTGAGTCAGCCGATGATGATTTGGTTGACATAACCTGTAACTACGTCACGTCTGCGCAGATCCACTTCTACGATCCGGACAATGCATCCTCCCCGGACAGGGTCACGTACTCCGACGGCTTCTATTACGAGCCGCTTAACGAAGACATGATCACATACGTCACCGGCACTTCATATCCAGCCGATGGCGCCAGCGAGGTTACCATCGATGACCTGAGATACGTCGGGATCAAATACGTTGATTTCAATGGAACCGTGCAGGCAGGCGAACTCATGGCCAACCGGGCGATCGCTCAGGACCTGGTTGAGATTTTTTCAGAACTGTATGAATCCGGATACCAGCTGGAAAGGGTTGTCCTCATAGATAACTACGGCGGCGATGACACGGCTTCGATGTCCGCAAACAACACTTCCTGCTTCAACTACCGCGTCGTCGAAGGTTCCTCTTCCCTGTCAAAGCACGCCTACGGCCTGGCCATGGACGTGAATCCCTATTACAACCCTTACGTAGTCTTTGGCAAGGGTGAAGGCGGTTCGGACTACGTATCTCCGCCCGGCAGCGATGCCTACGCCGACAGAAGCGCATCCTTTGCCTACAAGATCGACGAAAACGACCTGTGCTACCGACTGTTCAAGGAGCATGGCTTCACCTGGGGCGGCGACTGGAATTCCTGCAAGGACTATCAGCATTTCCAGAAGACTAAATAGGATATGTTGTTAGTTGACATAATATGGCACATGCTTGACGGTCTTATTGCGCAAAAAAATGCCGGGAAGAATGAATCATCTTCCCGGCATTCATCATATACGCATAATCATTTATACCAGCTCAAGAACCACTTCCATGGCTGCGTCGCCCTTGCGGGGACCGATCTTTACGATCCTTGTATATCCGCCCTTGCGGTCAGCATACCTGGGAGCGATCTCATCGAAGAGCCTGGCTACCATGTCCACTTTCTTGATGGCCTTTTTGTAACCAGCGCCCTTCTTGTCGGGCGTCTCGGTCACGCCATAAAGAACCTTCAGCATCTGGTGCCTTGCATGTAGCCTGCTGGGCTGATCCTTCTTGATCTCACGGGTCTCGGTGTCATAAACGGTGACAACCTTGCCGTTTTCCTTGCGAATGATCTTGCCCTTGTCATCACGGGTGGTCTCGGAGAGAACCTTAGTCGGATCATCCCTGTCCACGATCTGCTTTACCCTCTTGCCATCCTTGTCCTTCCTGGCCACCTTGGCTTCGATGGTAACCATGTCATAGTTATCCTTTTCCTTGATCGCAAGCGCGATGAGTCCTTCAGCTATCTTCTTCACTTCCTTAGCCTTGGTCTCAGTGGTAACTATCCTTCCATGATAAAGAAGAGCCGTTACCTGGTTTCTGAGCAGGGCCTTTCTCTGATCTGAGGTTCTGCCTAATTTTCTGTACTTTGCCATTTCTAATTCCTTTCATTTCCGTCCATCTGGACGGGTACATACATGTGCTGCTTCGGTCTTATCATATATGTCAACTGCCGGCGATCAAAGGTCTTCCACGTCGTTCTTGAGGCTCAGCCCCATGTCTTCAAGCTTCTTGAGCACTTCATCCAGGGACTTTTTGCCCAGGTTACGTACCTTCATCATGTCGCCGGGAGTCTTGTTGATCAGATCCTCAACGGTATTGATGTTGGCGCGCTTCAGGCAGTTGTATGAACGAACTGAAAGCTCCAGTTCGTCGATGCTGAGCGTCATCACCTTATCGTTGTTTATTCCCTCGTCATCGGAACGGATGACGGGACCGCCAAGCTGTGCCACCTCGCTGAGGTTAACGAACAGTGACAGGTGCTCGCTCAGTATCTTGGCTGCGAGGCTGACTGCCTCGTCGGGGCCGAGCGTGCCGTTGGTAACCACGTCCAACGTCAGCTTATCGTAATCCGTAATCTGGCCCACACGGGTGTTGACTACGGATACGTTAACTCTTTCTACGGGAGTGTAGATCGAATCGATCGGAATCACTCCGATGGGCATGTCTTCCGTCTTGTTTCGGTCGGATGACACGTATCCCCTGCCCTTGGTGATCGTCAGCTCAATGTACAGCTTAGTGTTCTTGCCGCTGAGTGTGGCGATAACCTGATTGGGGTTCAGGATGACTATATCCTGATCGGCCTGGATGTCAGCTCCGGTAACCAGGCCCTCACCCTCATACTCGATGTAAGCGGTCTTGATCTCGTTGGACTCGGAATTGTTCTGGATAACCAGTCCCTTGATGTTCATTATGATCTCGGTCACGTCCTCCTTAACTCCGGGAATGGTCGAGAACTCGTGCAAAACTCCTTCAATCTTGATTTGGCTTACGGCTGCACCGGGCAGGGAAGACAGCATGATCCTACGAAGTGAATTGCCAAGGGTATTGCCATATCCTCTTTCGAGGGGCTCAACAACAAATCTGCCGAATTTGTTGTCGTTGGAGATTTCATCAACCACAATATTAGGTCTTTCAAAATCAAACATTAAGAATCCTCCTCATAGTCATCTCTATAATCGACGTCTACCCCGTTTATTACTTGGAATACAACTCGACTATAAGCATCTCGTTAACGGGAACGTCGATCTGCTCTCTCTTGGGAAGCTCCTTGATGGTGGCCGTCAGGTTATCGAGATCGGTATCGAGCCACTCGGGATAAAGCCTGCCGCCCGTAACCTCTACGATGTCCTTGTAACGCTGCATGGACTTAGCCTTCTCGCTGATGGCGACCACGTCACCTGCCTTGCACTGATATGAGGGGATGCTGATAACCTTGCCGTTAACGGTAACGTGCTTATGTCCGACGATCTGCCTTGCCTCTCTTCTGGTACGGGCAAAACCTGCGCGGAAAGCAACGTTGTCAAGCCTTGACTCAAGCATGACCATAAGGTTCTCACCGGTCATTCCCTTCATCCGGTCAGCCTTCTTATAGTAATTGCGGAAGGGTTTCTCAAGCACTCCGTAAATGAACTTGGCCTTCTGCTTCTCACGAAGCTGAAGTCCGTATTCAGATACCTTTCTGCCGGAACGGTTTGATTTTCTCTTTGATTTCTTGTCGTATCCCAGGAAAGTGGGATCAAGCTCAAGCGACCTGCATCTCTTGAGCACGGGTGTCTTATCTACTGCCATGATTCTTCCTTTCTGATAATAAGAAAATTAATGTTCCACAGTCGTTTACGTACGTACGAGCCATACTTCATCCGACACAGTTACGACGAAATGGACTATTATACCCTTCTTCTCTTGGGCGGGCGGCATCCATTGTGGGGAACCGGCGTAACGTCGCAAATGCTCGTAACCTGCAGTCCGTTGGCTGCAAGTGCCCTGATGGCGGCTTCACGTCCTGAACCCGGTCCCTTTACAAAGACGTCAACGCTCTTGAGTCCATGTATGAGCGCAGCCTTCGTAGCAGTCTCTGCTGCCATCTGTGCTGCATAGGGAGTAGATTTCCTTGAACCTCTGAAGCCCAGGCCGCCTGCACTCGCCCAGCTTAAAGCATTACCTGCGCTATCCGTCAGGGTAACGATGGTATTGTTAAAAGAAGCCTGAATGTGAGCCTGTCCATGTTCAACGTTTTTCTTGACACGTTTCTTTGTGACTTTTCTGGTAACCTTTGCCATAAAACTAACCTACTTTCTCATAAAGATGATCTTGTGCACTCGCACAACAACTAACAACTCCTAACTCATGCGGCAATGAGAAGTCCCTTAACGTAAATTACTTCTTCTTGCCGGCAACCGTACGCTTGGGGCCCTTGCGGGTACGAGCGTTGGTCTTGGTATTCTGTCCACGTACGGGAAGTCCCTTACGATGACGAATGCCCCTGTAGCAACCGATCTCCTGCAGGCGCTTGATGTTCATTGCCACTTCTCTTCTCAGGTCACCTTCGACGACGTAATCTCTCTCGATGATCTCCGAGATCTTCTTTACTTCATCATCGGTCAGCTCCCTGACACGGGTGTCAGGATTGACCTTGGCAGCTTCCAATATCTTATTGGAGCTTGTCTTGCCAATTCCGTAGATATAGGTGAGACCTATCTCTACACGTTTGTCTCTGGGTAAGTCAATACCAACTATACGAGCCATACATTACCTCCATTGTGTTTTTCACTGATCTGCGCAAAAATGCGACGTCATACTAATTGATAGGGGCATTTTCATGCCCAACCATCCCAAGATGGCCTATCCGGCAATCCGGCATCAAAAAGTAAGAGCTTATGGCTCCTTACCCTTGTACCTGCTTATGCTTAGGATTCTCACAAATGATCCTGATCTTGCCTTTTCTTTTGATGACTTTGCACTTCTCACAGATCGGCTTTACTGATGAGCGAACTTTCATGTTTACTCCCTCCTTCCAATTATGGAAAACCGCCGTCCAGATAAGTATTTAGCCTGTTCCGAAGAGCAGACCGAATGATATTATATCACCCGAGGTGCATATAATCAACAATTATTTATCCATCCAAAAAATTATTTTCCATCCAAAAAATTATTTCTTCATCCAAAAATTATTTTTCAAAAGCTTTGTGGATATGGGGATCACTTATCTCTCCAGATGATCCTGCCCTTGGAGAGGTCATAAGGAGACAATTCCATGGTCACCTTGTCGCCAGGCAGTATCCTTATGAAGTTTTGGCGCAGCTTGCCGCTGATGTGTGCCAGCACCACGTGCCCGTTCTCAAGTTCCACCCTAAACATGGTGTTGGGCAGCTTTTCCACCACCGTTCCTTCAATTTCAATTACGTCCGCTTTAGACATCGTACCGTCTTTCCTCCTCATGTAGCGTAAGTATTTCCGGTTCTGAATCCGTGATCAGAATCGTATTCTCATAGTGAGCGGAGTACTCTCCGTCACTCGTAACCACCGTCCATCCGTCGTCCAGCCACTCGACTTCCCACGTTCCTAGGTTGATCATGGGCTCGACGGCCAGCGTCATGCCGGGTTTTAACACAGGGCCCTTTTTTCTGACCCTGTAATTGGGTATCATCGGTTCTTCATGCAGGTGAGTTCCTATGCCGTGACCGCACAGGTCTTCGACTATGCCGTATCCGAAGGGAGTAACGTAATCGTCGATCGCGCCGCCTATCTCATACAGGTGATGGCCGGCCCTGGCAAATTTTATGCCCTCAAAAAAACTCTGCCTGGTCACTTCGATCAGCCTGGAGGCTTCCGGAGAAATCTCTCCCACGCCATAGGTCCTGGCTGCATCCGAATGATATCCTTTATATATAAGGCCTGCATCCAGGCTGACTATGTCGCCCTCCTGCAGGATGCGGTTACGGGTGGGAATGCCGTGAACCACTTCTTCGTTTACCGAAACGCATATGCTGGCGGGATAACCCTCATAGTTCAGGAAGTTCGGGATGCCTCCCTTTTGCCTGATGAGCTTCTCCCCGAGTTCATCGATGTCCGCCGTGCTGATCCCGGGCCTGACGAACTGTCCCAGCTCGTAGTGAACCTCCGACAGCAGCCTGCAGGACTCCCGCATCAGTTCTATTTCCTTTTCGGTCTTGATCCCGATCTTCTTTCTTCCAAACATTATGCCTGACCAAGTATCGCCGTAATGTCGTCAAACACATCCTTCATGTCCTTGGTGCCGTCCACGTCGCGGATGACTCCCTTTTTGGAATAATATTCAATGAGGGGCTGTGTCTGATCATGATAAACCTTAAGCCTGTTCTGTACGGTCTCAGGCTTGTCATCATCCCTGAGGATCAGTTCGGAGCCGCAGACGTCGCATATTCCTTCCTTTTTGGGCGGAACGTGCTCCACGTGATATGTTGCTCCGCAGTTTATGCATGCCCTTCTGCCGCTCATGCGCCTGACTATGTTCTCGTCCGGCACGTCCACGTTTATGGCTACGTCGATGGTCTCGCCAAGCTTGGTCAATTCCTGGTCCAGGATCTCGGCCTGCGGAATGGTCCTCGGAAAACCGTCGAGCACGTAACCGCCGGCGCAGTCATCCTGTGCCACCCTGTCCAACAGAATGCTCACCGTCAGTTCATCCGGAACGAGCTCTCCCTTGTCCATGTAAGCCTTAGCCTTCTGACCAAGTTCGGTATTGTTCTTGATGTTGGCCCTGAAGATGTCTCCGGTGGACACGTGGGGGATGCCATATCTCTCAGCTATCATCTTGGCCTGCGTGCCTTTGCCGGCTCCGGGCGCTCCAAGCATTATTATCTTCATCTCTTACTTCCTTTTCTCAAAATAACGCACAAAACAGAAGGTGCGCATGCAGCCCTCTGTTTTGTGTTATGTACGCATTGTTACGGGCACGCCTCATCAGTCATTGAGGAATCCCTTATAATTACGAACCAGCATCTGAGACTCAACCTGCTTGATCGTCTCGAGAACGACGCTGACGATAATGATCAGGCTGGTACCGCCGAACGATACGTTGGCTCCGAAGAGGCCATTGAATATGAACGGAAGTATGCACACGATGATCAGTCCTATCGCGCCGATGAACACGATGTAGTTGAGTATCCTGGCCAGATAATCACTGGTGGGCTTGCCGGGACGTATGCCGGGTATGAAGCCGCCCTGCTTCTTTATGTTGTCCGCGATCTCCAACGGATTGAAGGTGATCGAGGTGTAAAAGTAAGCAAAGAACACAACCAGCAGGATGTATGCCAACAGTCCGATGGAATAAATCGGCTGCTGGGGATTGCACCAGTTATTCGAGGACAGTCCCTTGAGGATCTCGCTCCATACTCCGGTACCGTTATAGTTGAAGAATGAGCAGATGATCACGGGGAACTGCATGAGGCTGGATGCGAAGATGACGGGAATCACGCCGCCGGTGTTGACCTTCAGCGGAATGTTGGTCGTCTGTCCTCCAACCATCTTACGTCCCTGAACCTTCTTGGCATACTGCACGGGGATGCGCCTTACGCCGTCGTTAAGGATGATTACCAGCACTACCATGCCTACGATTATGGCTATGATGATGATCGCTGATACGGCTCCTTTTGCTATGGACTTGTTCTTGACGAACTGCTCATACAGGGAAGCTATGTCCTGAGGCACCCTTGACAGGATGTTGATCGTCAGGACGATGGAGATGCCGTTTCCGATGCCGTTCTCGGTGATGCGCTCGCCGATCCACATAAGGAATGCGGAACCTGCCGTAAGGGCGGATATGACAAGTATCACGTTAAGGGCATTGAAGTTCTCCAAAAGGCCGCTTCTGCCGAATCCGATGGCCATGGCCGTGGACTCGATCAGAGCCAGTGCAACCGTCACGTAACGTGTGATGGATGCGATCTTCTTACGTCCATCTTCGCCGTCACGCTGCATTTCCTCCAGCTTGGGGATTGCTATCGTGAGCAGCTGCATGATGATGGATGAAGTAATATAAGGAGTGATGTTCAGGGCTATGATCGACATGTTGAGGAACGATCCGCCCGTAAATGCATCAAAGAAATTGAATGCATCTCCGGTCTGCTTTGCAAACCAGTTGGCGAAATAATCCCTGTCAACGCCCGGAACGGGAAGCTGGGAAGCAAACCTTATGACGACAAGCATGAGCAGCGTCATCAGGATCTTGTTTCTCAGCTCTTTGATTTTAAAAGCATTCTGTACGGTATTGAACATTAGATCACCTCTGCAGTTCCCCCGAGTGCCTCGATCTTCTCCTTAGCGGATGCGCTGTATGCATTGACCTTGACGCTCAGTTTCTTGGTAAGCTCACCATTGCCTAAGATTTTAACGCCGTCTCCGGTTTTCTTGATTATGCCTCTTTCGAGCATCTCTTCAATGCCGACCTCGGCGCCGTTGTCAAAAACTTCTAATGCGCTTAAGTTTACAGCTATTATTTCCTTACTATTCCTGTTTTTGAAGCCTCTCTTGGGAAGTCGGCGGTACAGGGGCATCTGGCCGCCTTCAAATCCAATCCTGGGAGCTCCTGAACGGGCCTTCTGACCTTTGTGACCCTTACCGGCAGTCTTGCCGTTTCCTGAACCGTGTCCGCGGCCTCTTCTGAAGTTGTCGCTATGCTTAGAGCCAGCTGCGGGCGATAAATTAGATAATTCCATCACGCTTCCTCCTCTACTGAAACTAAGTGGCTGACCTTCTGAATCTGACCTCTGGTTGCTCCGTTGTCAGGCAGTTCAACCGTCTGATGAAGCTTTCTCAATCCCATGGCCTTGATCGTGGCTCTCTGCTTGGGGATTGCTCCAATCGGAGACTTAACTAACGTAATCTTTAACTTTGCCATCTCTTCTCCTTTCTTAGCCCAGGATCTCGGCAACTGTCTTGCCGCGCTTCCTGGCTACTTCCTCAGGAGTCTTAAGCTGAGTGAGTCCGTGAATGGTGGCAAGGACCACGTTCTGCTTATTGTTAGATCCGAGGGACTTGGTACGGATGTTCCTGATGCCTGCAAGCTCGCAAACCACACGTGCGGGACCGCCGGCGATGATACCAGTACCTTCGGGAGCCTTCTTGAGCAGCACGTTGGCTGAGCCATACTTGCCAAAAGTATCATGCGTAAGGGAAGCATTGTCATCCATGGCCACCTCCACGAGGTGCTTCATGGCGTCTTCCTTGCCCTTGCGGATGGCTTCAGGGATTTCCACTGCCTTTCCGAGGCCCGCTCCTACGTGTCCATTGCCATCTCCTACGACCACCAGGGCGGTGAATCTCATGCTGCGTCCACCCTTGACGGTCTTGGTAACTCTCTTGATGGCAACGACCTTATCATTCAGTTCCAGCTGACTTGCGTCAATGATATAGTGTTTCATATCGTCTCCTCTCTATTAGAACTCAAGTCCGGCTTCTCTGGCTGCGTCGGCGAGCGCCGCGATCTTGCCCTGATAGATAAAGCCGCCTCTGTCAAATACAACTTCCTTGATGCCTGCGTCAACGGCCCTCTTGCCGATCACGCTGCCGAGATAGGCAGCCGCTTCCGTGTCGTTAGTCTTGGAAAGCTTGGCTTTAACTTCCTTCTCGAGAGTGGAAGCTGAGACGATGGTATTGCCCGCTGTATCGTCAATGATCTGAGCGTACATGTGCTGATTGCTTCTAAATACAGACAAACGGGGCTTAGAGGCCGTACCGCTCAGGTGGTTACGTATTCTTCTGTGCTTACCAGCACGTACTTCCTGTCTTGATTTTTTACTGACCATCTTTGTACTCTCCTTATAATTTATTTCTTACCGGCTTTTCCTGCCTTACGACGGATAGTTTCATCAGCATACTTGATGCCCTTGCCCTTATAAGGTTCAGGCCTTCTCTTATCTCTTATCTCTGCTGCGAACTGTCCTACCTTCTCCTTGTCGATGCCCTTTACGATGATGACGTTCTGACCGTCAACGGTGGTTTCGATGCCCTCAGGATCGGTCATCTCCACAGGATGAGAGTAACCCAGGTTCAGTGTAAGAGTCTTACCGGACTTGGATGCCCTGTAGCCAACGCCGTTGACCTCGAGCTTCTTCTCGTATCCTTCGGTAACGCCGACTACCATGTTGTGGATCAGCGTTCTGGTAAGACCGTGTAATGATTTCATCTTTTTGAGATCATTGGGACGTGCAACCGTAAGCTGACCATCCTCAAGCTTGATCTCCATCTCAGGGGGGAGCGTTCTCTTTAACTCACCCTTGGGACCCTTTACAGTCACTGTGTTATTTTCTGCCACATCGACGGTAACTCCCGCCGGCACGGCGATTGGCATTCTTCCTATTCGTGACATGCCCGTACCTCCTATAAACTATTTATGCTACGCGCACAATGGGACGTTGTGCAGCCTGTTCTGAAGTATGCGAAGTACTTCAAGGCTTAATTACCAAACAAAAGCCAATACTTCGCCGCCGACCTGCAGCTCCCTGGCCTTCTTGTCGGTGATGACGCCCTGATTGGTAGAGATTATTGCTATTCCTAAGCCGCCGAGAACCTTGGGAAGCTCATCCTTGCCTGCGTATACGCGCAGACCGGGCTTGGAAATCCTCTTAATGCCGCTTATGATCTTGTCATTCTTGTCCTCGCCATACTTCAGCGTGATGTGAATGTTCTTGAAGCTGCCGGCATCAGTCAGCTCATATTTCCTGATGTATCCTTCTTCAAAAAGAATCTCAGCGATAGCTTCTTTCATCTTGGAAGAAGGAATGTCAACCGTATCATGTTTTGCAGTATTCGCATTACGGATTCTAGTAAGCATATCTGCAATGGGATCGCTCATTGTCATTTGTATTGCCTCCTTACTCTAATAGTTCCTAATCACCAACTGGCCTTCTTTACGCCCGGTATCTGACCCTTGTATGCCAGTTCGCGGAAGCAAACTCTGCAGATCCCGTACTTGCGAAGCACTGAATGCGGACGGCCGCATAATCTGCAACGAGTGTATTCTCTGGTGGAGAATTTAGGTTTACGCTGCTGCTTTACCTTCATAGATGTCTTAGCCATGAATATTGTTCCTCCTTAATTTCTGGCAAAAGGCATGCCGAAAAGTCTCAGTAATTCTCTTGACTCCTCGTCAGTCTTAGCAGTGGTAACGACGATGACGTCCATACCCCTGACCTTATCAACCTTGTCATACTCGATCTCAGGAAAGATCAGCTGCTCCTTGATGCCGAGTGCATAGTTGCCTCTGCCGTCAAAGGAGTTGGGATCCACGCCCCTGAAGTCGCGCACACGGGGCAGAGCCAGATTAACGAGCCTGTCAAGGAACTCATACATCTTGTCACCCCTCAGGGTCGTCTTGCAGCCAATGGCCATGCCTTCCCTGATCTTGAAGTTAGCGATTGAGTTCTTTGCCCTGGTGATCACGGCCTTCTGGCCCGTGATGGTTTCCATGTCCGCAACGGCACTTTCGAGCACCTTAGCATTATCCTTGGCTTCGCCTACACCCATATTGACAACGATCTTGTCAAGCTTGGGGACCTGCATTACGTTCTTGTAGCCGAACTTAGCGGTCATGGCGTCAACAATCTCTTTTTTATAAGTTTCTTTAAGTCTTGCGCTCAACTCTCAGACCTCCTATCTCAATCGATGACTTCGCCGGTAGACTTAGCTACGCGAACCTTCTTGCCATCTTTAAAGTCAAAGCCGATCCTGGTGGCCTTGCCCTTGTGAATATACATTACGTTGGAAATATCAAGAGGAGCCTCTTTCTGCACCATTCCGCCGTTAGCATTCATGGCCGAAGGTTTTTCATGCTTGGTCATTATGTTGATTCCCTCAACCAGAACCTTTCCGTTTTTGAAGTCAACCGAGAGGACCTTGCCTTCCCTGTCTTTATCTTTTCCGGTGATCACCTTTACGGTATCACCCTTTTTAATCTTACAAGTAGCCATGTGAAGTCCTCCTTATAATACTTCGGGAGCGAGGGAGACGATCTTCATGAACTGCTTGTCACGAAGCTCTCTTGCCACGGGTCCGAAAATACGTGTTCCTCTGGGGGTGTTGTCATCTCTGATGATCACAGCGGCATTCTCGTCAAAACGGATGTAGGATCCGTCCTTGCGGTGTGCGCCCTTGACGGTGCGGACAACTACTGCCTTGACCACGTCGCCCTTCTTAACCATTCCTCCCGGAGTTGCATCCTTGACGGTTGCAACGATTATATCGCCGATACTTGCATAACGCCTGGTGGAGCCTCCCATAACTCTGATGCAGAGAAGCTCTTTTGCGCCGGTATTATCAGCTACTTTCAATCTGCTTTCCTGTTGAATCATGATTACTCTCCTTTTATTTAGCTTTCTCTACGATCTCGACAAGTCTCCATCTCTTATCCTTGGAAAGAGGTCTTGTCTCCATTACCTTGACGGTATCACCGATGTTGCACTCATTGTTCTCATCGTGAGCCTTCAGCTTATAGGTCTTCTTAACGACCTTGTTATAAAGCGGATGCTTAACGTGATTCTCTATTGCCACAACGATGGTCTTGTCCATCTTGTTGCTGGTGACCTTGCCAATACGGGTCTTTCTTAAATTCCTTTCCACTGTAATTCTCCTTTCAATACGACTCAGGCTTCTTTAGCTTTCTGCGTGATCACGGTCTGAATTCTGGCTATGTTCTTTCTCACTTCCTTGATCCTGGCCGTATTGTCAAGTTGGTTGGTGGCGTTCTGGAATCGAAGATTAAAAAGTTCCTTCTTGGCTTCCGTGAGTGCCTGTGCCAGTTCCGCACTATTCTTTTGAGTCAGCTCAGCTGTATATTTATTAGTTTTCATTTGCAGCACCGCCTTCCAGATCTGCTTTTGACACGATCTTACATTTGCAGGGAAGCTTGTGAGTTGCGAGCCTCAGAGCCTCTTTTGCCACGTCCTCGGGCACACCGGCTATCTCGAACATCACGCGTCCCGGCTTAACAACAGCTACCCAGTACTCTACAGCACCCTTTCCGGACCCCATACGGGTGCCGGCAGGTTTGGCGGTAACGGGCTTGTCAGGGAAAATCTTGATCCAAACCTTACCGCCTCGCTTGATGTAACGGTTGATCGCAATACGGGCTGCCTCTATCTGATTGGATTTGATCCAGCAAGGTTCTGTTGCGACTATACCGTACTCACCATAGGTGATGGTGTTTCCGCGAGAAGCCTTTCCGGCCATGTTGCCGCGGAACTGCTTACGATATTTTACTCTCTTTGGCATTAACATTATTTATCGCTCCCTTCCTCGTTAGATTTGGTAGGAAGTACCTCACCTTTGTAAATCCATACCTTAACTCCGACCTTACCATAAGTGGTATCGGCTTCGGCAAAACCGTAATCAATGTCTGCACGGAGCGTCTGAAGCGGGATGGTACCCTCTGAATAAAACTCCGTACGGGCCATGTCGGCGCCACCCAGACGGCCTGCGCAGGCTGCCTTGATTCCAAGCGCTCCGGACTTCATCGTCCTGCCCATGCACGACTTCATCGCACGTCTGAAGGACACACGGTTCTCCAGCTGGCCTGCTATGTTCTCGGCAACAAGCTGAGCATCCTTGTCAGGTCTCTTGATCTCCTTGATGTCAAGCGAGATCTTCTTGGATGAAATCTTGGAAAGTTCCTTCTTGGTTGCTTCGATCTCGCTGCCGTTCTTGCCGATGACGATACCGGGCTTTGCGGTGAACACGATGATCTTGACCCTGTCAGATGCTCTCTCTATCTCGATCTTGGAAACTCCTGCGCTGAAAAGCTTTTTCTTGAGGAATTCCCTGATCTTGTAGTCTTCTACCAGATAATCTGCAAAATCCTTGTCATCTGCATACCATCTGGAGTCCCAATCTTTAATAACTCCCACTCTCAAACCGTGAGGATTAACTTTCTGTCCCATTGATATCTCCTTTCAACCGACCTATGCACGGTTTATGTGACTCAGGATCCGTCAATAATCAATCTGGTCATCTTGCTTGTCTGCTTTCCCGACAGATCGGAAGAGCGTCGTGTAGGGGAAGAG
>CALGGH010000274.1 GCA_937916415.1 uncultured Lachnospiraceae bacterium
TCGGCCATGGGACTGCTCATGCAAATAATCTGAGCATCAGGATAATAGCTGCGCATCTTTTTTATAAACTTTGTATAGTTGGTATCGAATACATCGTTGGCAAGCTGTCCGTCGTTCTGGCCAAGGCAAACGCACACCACATCTGGATTGTAGTTGAGAGCGGCTACATCGCAGTTGATACTATTGTTGCTGTGATTGTACTTGTCGTAGGCACTGTACATGTTGAACGTTGTGCCGCAGCAGCTGCTGTAGAATCCTATGCCCGACGACGAGTTAAGGTGATACTGCGCATTAAGCGCATTGGCGGTGAGCACGGCGTACGATGCCGACGCTTTGTTCTGGTCGAACCACGTTCCGGCGTCGCATGGCACACTATCGGTATACATACCGTTGCCGCTGGTTATGGAATTGCCAACAAAAATCATCTTGCGTTCGGGCATCGGCTCAAGGTCGAGAAGCTCGCGCGTCTGAATGCCGTCAATCTGCACAAAGCCCATACCCGACTCCGTGTCTTTGATGATGTTGACGGTGATGTTGTGGTCGATAAAGGCCAGCACATCCAGATCCAGCGTATCTATGTCGCATTCAACCTTCAGGATGTCCTTGCGCCCCATTTTGTCTGAACGGGCATTCTTGATGATCGCCACGGTATCCTCGTTCTTGTCGAGGCCCAGGTGCTTGTATATCGACATGCTCTTTCCGGCCTTGATGTGATCGAGCACGAAACCTTCTTCTATCTGTCCTATGTTTAACATGGCTTCCTCCTTTAAAAGACTGAGATTGCGTTGCCTGATTAAAGGCTTACGGACGTTCGATCTCCAACAGCGTCATGATCAGGGCCATGCGCACGTACACGCCGTACTTGGCCTGCCTGAAATACACCGCCCTGGGATCATCGTCGACCTCGACGGAGATCTCGTTTACCCTGGGGAGGGGATGCAGGACCAGCATGTTGTTCCTGGCGAGCTGCAGCTTCTCGTTAGTGAGCACGTAGAAGTCCTTCAGCCTGACGTAATCTTCCTCGTTGAAGAAACGCTCCCGCTGTACCCTGGTCATGTACAGGATGTCGAGTTCACCGATGCTGTCCTCGAGGCGGATCACTTCCTCATAGCTTACGCCCTTGGCATTCAGCCGGTCCGTGATGTAGTCCGGAATGCGTAGCTCGGGGGGAGAAATGAAGATGAAGCGTATGTTGTCATATCTGAGCAGGGCTTCTATCAGCGAATGAACGGTACGGCCGAACTTCAGGTCGCCGCAGAGGCCTATGGTGAAGCCGTTCAGGCTGCCGCGGAGCGCACGGATCGTCATCAGGTCCGTCAGCGTCTGCGTGGGGTGCTGGTGGCCGCCGTCGCCCGCGTTGATGACCGGTATGCCGGATCTGGTGGCCGCTACCATCGGCGCGCCTTCCTTGGGATGACGCATGGCGCATATGTCGGCATAGCTGGAGATCACGCGTATGGTGTCGGAAACGCTTTCTCCCTTGGCGGCGGAAGAGGATGATGCCTCCGAAAAGCCCAGCACCCGTCCTCCCAGCCGGGTCATGGCTGATTCAAAGCTCAGCCTCGTGCGGGTGCTTGGCTCGTAAAAGCAGGTGGCCAGGATCCTGCCGTCGCATGCGTGTGCATACTTGGCGGGGTTGGCTGCTATGTTTTCAGCCAGGTCGAACAGGGACTCCAGTTCGTCCACGCTGAAATCCAATGGGTTCATTAAGTGTCTCATGTCATTCTCCTCGACTTATCTTTTTTATGTAGAAAAAAAGAAAGATCTGCACAAAATAAAAGGAAGATCAAATGATCTTCCTTTACGTTTAAGACCTGAATTCAAGTAAATCGGATACTTCCTTGCGCTTGGGTGCGTCAGGTTCGATGTCGGGATATCCGATCGGGATCAATGCTGATACGGAGCGTCCTTCGTCAAGCCCAAGGATCTCGACGATCCTGGCTTCGTCATAGATTCCCATGATGACGGTGCCGAGTCCGTGATCGTGAGCTGACAGGCATAGCGTCTGGGCAGCCACTCCGGCATCAAACATCGTCCATCCGTCGCCCTTGGGAGTGGTGGCGGAACCGTCCCTCTCATATCCGCTGCGCTTGTCGATGGAGACGACGCAGATGAGAGCCGGTGCCTGATCGATGATGGCGCCGTTGCCGGGGAAGACGGTCGTGCCTTCCCGGGAAATGCGATCCTTGAGGGCACCTTCGCAAACCACATAGCGTACGGTCTGGGAATTCTTCCAGCTCGGGGCCATGGATGCGTCCGCGATGATCTCCTCCATGATGGCATGATCAATGGTATCTGATTTGAATTTACGAATGCTTCTGCGGGTTCTGATACATTCCTGAACAGTCATGTGCACCTCCTGAATACTTATTTCTAAACAGTATATCAAAAACGAGATCGGTTTTCAATCAGAACGTAACTATGATATAATTGGGCATAGAAATACATCCATGTATTTCTGAACATGCCCTGTCTCATCCATGAGACATCGGGGCATAGAAATACATCCATGGTGTAAAAAAACGAAAGAGGTAAGCGAGATGTCTAAGGAAGTAATGAGCGGGCTTAACTTTTTGACTGATGAGGCCGTCATCAGGAAGCAGGAGGAAGTGATGACTCCGGGCTTTTTTAAGGTGAGGACCAATGAACTCATACTGACGAACAAGGCCATCCTGTACGTTAAGAAGCTCCCATTTGGCAAGATCAAGGAGGTTGAGCGCCATCCGCTCAGCGACGTGAGGGTCGTAAACGGTGAGGTACAGGCCAGTCTGGGCAAGCCGAGCAACGTGTCCGTTTCTCTGGACGTGTATTTTACGTACGGACAGGAAAGCTGGGAGATGATCTGGGAAAAGGACGTGAAGTCCTGGATCGCTGAGATCACGGGGGTCATCACCGGAGTTCACGTGGAAAAGAAGGATGACGAATTTGCCTGGGTCGGTGACGTGATGGCTAACATGGGCGCGGTGACGGAGGGACTTGATTCTCTGGCAGGCGGACTCAACAACGTGCGCCGTGCCATGGGCATGAAGTCCACCGAGGAGGCGTCCTGCAAGTGCTCTGCGTGCGGGGCATCCATAAACGGCACGAGAGGTGAGTCGGTACAGTGTCCGTACTGCGGCACGTACAACACGCTGTAAGGGAACGAACGTCAGGGATGATGCGACCGCCTAACGTGACATGCAGCAACGCTAAGGAAACGCAACTGCCTAACGTGACATGCAGCAACGCTAAGGAAACGCAACTGCCTGACGGGGCGGTTCATGGATATAAGACAGGCCGTGATGACGGAAGCAGCTTCATGCAGGAGCCAAAACGGTGATCCGGCCGGAGAGGGGTATTGATCATGAGTGAGACCAACGTAGCGAACGCAGGCAACGAGAATTCCGGTCAGGAGAATTCCAGACAGTACGTGGCCAGGAAGAGATGGCTCCTTTTTGGACTTCCGTTTACCTTTACCAAGTACATAGTCGGTGAGGACATGCTGACCGTGGATACGGGATTTTTTACCAAGGATGAGGACGACTGCTACATGTACAAGATCCAGGACGTGCAGTACAAGGCCACGCTCCTGGAGCGAATGGCGGGACTGGGGACGATCACCTGCTTTACCGGCGACGTGACCACGCCCAAGATCGAGCTTAAGCACGTCAAGCAGTCCAAGGAGATCAAGAACTTCATCCTGGAGGCATCCGAGCGCGCCAGGATCAGACGCAGGACGCTCAACACGCTGAACATCGGAGCGATCCCCGATGACATGGACCCGGCAGACATATAATGCATGCACGTGATGCATGTACGTAATGCATGCACGTGATGCATGCCCCAAATGCAGCTATAAATACGGACATTTGATTCATGCGTTTAGCACAGTCATATAATAATGAACCTCAGAGACTTTGATAATTACAGGGAACATCTGCAGAAGTCCGGCATGGAACCCGGACTTGAGCGCATTACCACTCTCTGCGACAAGCTGGGCAACCCTCAGAACCGCATGAGATTCATACACGTGGCCGGCACCAACGGCAAGGGGTCGGTATGCGCCTTTTTGTCATGCATTCTCAAGGAGGCCGGATTCAAGGTCGGCAGGTTTACGTCGCCGGCCGTCGTGGACGAAAAGGAGCGTTACTGGATCAACGGCCGCAACGTCTCACAGGCAGCCCTGTGCAGAAACATGGAAGAGGTCAAGGCCGCGGCCGACGTGATGGCTCTCGAGGGTGATGACGAGCCCACGCTTTTTGAAGCGGAGACCGCCCTGGCTTTCATGATCTTCGCCGAGGCAGGGTGCGAGATCGTGGTCCTTGAATGCGGCATGGGCGGCGCAAATGATGCGACCAACGTCATAAACACGCCTCTTCTTAGCATATTTACCTCGATCAGCCTGGATCATACCAAATACCTGGGCAAGACCATAGAGGCGATAACACGTGAGAAGTCAGGCATCATCAAGGCAGGCGGGCACGTGGTGTCGATGGCGCAGCGGCCTGAAACGGCGGCAGTCATCAAGGCCAAGGCCACCCTGATGAAAAATGACCTGACGACCGTGGACTTAAAATCGGTCAGGAACGTCAAGTATAACTTCAAGGGAACCACTTTTGACTATGGCAGGTACAGGGGAGTGAAGATTCACCTGACGGGTTCGTGGCAGGTGGAAAACGCCGCCACCGCGATAGCTGCCATAGAGACGCTGAAGAAGGCCAGGATCCGGATAGCCGAGGAACACGTCCGGGCCGGACTGGAGGCTGCGGAGTGGCCCGGGAGGTTTGAGGTCATATCGAACAAGCCTCTTGTCATAGTTGACGGCGCACATAATGAAGATGCGGCGAGGCGGCTTGCGCAGTCAGTGGAGCTGTACCTCAGGGACAGGATCGAAGCGGGCAAGCTGATCTTTGTCTTCGGAGTGCTCGCGGACAAGAATTATCCGGCGATCGCCGAGATGATGTGTCCCCTGGCCTCGCACGTCATAACCGTGACGCCGCCTGACAATCCCCGTGCGCTTCCGTCGGTCCAGCTGGCGGAGACCGTCCAAAAATACAATGACGTGGTCAGCACGGCTTCGTCCCTGCTCGAAGCCCTGGAAATGGCATACCTGCTCTCGGACCGTGATGGAGCGATATTGGTGTTCGGATCGCTTTCATTCCTGGGAGAAGTCAGAAACATTATCGAATCCAAGGGCACATACCTGTCCAGGAAACAGATGAAGATATGATCAGCTATCGTAAACGCATTAAATAAATGCGTTTACGATAGCTGCTCCGCAAGGATGCGCACGGATTTGCACTGGAAACATGCGGCCTTCAGCCGCGCAAATCCGGCGCAGGAAACTAACAAAACGCAAGCATTTTGTTCGTTTCCCATATGTTTAGAAAGGCGACGTTTATGCTGAAGATAGGCGGGAGAGACTTTAACTGCAACGGTCACACGTACGTCTGCGGAATTTTGAACGTGACTCCTGATTCCTTTTCGGACGGGAGTCGTTTCTATGACCTGGATGATGCCCTGCGTCATGCGGAGGAGATGATCCGGGACGGAGCGGACGTCATAGACGTGGGCGGTGAATCCACGAGGCCCGGGTATACCCCCGTCAGTGATGACGAGGAGATATCCAGGATCGTTCCCGTGATAGAGGGGATACGCGAGAGGTTCGACGTGCCCGTCAGCCTGGACACGTACAAGAGCAGCGTGGCCAGTGCCGGCATTGAAGCGGGCGCCAACCTGATCAATGACATCTGGGGACTCAGGCAGGATCCGGACATGGTGAGGGTGGTCGCTGAGGCCGGGATACCGATCTGCCTGATGCACAACAGGCAGGACGGCAGGTATTCCAACTTTATGACTGACGTCATATCTGAGTTGAATGAGAGCGTGCAGCTGGCCATCGAGGGAGGGATCCCACAGGGTTCCATCATGCTTGACCCGGGAGTCGGCTTTGCCAAGTCATACGAGCAGAACCTGGAAGTCATCGCGGGCTTGGACCGCATATGCTCGCTGGGATATCCGGTCATGCTGGGAGTCAGCCGCAAGAGCGTCATAGGACTGACCCTGGGGCTGGACACCGACCAGCGAATGGAGGGCACCCTGAGCTGCTGCGCATGGGGCATGCTCCACGGCGCATCATTCCTGCGTGTTCATGACGTCAGGGAACACGTTCGCCTGGTCAGGATGATGGAGGCGATACGCAAATATGACGAGCACGTGGCATACGTCTCCATCGGCTCCAACATGGGCGACAAGCAGGCATACGTAGACAAGGCGATCGGCCTGCTCACCCGGAGCGCGGGCATCACGGTCGAAAAGGTGTCGACCATGATGGAAACCGAGCCTTACGGAGGAGTTGTGCAGGACAATTTCCTAAACGGCGCCATCAAGATAAGGACGACGCTTACGCCCGAGGAACTGCTGGACGTCGTCAGGGACATCGAAAAGAAATGTGACAGGGTCAGAACGATCCACTGGGGGCCGCGTACCCTCGATATGGACATTTTGCTGTATGATGATATTATATTAGGGACTGATAAACTGACGATACCGCACAGGGACATGCTCAACAGGGCGTTCGTGCTGGATCCCATGTGCGAGATCGCGCCCTATGCAGTGCATCCCGCTTACGGAGAGACCATGCTGGAGCTTCGTTCACGACTGCACGGACTGAGACATACGAACTAAAGATGAAGTTAAAGGAACCCAAGGAAATAAAAGTAAAGGAACCCAAGCCTCCGAAGGAGAAAAAGGTGAGGGAGCCCAAGCCTCCGAGGGAGAAAAAGGTGAAGGAGCCCAAACCTCCCAAGGAGAAAAAGGTGAAGGAGCCCAAGCCTCCCAAGGAAAAGAAGGTCAAGGGCAACCAATCTGCCAGGAGGTCGCACAGCTCCGCGAACATGTCCAAGAGGGCACTGGCCAAAAAGGAGAAGGAGTATCAGGCACTGATACCTCCCATACCCCAGTATCCGCCAAAGCCCGAAGCTGACGTCAATGCGGGCAATGCCGGCGCACCCGGAAAAGGCGCAGCAGGAAGAACGGCGGCAGGTGCAGCCGCTGGAGAGGCGGTGGCTGGAGCAGCGGCGCAGCGGCTCCTTCCAGTCGAAGTAGTCGCGGTATTTCTGGGCCTCGTCGCTGTCGGCCTTCGCCTTCACCACCTTCGAGCTGATGACGGCGGTGCGGCGGTAGGCCCCGCGCAGCTAGATC
>CALGGH010000275.1 GCA_937916415.1 uncultured Lachnospiraceae bacterium
TTTATCCGGATGATAAGGCCGCACGGAGGGAATACGAGTTCCTGAAGACGCGGTGATCATATAACCAGCGTTCTTTTATATGCGCGGCATATGATTTGGTGTTAGCATGAGATCGGGGCCGGAGGTGTTTTAACCGCTGATTCCACGATGGATGTAATGCTTGAAATATCCAATAACGACCCATTTGCCGACTGACGCCGATAGTATAAAAAATTAAATGGAGATTTAACAAATGATCAACAAACTGGTTGCATTGATCAAAAAGACAGGAGCACCTATAGTCGTGGGGCTCGATCCCATGCTTAAGTACGTTCCGGAGCATGTCACTGACAGGGCTTATGCCGAATACGGCGAGACCCTCGAGGGCGCTGCCGAAGCCATCTGGCAGTACAACAAGGGCATCGTGGATGCCATACATGAACTCATTCCTGCCGTCAAGCCGCAGGTAGCCATGTATGAGCAGTTCGGCATTCCCGGCATGATCGCCTTCAAAAGGACCATAGACTACTGCCATGAGAAGGGGCTGATCGTGATAGGCGACGTCAAGAGGGGAGACATCGGATCCACCTCCGGCGCATATGCGGTCGGTCATCTTGGCCACGTAAAGGTGGGTTCCAAGATCCTTTCGGGATTTGACGAGGATTTCGCCACGGTCAATCCTTACCTGGGCAGTGACGGAGTCAAGCCCTTCATCGACGTGTGCCGTGAGGAACGTAAGGGCATTTTCGTGCTGGTCAAGACATCTAATCCCTCGGGCGGGGAGTTCCAGGACAGGATGGTCATAGACAATGAGAGCGGCGATCAGCGCAAGCTGTATGAACTGATCGGCGAAAAGGTGGATGCGTGGGGATCGGAGCTCATGGGAGATTCCTACAGCTACGTGGGAGCCGTGGTCGGCGCGACCTATCCCGAGGAAGGCAGGATACTGCGTGAGGTCATGCCTAAGGCATACATACTGGTGCCCGGATACGGAGCTCAGGGCGGAAAAGGCGCGGACCTGGTTCATTTCTTTGATAAGGACGGTCTCGGAGCCATAGTCAATTCTTCGAGGGGCATCATCGCGGCTTATCAGAATGAAAAATATGCTTCCTACGGCCCTGAAGGATATGCCGACGCGTCGCGGGCGGCCGTGATCGACATGATAGAGGACATACGCGGAGCGATTGGATGACATGCTGGATCAGATCACTATTTTTGCAGAAAACAAAAAAGGTGCCTTTCAGAAGGTCACGCAGATCCTTGCCGATAACGGTGCGGCCGTCGATTCCTGCATAACCAATGACGGCAGTGAATATGGCACGATACGCATCATCTGTGACGAGCCGGGCAGGATCAGCAGCTTCTTCGACCGCAGGGAATACATGTGCCGGCTTACCCACGTCATCGCCGTGGAGATCGGGGATGAGATAGCCAGGCTGAACGGGCTGATGATTGCGCTTAAGGAGATCAACGTCAACGTGGATTACGTTTATACCGCGCATCTGAGATCATCGGATGCGGATGCGGCCATCATGCACACCGAGGACATCGAGATCGTTGAAAACAGCTTAAGAAGCCGCGGATTCAAACTCATCTGAATCATGGTGCGAGGCCGTGCGGTAAGCTCATCCGAATCCGGCCTGGAAGCCGCGGACTAAAATTTCTCTGAATACGACGGCGAAGCCGTGGATGGGATGCGGGGATCCGGGCTTCGTGCAAAAGCCGCCGCAAATAGTAGTTTTATAAGGAAATCTGATACATGCATACCCAAAAAACAAAAAGCATAAAAAGGATCATGGCAATGACGGGCGTCGTACTCATTGGGATAATGGTGCTGGCGACGCTGATAACTGCATTCCTGGACGGAACCGGGAGGTACTTCCGAAGCTGCCTGATCGTGACCATGGCTCTGCCCATCGCCATCTGGGTGACCACCTGGGCTTACGGTGCCATGACCGGGAAGCATACCATGGCCAGCTATGACCTGGATCTTAATGCTGACAGGTCACCGGAAAACGCCGCAGGCGGAACGGAATCCGGCGATGATTCCGGTGAAAAGACCGAATAATCCGGCAAATTTCTTTTTTATATCATATGTCATTTGAACTATTGTTAAGCGGATTGACCGACATACCTGACGTTTCTGACGTTTCCGACGTTTCCGACGTATTTGACGCAGGTGACGTTCCGGATCCTGCATTCATATCCTACCGTTATGATAGGGATGACGCGGGGGAACGCACCGGTAATGGGGAAAGCGTAAACAGTGGTTTGAGGGAAAGCGTAAACAGTGGGTTAAGTGGAAGCGTAAACACTGGTTTAAATGAAAACGTAAAGGAATGCGTAAATGAAGGCACTTCCGGTGAAATGGTTGACATAACATCAACAAATGACTCTGATACCGCTACCCGCTCCAAATCCCGGGCAAAAAGCAGGGGGAAAAAGAAAGGATCGGAATCAGAGTCAGCATCAGCATCTGCATCAGAGTCAGCATCTGCATCAGAGTCAGCATCTGCATCAGAGTCAGCATCTGCATCAGATCCTGCCTTTATCAAAGCGATGTCAGGCGTGATGCTGCGAGAAAACGCCGTCAGGCTGGTTTTGATATTGATCGGCCTCATCATGATCGCCGCCTATCTGATCATCAAACGAATTGACGGTGCATCCGAAAAGGCGTATTCGCACTTCATCAAGCCCTTTCATGGGTTCCTTGCGTCATGCTTTGACGTAACATGGTCCTTTGTGGGCGAGATCATCCTGACTGTGGCCGCGGTTATCTTTTTGATAATTCTCCTGATCAGATTGGTTGACATAATATACCCAATCCGAAAGATGCTGATCAAATTTTCCGACTGGTTCGTCCTTTTCCCGCTTAAGTACCGTCAGAAGCCGGAGAATTTCATGCCCGGCCGGATCCGCAAAGGCAATGACAAGCTTGAACGAGGCCTGTCTAAGGCTGATGGCGTAGTCAGCCGCACGTTCAGGCGCGGCGTTTCGGTGCTGCTGACCCTGGCGGCGGCCTTTTGCCTGATTTATGGAGGGTTTTGCCTGCTATGGGGCTTCTGTTATGCCGCTCCCGGCGTATCTGAGATATGCGGGATCGAGACTGGCGGAGTCGATCATGACGACCTGATATCCGTTGACAGGTATTTTGTGGAACTGGCTAACGCATCCGCGCTGAACGTGTATCGCGGAAATGACGAGGCACCGTGGGAACCTGAAGACATGGGTGAAACCCTCGATGAGAGGATCGATGCCCATGATCCCGGCAATTTTGTCTTTTCTGACGTTTCCTATGAGCATTCCCTGGATCTGTATGATGCGGTTGAGAAGCGTTTTCCCGGCCTGACAGACACTCATCACAAGCCGAAGAGGGTTCATTTTTCCAAGCTTGTGAGCCTCATGGACTTTACGGGCTTCTTTTTTCCGTTTACGGGGGAGGCCTGCATCAACGTGGATTCTCCGGACTGCATGCAGCCCGTGACCATAGCGCACGAACTCGCGCATCAGAGGGGCATCGCCTCGGAGGATGAGGCCAATTTCGTAGGCATCATGGCCTGCCTGGAGGACAGTGATCCGGATTATGTGTATTCGGCGTCACTGCTTGCCCTGACGCACCTGCAGAATGCCTTGTACCAAAGCGGCGATACGGATGCATGGCAGGAAATCAGGGATTCATATTCGCCTCAGGTTGTGTCCGATCTGGAGCAAAACGGCAGGTACTGGTCGAAATATCGCAAAAACCCGGTCAACAGGGCTACCTCGGATACCTATGACATGTTCCTTAAGTCGTATGACCAGCCCCTTGGACTTAAGACCTACGGCGCATGCGTGGACTATCTGGTGCAGTATTATTCGGATCCTGCCAATCGCGGCACATTCCGGTGAACGGACATTATGATATACAACTCAATTTTGCCATGAACCGCTGAAGAGTTTATTTTCTTTTTCATTTGTGTTGCTTGCGCAGGAAAAAGTATGGGAGTCCTGCAACATCTGAAGACGGCTAATCTAGACAAAAAAGGCATACGAAATCGCGAAATTTGCGATTTTCATAGGAGTATGCTTTTATAAAAAGGGGACGTATCATAAAAAATGTCGTGATTATATGATTTCCGGAGTTTTGCAAACGCCTGACATGACATAAAAGCAGGAGGTAGTGATGAAGGTAAAAATATTGGTGGCAACGGCTCTGACGGGGATGATCCCGTTATCAATGATCGGAGGGAGCAGCATCGTTGGATCTGCCCAAACTGCCGTAAACGATGAAGCGATCATCACAGATGCCCTGCCGTACTCAGATACCATGCCAATGTACGCAGAGGGCGAACTGATCTGCCTGGCCGACACGGAAGGGGAAGCGTGGCAGATCGCCGAGGCATATGGCGTAGAACTTAAGGACTACGGCTACGGCTACAGAGTGGCAGTATTTGACTGCGGCGATCGGGATCTCGACGAACTCATCGCATACGGCAAGGCCAATGATCTGCCGCCTGTCGAGAAGAATGGCATCATATACATGGATCCACGGGAATGGGGAGGTTCCTTCCGCCGCCTTGCCTGGACTGATTCATCCTGCGCAAGTTGCAACATTAATTTATGCGTGGCTCCTTAGGTACTGTAAACAATAAAAAGTGACGTCCGCCGGCAAGGCTGCGGCACGGGAGTACACGGGAACTGAGGTGACGCTGGTTCCGTTCCCTGCCGTCACGCTGGGAAAGAACGTCACGGTCAGTGAATCCGATACGAACGGCTACAGGGTGATCGGATACTATGATAACGTCAACAAGGGAACCGCGTCCGTGCTGATAGCGGGAACGGGAGATTACAGCGGATCCAGGCTGATCACTTTTAAGATCACGGCACAAAGCCTTAAATGACTTTATCAAAAGGATAACAATCATTTTCCAAGGTGTCCAAATGTCCCCTTGACATTTTGGAATCAATGATGGAAGATGAAAAATGGTTAAAATGAAAAAAAATAATTTCGTAGCTGAACCTTTTTGAACGTAACTTAAGTCTTAATAATCAGAGGAAGTATATTTATGGCTGCAGCATTACTTAAAAAGTGGCAAGACATGGCGTATTCGGAGACGGCCGACAGAGGAAGCCTCCAGAAACTCTGGCAGGATTATTTCCTTGAGGAGAAACAGATATACGCCGAGCTTCTTCAACATCCTGACACGGTAGTGAGGGGTACCGTAAAGGAGCTTGCAGAGAAGTTTCACGTGGACGTCATGACCATGACGGGTTTCCTGGACGGCATAGACGACAGCCTCAAGGAACCGAACCCGATCGAAACCATGGATGAAGACACCGAAGTTCAGCTGGGATTCGATCTGGAGCTTCTCTATAAGCACATGGTAAGGGCCGATGCAGATTGGCTCTATCAGCTGGAAGAGTGGGATGACATCCTTGACGAGGAGAAGCGCAAGGAGCTCTACAAGGAGCAGAAGTCATCCACCACTATCAGAAAGGAAGAGAAGATCTATCCCAATGATCCCTGTCCTTGCGGTAGCGGGAAGAAGTACAAGAAGTGCTGCGGAAAGAGTGCATGAGCAGCAAAACGTTAAGAAGGGAGAAAATGCACACATGAAGAAAGTATTATCACTTTTACTTGTAGGTGCAATGCTGATCGGCGTAGCCGGATGCGGCGCAGCCCAGGGTGAGACGTTCACCACGGCAGCGATACGTGAGTTTTCTGAGGATGACGTTAATCACGTATACTTTGATGAAGATGCCGTTGCCCTGGCACAGTCGATCGCTACTTCGGCAGGTGAAGGCAATGCCAGCATGAGGGCAACAGCCAAGGCAGCCCTTGACGGATGCAATGCCCAGCGCACAAGTGCAGGTCTCGGAGCGCTTGCCTGGAGCGACGGCCTTGAGCAGGCAGCCATGGTACGTGCACAGGAGATCGTCACCACGTGGTCACATACCAGGCCGAACGGAAGCGACTGGTATACCGTTAATTCCAACCTGATGTATGGTGAGAACCTTGCCAAGGGTTACAGCACCGCTGATGCTGCAGTAGCTGCATGGATGGCTTCACCTACTCACAAGGATAACATCTTGTTCGGCTCTTTCAAGACCTGTGGAATTGCCATCTACGAAGTTGGCGGAACTTGGTATTGGGCTGAGGAGTTCGGGTATTGATAATTATCCAATGATTAGTTATATGGTTTTGATTGAAGGGTGTGTGCGACCGCACATGCCCTTTATTTCTTTATGACAGTTTGGAACCCGTTGCAGAATGAGATGCTTTCTGAACAGTTCCTTGGTTTTTGCTTGAAGGCTTGGAGGTTAAATTGAGAAGGAACAGAGGAAACAGATCAGAAAAGGGCATGAAGATCCTGGACGTGGCCATACCCGTTGTCTGCATCGGGATCATACTTTTTAGCGGGTTCAATCTGTATAAGATTTACAAAAACTATGCTGAGGCGGAAGCCATATACAACGGCATCGCCCTCTACGTGAAAGAAGCGACTTCGTCTACGTCCGAGGATGCCAGGGCCATGGAAAAAGCCGGATTCCCGTATCTGGACGTGGATTACGCATCCCTGCTGGACATAAATCCCGATTTTAAGGGCTGGATATACTTTCCCCTGATGGACTTGAGTTATCCCGTGGTCATCGGAGACGAGGACTTTAATTACCTGCACGTGGCTTTTGACGGCACCAAGTCAAGCAGCGGCAGCATATTCATAGATGCCTGGTCCAATCCCGACCTGAAGGACATGGCAACGCTGATCTACGGGCATAACATGAAGAATGGGTCGATGTTCGGATCCCTGAAGAAGATCCGTACCGGAGACGTGGACGTGACGGATGATCCGTTCTTTTATTACTACACGCCCACCAAGGCATACAAGTGCCATATTTTCACTTATTACCTTGAAGACGTGCGCGGCAAGACTTATAATTGTCCTAATGACAAAAAAACCTATGACGAGTACATGGATTACGTTCTCGGCAAGAATGAATTCGAAGGCGGGCCCGATACTGTTGACTTAAGCCACAGGCCCAAACTCGTGACTTTATCGACTTGCTCGGGCCGTAATTCAGGCAAACGAACCGTCATCCAGTCTGTGGTTGAGGATACGTATGAGTACGGCGATGACCTGATAATAGACGAGACGTTCAGCATTCCTGAAACAGCGGATGGACAGTAAAAAGCTTTCACTTGATCGTACGCAATTAAAGATAATGGCGATCATCTCGATGGTCATAGATCACGTCGCGTGGGGATTTGTGGATTTTTATTCCCCACTCGGTCAGTTTTTGCATGTCTGCGGGCGGCTGACGATACCGATCATGTGCTTTTTCGTGGCAGAGGGCTTCAGAAAGACGCATGACCTGCGTGCATGCGTATCCCGCATGATCTCGTTCGCGGCGATCAGCAAGCATTCCCTTTTACATTTTTTTCCATGAAGAATACGGATACAGGCAGAACATCATCTTTGATTACCTGCTTGGCCTGCTGATGCTTGCGGTCCTCGAAAAAAGCGGGTTCAAAAGATGGCAGAAGGCCGCGCTTGTCGCGCTGCTCTTCGTTATTTCTGCCGCGGTTGGCGGCTGGATCATTACGCCGTCGCTTCCGCTGCTGAAATGCTATAACGGCGTGCGCGGAAGGGATCTGCTTGGAGGAAGGTTCTACTACGTGTTCTATCCCGTGCGCTTTCTCGTCCTTTCGGCCATCAAGGTGCTGCTGGTGGATGAGATGGACACGTATTACCTTTATCTGGGCGTTCACGTGGTCACGCTGATGCTTATCCTGGGCATGCTCTTTACGGCCCTGACGGTCCGGCCCACCAGGGGTCAGAATGCCGAAAAGGAAATGTACTCATGCCGCGTCGGAGGGGATGAATTCTGCGTATATCTGAGAAACACGACCAGCAAAAATGAAATAACTGATGTTATTAATAACGTAATGTCACAGCTTGCGCACACTTTCAGGGCAGAAGACAACGTCCAGTGCACCATATCCACCGGCACCGTGTCGAATGATCTGCCGGACCGCCTGATGAACTGCTCTGAGATGTATTCCATAGCGGATGACAGGCTGTATGATGCCAAAAAGGCGGGAAAGAACACTTATAGGAACTAAGCCGGATGCCCGGACCGGCATTGCGCCGGGAAGATGCCTTGAGCAATGTTTCCCTAAAATATGCCTAAAATATGCCTTGAGCAACGTTTCCCTAAAATCTTGCATTTTTTTCAATAACATTTATAATACATAGGTACGCATGCGTGCGTTGCACACGACTGGGCGCGTTTGTTTTATGAGGAGGATTATTATGAAAAAAAGAGCGCTTTCTTTATTACTGGCTTCCGTGATGGCGCTGGCACTGACCGCGTGCGGTTCGTCGGCCGGAAACGCATCGACGGACGCTGCTTCGGACGCCTCCGGGGATGCGGCTTTCAGCACGGTCACCGCCGGAACCCTGACCATGGCTACCAACGCTTACTTCCCGCCTTATGAGTATTATGAGGGCGACAAGATCGTGGGCATCGATGCCGAGATCGCTCAGGCCATAGCTGACAAGCTTGGACTCACTCTCAAGATCGAGGACATGGAGTTCGATTCCATCATCACCGCCGTCAGCACCGGCAAGGCTGACATGGGACTCGCCGGAATGACCGTGACGGAGGAACGTAAGAAAAACGTCAATTTCTCGGACACCTATGCCACCGGAGTGCAGGTAGTCATCGTTCCAGAGGGATCAGACGTCAAGACCGTCGATGACCTGGCCAACGGCAAGAAGATCGGCGTGCAGCTGGCCACTACCGGAGACATTTACTGCGTTGACGATTTCGGCTCTGATTTCGTGGAGGAGTACAATAAGGGCAATGATGCCATCATGGCGCTGCTTTCGGGCAAGATTGACGCGGTAGTCATAGACAACGAGCCTGCCAAGAGCTTCGTGGCTTCCAATCCGGGACTCGTCATCCTCGACACCGAGTACGTGACGGAGGATTACGCGGCAGCTCTCAACAAGGAAAACGACGCTCTGCTCGAAGCAGTAAACGGCGCACTGAAGGAACTGAAGGCAGACGGAACCCTGGATTCCATCATCAAGAAGTACGTTCCTGCTGAATAAGGTTTATATGCAATCACTTATAGACAAATTTATCCAGGACTTCATAGTCCAGGACAGATGGAAGTTCATAGTCAAGGGCTTGGGCGTGACCCTGGAGGTCACCGTCCTTGCCCTGATCCTTGGCATCATCATCGGGCTGTTCATAGGAGTGGTCAGGTGCGTTCATGACCAGCAGACCCCGGAGGAGAGAAGCGGAGCCTCCGGAGCACTGCTCAACCTGCTCAACCTGATCTGCAAGATCTACGTGACCGTGATCAGGGGGACGCCGGCACTCGTTCAGCTGCTCATCATGTATTTCATAATCATGGTGACCGCACAGTCCAAGGTCCT
>CALGGH010000276.1 GCA_937916415.1 uncultured Lachnospiraceae bacterium
GAGGAACCGGACATGAAACAATTATTGGAAGAAATATCGTCGCACGTCAAAAAGGCATTTGAGGATGCAGGCTATGACGGGGAGCTCGGCAGGGTTACCGTGTCCAACCGCCCCGACCTGTGCGAGTATCAGTGCAACGGCGCAATGGCAGGAGCGAAACGGTATCACAAGGCACCGATAGCCATGGCACAGGACGTGGCAGCCAGGCTTGAAGGCTGCTCCGTATTTGAAAAAGCAGAGGCAGTTGCACCTGGATTCTTAAATCTAAACTTAACTAATGAATTTATTGCCGATTACGTCATCAGGATGTCAAAGGCCGATGATTTCGGCATTGAGAAACCCAAAACATCTGTTATGATAGTGGATTATGGCGGCCCCAACGTGGCAAAGCCTTTGCACGTCGGTCACCTGCGCAGCGCCGTGATCGGAGAGAGCATCAAGCGCATTCTTCACTTCATGGGAAATGAAACCTACGGTGACATCCACATGGGTGACTGGGGCCTGCAGATGGGACTCGTGATATATGAACTGAGCCTCAGACAGCCTGACCTTCCGTATTTTGATGAGACGTTTGAGGGAGAATATCCTGCTGAGGCACCCTTCACGGTATCCGACCTGGAGGAGATATATCCCGCTGCGTCGGGCAAGTCCAAGAACGATGCCGAATACAAGGCCCGTGCAATGGAAGCCACGCTTAAGCTTCAGGAGGGACACAGGGGATACCGTGCCCTCTGGCACAAGATAATGGACGTGTCCATCGCGGACATGAAGCGCAATTATGACAGGCTGGACGTGAACTTTGAACTCTGGAACGGTGAATCCACGGTTCAGGACATAATTCCCGGCATGGTTCAGGACATGAAGGACGGTGGTTATGCCTACAATTCCGACGGAGCGCTCGTGGTTGACGTCAAGGAGGAGACCGACACTAAGGAGATGCCGCCCTGCATCATCATCAAGTCGGACGGAGCTTCATTATATAATACGACAGACCTCGCCACGATCAAGGACCGCATGGCCAGGTATTCGCCTTCCAAGATAGTGTATCTGACCGACAAGCGTCAGGACCTGTATTTCGAGCAGGTATTCAGGTGCGCCCGCAAGACGGGGCTTGCGCCTGACGACTGCGAACTCATACACATCAGCTTCGGAACCGTGAACGGCAAGGACGGATCGCCCTATAAGACGAGGGCAGGCGGCGTGCCCAGGCTTTCGGACCTGATAGATGAGATCGAGGAGAGCATGCTGGCCAAGATCAAGGAGAACGCCGCGGGCAAGGGCGAGACCGTATCTGACGCGGAAGTGCTTGACAGGGCCCGTAAGGTAGGCCTGGCGGCGATCAAGTATGGTGACCTGTCCAATCAGGCTTCCAAGGACTACGTATTCGACGTGGACAGGTTCACGTCCTTTGAGGGTGACACGGGGCCTTACATCCTGTATACCTGCGTGCGCATCAACTCCATACTGCGTAAGGCGGCCGAGCAGGGCATTGATACGGAAGATACCGTAATCCTGCCTCCGGTAAACGCGTCGCACAAGGCACTAATGCACGCAATCAGCGGATTCGCCGCCGAGATCACCTCCGCGTACAATGAATATGCGCCTCACAGGATATGCGGCTACGTTTACGCCCTTTCCAACGCGTTTAATACTTTTTATCATGAAAATCACATTCTCACGGAAGAGGATGAGGCACTCAGGGGGTCGTTCATAGGGCTGATGAAGCTGACGGGACGGATCCTGAAGGTCTGCACCGACATGCTGGGATTCGAGATTCCGGAAAGGATGTAATAGGCGGTTACTTAACATGAAACTGTGGAATAAGTGGAAACAGGAAAATTGGTTCCCCATGGCAGTGGCCATCTGCATCGGCATTCTCTTTTACACGCTGATCAACAACCTGCCGATGTTTGCGGGCTTTTTTGGCTCCGCCTGGGGCATTGCCAAGCCGTTGCTGTACGGCCTGGTCATAGCATATCTGGTCGATCCTGTCGCCAGGTTTTATCACGTGAAGCTTTTTTCCGGGATGAAAAAGCAGCACCTGGCCAGAAAGATATCGGTGGTGATGGCACTGATCACGGTGATCGTGGCTTTAGTTCTCATCATCGTTGCCGTCATTCCGCCCTTCGTTCAGAGCATCACGACCCTGGCGAATCATGCGTCGAGGTTTTTGGACGAGCTGCAGTCAGATTCGTTTAATCTGGATACGATACTTCCGGATTCGCTGGACAGCCTCGCTGATCAGCTTTCTTTTAGCGGCAACGCCCTTTCCAAGGTATACGAATACATCAGTTCCATGGCCGGAGGCATAGCCAATGCGTCGCTTACCGCAGGATCCGCCCTGGCCAACATCCTCATCGCGTTCATCCTGGCCATTTATTACCTGATGGACAAGGCCAGGCTTCAGACGATAGTGCGCAGGCTTTTCCTGCTGCTGTTTAAGCAGGAAAAATACGCCGGTTTCAGCGGCTTCATCAAAAAGGTTGACATGATCCTGCTCAGCTACGTCAAGGGCAGCCTGATCGAAGCTTTCATAGTCGGAGCCGTCAACTGGGTGTTCATGCTCATAGCCGGCATGCCATATGGAGTTCTCGTGTCACTGATCGTGGGCATCACGAACCTGGCTCCCACGTTCGGTCCCATCGTCGGAGCCGTGATCGGAGCATTCCTGCTCCTTATAGAGAATCCGACCTATGCGCTCGTTTTCCTGATATTTACGGTCGTGCTTCAGACCATCGACGGTTACGTCATCAAGCCCAGGCTCTTTGGCGACTCCCTGGGCGTGTCTCCGCTGCTCATCCTGATCATGATCATACTCGGCGGCCGCGTGTTCGGCATCGTGGGCATTCTTCTGGCCATCCCCACGGCCGCGATCGGCAGCATCCTGGCCAACGACTGGTGGAATACGTACAAGGCCGGAAGGCACATATTCGAACCTGAAGGAGTTGACGGCATCATGAACGGGGATGATGACCGGGCAGAAACTCAGGATAAAATGAAATAAAGTTCCTTTGCCGTAACGTCAGCAGGACATTAAAATGCTGTCAGGAGGGCATTAAAAATGCTTGACAACTCCGTCAAAACGAGTTATCCTTTTTTAGTCGCTTGCATGCGAGATATGGGGTCTTAGCTCAGCTGGGAGAGCATCTGCCTTACAAGCAGAGGGTCATAGGTTCGAGCCCTATAGGCCCCATTATTTACGATAAATGATGCTGGCGACGACGATGAGGCGAGATAGCTCAGCTGGCTAGAGCACGCGGTTCATACCCGCGGTGTCGAGGGTTCGAGTCCCCCTCTCGCTACTAAAACAGGAGAATCCGAAAGGGTTCTCCTGTTTTAGTAGCGACAAGAAATCGAAGCCGAGACACCGATGGAACAGATCAGTGCGTATAAGCAGACCATATGGCAGAAGATCATTCACGGCGAGACCGGGGAAGGAGTCCGGATCGGTAACGATGAGATGACTATAAAAGAGTGGGATAAGCTTATTTCGCGTATAGACCATTCGTTGACGATTGGGAGATAGATTATAAAACCCGGGGCGGCGTAAAGCTTTCCCGGGTTATTTTTTGCCCATTTTTATACTGGCTGAGCCTGTGTCTGTGCTTGTGTCTGTGCCTGCGCTTGCGGAATCTGATAGCCGGCGTTCGTCATGTCCGTTCGGAACTGGTCGGGCGTGACATTGGCGCGTCTTGCGGCATTTTCTAATCTCATATCTCCATCCTGAACATAAATATACAAGTTGGTGCGGGTGGTGTTATTCACTGCGGTATTCACCGCTGTGTTAATCTCCTGATCCACTCCAAATATATCTCTCCACGTCTTAGCCATGTCCGGATCCCTCCTTTTCAATTCTTCAATAGTTTCGCTATCAAGCCTCGAGAACAAATCCAGGAAATCCCTATACCATCCGATCAGGTCCGTGTCCTCTGTCTCGGACACTTCTCGGAGCAGCTGTTCTATGTCCTCAATCCTCGGATTCTTCGATATTGCACGTAAACCGGCATTTTCTGTGCCTTTCAGACTGGACATCACCACGATCTGGATCGGGAAATCGACCTTCCAGTCCTTGATGTAGTATATCCCGTTCTCATGATCCGCTTCCACATACTCTGCCAGGTCTTTCAGTAGCTTTACGGGCTTTGTATCACGGAGCAGTGTTATCGTAATCTCGGAGTCTTTTACCCCGTACTTCGATATATAGATACCGGCATATCCTACAACCTTCCATAGAACCCTTTCTGACAGCTCATCGTCAGGACTCTTGAATTCTATGATGTTCTTTCTGCGGAATATCTGGCATATCTTGATTCCGCGGTCTATTATCCCATTGTCGTCCACCACGATGAAATCCGCTCTGGGAGGCTGTGCCCCCCAATGGAACTTCGTAATTTATTTCCACGCCCTTAAAACGGTAGAGAATGATGTGGAACATGGAGTATGCCATCGAGTGCCAGTCGTTCGGTGGCGGGTTTTTAAGCGCGTCTATTTCCGCGTGCTGGGATTCAACGATGCTTATCAGATCCTCTTTTGTGAGGACGGATAGATCGCTTGTGCCGACGTCTACGCCTTTATCGCTGTCTACGACGGCTTCTGTACCCGTGCTTTTCTGTAATGTTTCTTTATTTTCCAAAATCCCAATCCTGCTACATTTGCTATGGTACGGTCTTCACAATCAGTGAGGGCGACCACTGATACTGACTCTGTGATTCTTACAATAATCCATGCTTACTGTACCACCAAAACGCGGATTTGACAAGTGAATTTCCGTGATACTTCCAGCCATTTTCCCCAACCGCAGCTCGCTTACAGCCTGAGTTTTTCCATATTCCTACAAATACCACTTGCATTCCCCGGCGTTAAGTGTGATGTATTGTACACCGCCAGACAAGGCGGGCAAACAATATGCGCCACCAGGTGGATGGAGAAAAGGAGGCAAGGATGAGAATTCAGACGAACGTGACGAAGGCAGGAAGGAAGCAGATGGCAAAGGCTCTGGGAGAGTCGCTGGGCTTAGAGGTCAGTTACCTCGGTGTTCCAATCTGCGCCTACAGCATTGGGGAGATGCGGATTGAAAAGGGGCGAGGTACCGGATGTCATGGACGCTGGAACGGAACGTTGCTGAATGGTTTTTCAGGAGGGACAAACTGGCCGGGCTTGAGCCCAAATTGTACATGGGCGAGATATAAAAATCTAAAATTATCGCTTATACGGATGACCGCAATGAGAAGGAGGTCATCCAGTACGCCAGCGTGCGCAAAATAACGGAGATCGAACCCATGGGCGTGCAGCCGTGACTCCGCATGCCTCATTCGATGAGCAGTGGGAGAAGATCAACAGCTTCCTGCTGAAGCCCTCGATGGTGATCAGGACAAGGAAGTCCCTCCACACCTACTGGCTGCTGGACAACGGCCCGGACGAAGCTGCGGAAGTGGAGTGCTTCGGCAAGCTGGCCAACATCTTCACCGACCTGCCGAGCAAGAACATTGAGGACACCGGGATCTTCAAGGCACTGACAGGGGAGGACTACCTGATGGGGGTGCGGAAGAACAAGAATCCGTTCTCGTTCCGTTCCACCGCGAGGCTCCTGTTTTCCTGCAACAAGATACCTAAGAACTAGGATCTTACCACAGCGCGCAGATGCCCTATGTCGCGTTATGGTGAAAGCCAGCGTGGGATCATCGGTCAAAACCCACGAAAAACCGCGCTGTGCGACCTGATTTCTGTTGAGATATCATGTGCTTTCTGCTATCATCATATGTGCAAAGATGAGATAACTGTCAATAAATTATTGACAGTTCCTGACGTTATTTGTCACTGAACTGAGTGCCGCCATTGCAATATATGCAACTTGAATAAATTTCCGATTTTCTATATCATCTAAACATAACGTTACTACGGCGAGGCTTTCTGACGCAGCTGTCGGGAAAGCAGACAAGCGAGATGATCAGATTAATTATTGACAGTGCGGGCTACGGCGACTGACGACAACGCAGTCACATGGAAATTCAGACAAGCAGATTAGGAAGTTATTTGTTTACAGTGCCTTACTGCCAAAGGTCACGCAAGGAATCGCTTTCCCGAAGTGACTGTATCACGAAAAGGCCGTACTGAGGCGGCGGACCTGATAAAAACAGTACTGCATTAGGGGATTGACTGACTGATGACCGGGTCGTTCGGAAGGTTAAGAATAAATAAATTATTGGTGCTGCTCCTTTTGACTGCACTCATTGTATCCCTGTTCCCATGCGGACGGGTTTATGCTTCTGATGCAAAAGAGGGAAAAACCGTACGGGTAGGATATTACGAAAATGAGGTCTTTGAAGAGGGAGCCTCTGCGGATGCGGTTAAGACCGGATATGCCTATGAGTATTACCAAAAGATTTCGGAATATACCGGCTGGCAATATGAGTATGTCTACGGCGGATTTAATGAACTGTACGAGATGCTGCTCACGGGAGACATAGATCTTCTGGCGGGTCTTGCAAAGCGCGATGACAGGGTGGACGTCATTGGCTACCCCGACTCTCCCATGGGAAATGAAACTTACACTCTCGTGGGACACGACGATGATTCAGTCGATTATTCATTAACGTCGATTGAGGGCAAAAGGATCGGCGTGCTGAAAAGCGCCATTGTGGACGTTCTTGAAAGGTTCCTTGCGGATAATTCCATCAAGGCTGGCGTGGTCCCCTTCGATGACTATGAGTCCCTTTTTGAGGCGTTCGACAATAAGCAGGTGGACATACTTGCGGCGGAGGGCGACGGAGCCTATGGCAGGTCGCATGCCAGGGTGATCGGAGTATTCGGAACAAGCGACTACTATCTGTGCGTTAACGTTCAAAGACCCGATCTTCTGGAAGAACTTAATATGGCCCAGTCCCTGCTGACGGTGGAGGAGCATGATTACGTCAGCATGCTTCAGAGCAAGTACTATTCCTTCAGCGTGTCCAGTCACAACTATTCCGCAGCCGAACTGGAATGGGTCGCTTGCAATGACAGCCTGCGGATTGGATACCTGAATGATTATCTTCCCTACAGCGACACTGACGAAAACGGTCGGGTCACGGGCATAATTGCCGAGATGATGCCTGACATGTTAAAAGAACTGTCAGTGACACAAATTGAGGTTTTCTATACCGGATACGATAAGTTTGATGACATGATAAAGGACATAAATGATGGATCCATAGACTTATGCTTCCCCGTGGGCGGCGGACTCTTTTACGCTGAGAAAAACGGGATCCATCAGTCCGCGGCCGTGATTTCTGCCATCACCGACCTGGTTTATGAGGGCGATTACGCGGATGATGACGTTAAGCATTTTGCGGTAAACGTCAATAACAATATGCAGTACTATTACGTTCACGCCAACTTTCCGGAAGCCGAAATATCTTTTTATCCGAACATAGATGCCTGCCTTATGGCGGTGCTGCACGGCGAGGTCGGAGCAACTACCCTGAACGGACTTCGTGCCAATGACATATTAAAAAACAGCAGATATAAGGGGCTCTATCCTCAGCAGCTCAGCCACAGTGATGATCGGTGCTTTGGAGTGAAGATTGGCAACGAGGGGCTTCTTAAACTGATCAATCACGGCATCAAGGTACTTGGTAACGAGTATTTTCAGGACATTGCCCATCGCTACACAGGTGAACTTTACACCTATACGTTTTCGGACATGGTCAGGGATAACGTGGGCCTGTTCCTTTCCCTGCTGCTGCTTATAGCGCTGTTTGTCATCGTACTGATCCTTAGGGACGCAAGACGCACCAGACTTGCCAACAGTCTTAAATCCGAGTTCGTTTCCAACATGTCCCATGAGATAAGAACGCCCATAACCGCCATACTTGGGATGAATGATCTTATCCAGAGGGAATGCCGGGATGAATCCATCCTTAAGTACTCCGATAACATCGGCAAGGCCGGGGAAAGCCTCCTTGCCATCATCAACGACGTTCTGGACTTTTCCAGGATAGAGTCAGGTCACGTGGAACTGGTGGTCATGCCATACTCGCTGCCTGAACTTGTAAGCGACATTCGCATGATGATAAAAATGAGGGCGGAGGAAAAGAATCTGAGTTTTGGCGTGGAGGTTGATGAAAAACTTCCTGTCATGCCCATCGGAGACGTGCAGAAGCTAAGGCAGGTCATCATGAATCTTCTGACCAACGCCGTCAAGTATACTCAGGAAGGCTCGGTGCAGCTGTCCATGAAGCTTGTATCCCTGCAGGATGACGAATTCACCATGGAAGTGATCGTGACGGATACGGGAATCGGGATCAAAGAGAGTGAAATTGATAAACTCTACACAGCCTTTGACAGACTGGACATGGTCAGAAACCGCAACATAGAAGGTTCCGGGCTTGGTCTTGCCATAACCCGGAGCATGCTGGCGCTTATGGGCAGTGAGATAAACGTAAAAAGCGTTTATGGCGAGGGATCGAGTTTTTTCTTTGAGATCAGGCAGGGAATATCCGATGGTTCGCCCGTTGGCAGATTTGAAGCCGACGGAGCAGCCGGGCCGGTGACCGTAAGACAAAAAAAGTCAGCCACTTTCACGGCACCGGACGTAAGGCTTTTGGTGGTGGATGACACCCCGATGAATCTTCAGGTGATAACGGGGCTCTTAAAGGGAAACGACCTTCTGATAGATACTGCCGAAAGCGGCATGGAGTGCATTGAGCTCTTTGAGAAAAAAAAGTACGACTTGGTCTTTCTTGATCAGAGAATGCCCAATCTGGACGGAGTTGACACCTTATCAGAACTGAAAAAGAAATGTCCTGACAAGCTTAGGGAAACTCCGATCATATGCCTTACGGCCAATGCCCTTTACGGGGCAAAGGAACAGATGATAAAGGCGGGCTTTGATGACTATCTCACAAAACCCGTCAGCTTAAATGACATGGAGCAGGTGATACTTAAGTTTATTTCCGCAGACAGGATTAAAATGACGTGCGAAGCTCCCGAAAAGGAATCGTTGGACGATGAGGACGTTCACGTTCCTCAGGCAATAGCAGCCATTAAGGAACTTAAGTGGGAAACCGGCATGGAATACTGCGGGGGCGCAGATGACTATCTGGATGCCCTCGGCATATATGCCGATTCTGTTGATGATAAGGCGGATAAGCTCGAAAAAGACCTTATGGATGAGAATGCGGAAGAAATGTCGCTTCTTCTTCATTCGCTGAAGAGTACGTCCAAGGCAGTCGGAGCGATCGAACTTACGGAAAACGCCGCTGCCCTGGAATTGTCAGCGAGGAATGGAGACATGGATGCGTTGAGGGAAAACCTTCCAAAGTTTGTGGATAAATACAGGGAACTGGGCGGAACCATAAGCAGCACGTTAAAACAGGAGGAGTCAGATGCAGAGAAACAGGGTCATCAGTAATGAACTCATGAATACGATACCCTCAAAAGAAGGGATGTCGGCTGCAGAGTGGCTGGCGGAACAAATGCCGGGCGGATTCTTTATATATCGTGCAGATGAGAGCATGGAACTTCTGTACGTCAATCAGGCTACCCGCATAATATTCGGCTGTGATACCGTCGAGGAGTTCAGGGATCTTACGGGCAACAATTTTAAGGGGATGGTTCATCCCGATGATTACAATTCCATCCAGAATTCCATAGACGAGCAGATTGCAAGCGAATCCAACAGTCGCAACATCGACTACGTAGTGTACCGCATAATCCGTAAGGACGGATCCGTCAGGTGGGTGGATGACTATGGGCATTTTGCCACGCTTCCCGGCTATGGGGAAGTATATTACGTCTTTATTGAGGACATTACCGAGACAAGACTGGCCGAGGAGGAAAAGGAAAAATCAAGGAATCTGGCCGTGGCCCTGGAACAGGCTGAACATGCCAACGTGGCGAAGAGCGCCTTCCTCTCAAACATGAGTCATGAGATAAGAACCCCCATAACCGCCATTCTTGGAATGAATGAGATGATCCAAAGAGAGACTGATAACGGGGTGATTCTTGAGTACTCAGAGAACATCAGGAAAGCAGGCCAGAGTCTTTTGGGAATAATCAGTGACATTCTCGATTTCTCCAAGATTGAAACGGGACGAATGGAACTGGACTATGATGAGTATTCCCTGACTTCCGTCGTGGTTGATCTCTACAACCTGGTGCAGTTCAGAACGGAGGCTAAGGGTCTGGAGCTTACCTTCAGCGTCGACCCTGACCTTCCCTCACATTTCATAGGTGACGAGATAAGGATAAAACAGGTAGTGATGAATCTTTTGACCAATGCGGTCAAGTACACCGAAAAAGGCAATGTTGATTTTGAGATCAAACTGATCGAAAAGAGGGAGGATTCCGTCCTCATTGAGGTTTCCGTTTCGGACACCGGCATCGGCATCAGACGCGAAGACATGGACAGGCTGTTTGAACCCTTTGACAGGCTGGATCTTAAAAAGACAAGGAGCATTGAAGGTTCAGGTCTTGGCCTGGCCATCACGAGGCAATTGCTGTCCATCATGAACAGCGAACTCAAGGTGGAGAGCGAGTATGAAAAGGGCTCCAGGTTTTATTTTACGTTATCACAAAATGTTTCAGACTGGACTCCCGTTGGGAATTTTACGCCCGACGTCAGGGCAAACGAGGAACAGGCGCCTAAGCGCAAGCATGCTCTTTTTACGGCTCCCGGAATGAAACTCCTGGTGGTGGACGACACCCCCATGAACCTGCAGGTCATCGCGGGGCTCCTTCGCCGCACCAGAATGCACATAGACGTGGCCACCAGCGGAAGGGAGTGCATAGAGAAGTTCGGAAGCGGGCATTATGACCTGGTATTTCTTGATTACAGAATGCCTCAGATGAACGGCATTGAGACACTGCACGAAATAATGAAAAAGTATCCCGATGAATATGCGAAGACCCCCATAATCTCATTAACTGCCAGCGCCGTGTCGGGAGATAAGGAAAAGATGATCAGTGCGGGATTTACGGATTACCTCTCTAAACCCGTCAACATCGATGAGATGGAGCGCATGATGATAAAGTACCTGCCGGAGGATGCCGTTGTCTTAAATGCCGGCGATGCGGCCGTGGAAGAGGATGACGAGCTTTCGAAGCTTCCGAGCGTCATATTCAATTATGCGCAGCTTGATCCGAAAAAAGGCATTGAGTACTGCGGAGATGCCGAGGATTATCTTTTTGCCATGGAGACCTACGCACTGTCCATAGATGCCAAGGCAAGTCAGATCGAGGCAGATCTGGATAAGGAGGATTACGAAAGCTACACCATAAACGTTCACTCCCTGAAGAGTACGTCCAATGCCATAGGCGCCATGAACCTTTCCGCCAAGGCCAAGGCCCTGGAGGCATCAGTCAAGGCCTCCGACATAGAAACGGTAAAAAGAGATACGCCATCGCTTCTTGAGGATTACAGAAATCTCAAGGGCATATTAAAAAACGTCCTGCAGCACAGTAAAAAGACCGATGATGCATCAGGCTCCTCCCTGGCAGTGGTTGAAGAAGAGAGAAACCGCATGCTCAGCCTTGCCCTGGAGGAGGCCGAGAGAGCAAATCTTGCAAAGACGGCTTTTCTGTCAAACGTGAGCCATGAGATCAGGACTCCCATGAATGCCATAATCGGTTACTACAACATAGCTCTCAGAAAGCCGGATCTTGACGAAGATACAAGGGAACTTTTGTGCAGCATCGGTGACAGCACAAGACATCTTTTGTCACTTATAAATGACATACTGGACATGAGCCTTATAGGATCGGGAAAGATAAGGCTTGATCAGTCTGAATTCTCCTTCGGGAGCATGTTGGAACAGTTAAACACGGTGACGGAGTCCCAGTGTGATGACAAGGGACTGACGTTTGACTGCAGCGTGATCGGTCATATGGACGACAGGTACGTAGGAGATGACCTCAAACTGAAACAACTGATATTTAACATTTTAAATAACGCCGTGAGTTACACTGCATCTCCGGGAAAGGTGACGTTTTCCGTCGAGGAAAAAGAGCGCCATGACGATTCGTTCCTTTGAGTTGGCCCGATTGTCTTTAGCGCAGTTGTTGGATGATATTGCGGAAAGGGATTATACACATGCCAGAATCCCGAAAATGGTAAAAAAAAGCATGGAACATCAAGAAGATGTTGTGGCTGAATGTACTCTGAATCAAGCGGCTTCTCTTGCCCGCTCAATTGTTTATAGAGGGGTAGGTGATGATTTGAATCTGTACCCGGTTTCTGCAGAAAAGAAACTGTCCCGATCCAGACAGAGAGGAGAAACATTGTGCAGTATCCCGGCAGACGAGATGACAGTCAAAGACTATCTTTTTGTCGCTAAATCTCTGTCAGATGGAGAGTCTTTTACTAAAGGAACCGTATCGAGTGTTTTCGCTTTCTTCAATGATTATGGCTTTGACCCTATGATGACGCGAGTGTTTGCATCGTATGCATATTTCAAGAATCCGGCACCTTTGACTGCATTGCCGCTACAATCTGTTTTAGGGACATATTATCGGAACACTGCGGAAAAACTTGTGTCAATGGGAGTTATGCGGAAGACCTCGGATAAGGATTATGAACTTGCTGGCGACGCACTGAGTATTTTGAAAACGGTATCGAGCCAAAGGATTCTGTCGGAAATGTAGAAGAGTGATGTTACCGGTTCATTGACCTGTACCCATATGCGCAAAAATGGCCGTTTTTGAC
>CALGGH010000277.1 GCA_937916415.1 uncultured Lachnospiraceae bacterium
GTACCCGGAAATACGGCTGCGATCAGCTGCCATATCCCGATAATCAGCGCCTGCTTAAAAGTGACGTCATCGATGCTTTTGCATTCATTTTTTTCGGGCAGCTTCAATGACTCAACCACGATGAACGCGATGCCGAAAACGATGAGCGCAATTGCCACGCACGCGGGGTTATAAAACAGCTCGTCAAGCACGTCGTCAAACAGCACTCCGACTATGGCTGCCGGAACGCATGCCACGAGTATCTTGCCCCACATGATCCAGCGTGTTTTTATGCATGCGGAAAGCACTCCGTTTTGTGCGATCGGATCCGTGTTTTTGGACGGGCTCGCAAACGGCCACAGCCTGTTCCAAAAAAGCAGCACGACCGCGAGTATCGCACCCAGCTGTATCACCACCAAAAACATCGAAAAAAACTCTTCCGAAACGTCTGGTTTGATCAGTTCGTTAAGCAGGATCATGTGTCCCGTCGAACTGACCGGAAGCCACTCGGTTATGCCTTCAACGATGCCGTATAATATTGCTGACAAAACGTCTTTCATTTTAATTCCTTTTGATCTGTCTCTGATCAGTCATTAACCAATTCCCATCGACCATTTTTTCAATTCATTTTTTTGATCAATAGTTTTCCATCAGCTTGCGGAATGCAGGCAGGGACCTCTCAACTTTTTCGGTGTCGATGCAGTATGCCATCCTGAAGAATCCGGGTGCCGCAAAGGTATCCGCGGGCACGAGTATCAGGTCGTATTCCCTGGCCTTGTTGCAGAATGCGATCGAGTCGCCGCCGGGTGCCTTGGGCATGACGTAAAACGTTCCGCCGGGCCTCGTCACCTCGAATCCGAGACTCTTAAGCTCGTCATACAAAAGATTCATGTTGGTTTCATATACGCTCAGGTCAGCGGTCACGCCCAGCACTTCGCTGACCGCGAGCTGTATGATCGACGGAGGGCAGTTGTGTCCAATTCCGCGGGAGATCTGGCCGCACGTCACCGAGATCAGGTCAGCGTCGGTTGCCTTGGGATTAACTGCCACGTAACCGATCCTTTCACCGGGTATCGACAGCGACTTTGAATACGAATAGCACGTCAGCGTATTGTCGTAATAACGTGCCGGATAAGGGCATTTCCGGCCGTCAAAAACTATCTCCCTGTACGGCTCGTCAGAGATCAGGAATACGTCATGTCCGTATTTTTCCTGCTTGTCATAAAGAAGCGTTGCAAGCTGCTTCAGGGTTTCTTCGGTATACATGGCACCCGACGGATTGTTCGGCGAGTTGATGAGGACGGCCATCGTCTTTTCACCCATCGCAGCATCCATGGCGTCAAAATCGATCTGAAAATCAGAGGTGCGCGCAGGCACGATCACGAGCTTTGCGCCCGTACGGTTGACGTACTGATTGTACTCGGGAAAATACGGTGCAACCGTCACCACTTCATCACCCGGCTTGGTCACCGCCCTGATCGCGTGCGCTATGGCGCCGGCCGCGCCCGTCGTCATGAACAGATGCTCGGCGGTATAATTCATTCCATAGGTCTTGTTGAGATGATCCGCATGCGCCTGCCTGACCCTGGGGATGCCCTGGCTCTGACTGTAACCATGTATGGTCATCGGATCCTCTTCCGTGAGCAGCCTGATCATCGCATCCGTAAAAGCCTTGGGAGTGGGTACGCTCGGATTGCCGAGGCTGAAGTCAAACACGTTTTCATACCCTATCTCGGTGCCCCTGGCAGTGGCATATTCCGACAGCTGCCTTATCACGCTCTTACCCTGCAGCATTGATTTAAAATCTTCTGAAACCATTTCCTACTTCCTTTCCACTTTTGTATTATTCTTCATCTGAAGCCCAGGCACGCGCTGCCCTGACGGCACGCTTCCAGCCCTTCAGCAGGCCTTCCCTCGTTTCATCATCCATGGTCGGCACGAACTCCCTGCCCTGCACCCAGTTGTCAACTATGTCCCTGCGATCCTTCCAGTAACCGGTCTGCAGTCCTGCCAGATAAGCCGCTCCCAGCGCCGTGGTCTCGATGCACCTTGGCCTGCGCACGGTCTTGCCGACTATGTCAGCCTGGAACTTCATGAGGAAGTTATTGGCGCTCGCTCCGCCGTCCACCTTCAGATCAGCGAGAGGCACTCCGGCATCGCTCTCCATGGCCCTGAGGACTTCCTCGGTCTGGTATGCGATCGACTCGAGCGTTGCCCTGATGAAATGCTCCTTTTTGCATCCGCGCGTGATGCCCACCACGGTGCCCCTGGCGTACTGATCCCAGTACGGCGCGCCGAGACCCGTAAATGCCGGAACGACGTACACGCCGCCGGTGTCGTAAACCTCATCGGCATATTCTTCTGACTGCGCCGCGGTCTTGATCATGCGCATGCTGTCCCTTAACCACTGTATCGAAGCGCCTGCCACGAACACGCTTCCCTCGAGCGCATACTCCGCCCTCTCCGAAGTGCTCGCGGCTATCGTCGTCAGCAGTCCGTTGCTGCTCTCCACGGGTTCGTACCCGGTGTTCATCAGCAGGAAGCATCCGGTGCCATAGGTATTCTTGGCTTCTCCCTTTTCGAAGCAGCACTGTCCAAAAAGCGCAGCCTGCTGATCGCCCGCCACGCCGGTGATCGGTATCTCGCCTCCCAGAACCGAACCGTCCGTCCTGCCGAACTCATGGCTCGAGGGATGAACCTCCGGCATCATGTTCATGGGTACGTCAAACAGCGACAGCAGCTCCTCGTCCCACTTAAGCGCGCGTATGTCAAAGAGCATCGTGCGGCTTGCATTGGTATAATCCGTGGCATGCACCCTGCCGCCGGTCAGTTTCCATATCAGCCAGGAATCAACCGTTCCAAAAGCCAGTTCACCCCTGGCGGCGCGTTCCCTTGCGCCCTCCACGTGATCCAGCAGCCATCCGATCTTGCTCGCCGAAAAATACGCATCCGGGATCAGTCCCGTCTTGGCCCGTATCATGTCGGACCTGCCTTCCTCCACGATCCTGTCTATCATGTCGGCCGTCCTGCGGCACTGCCAGACGATGGCGTTGTGTATCGGCTCTCCCGTGGCCCTGTCCCAGATGATGGTCGTCTCCCTCTGGTTCGTGATGCCGATGCCGGATATGTCCTCAGCCCTGGCTCCGATCTCGGCCATCGCCTCGGTCGCGACCGCGAGCTGGCTCGACCATATCTCCATGGGATTGTGCTCGACCCATCCGGGCTGAGGATAAATCTGAGTAAATTCCTTTTGTGCCAGGCTCCTGATCTGCCCTGCCCTGTCAAACAGTATGCAGCGCGAACTCGTCGTCCCCTGATCGAGAGCCAGTACGTATTTTTCTGCCATAATCATTCCTCCTCAACCAACGTTTGACAGTATGTCCACCATGTCATGGAAAAAGAACGTCCTGTACGGCACAATCAGCACTCCGTCCCTGCCGGCCGTCCCCAGGTATGCCGCAAAATATGCCAGGCATGCCACGCCCACGGCTCCCATCACGAGCCGCCTTCTGCGGACGTCCGAAACGTTCTCCAAAAGAGTCAGCACGAGCCACGGAACGTAGATCAGCTGGCAGACCGTCAGGTAATAACCGATGCGGCTCACTATCGGCAAAAAACTCCAGAACATGTACAGCAGCAATGCCCCGACGTTCATAAAATAGCATGCGCGGTTCATGTGCACGTTGTTTTCAAAATATTCCGGATGATTGTAATAAACCCAGGACGCAAGCGCCAGGACAAGCACGCACCTGATGATGCTCACCCAGCTGAATCCGCTTCCTGCCAGATACTCCGTTCCCTCATAACTCGGATACAGCCTGAGCAATGTCTTCATGTACTGGTCCTTCAAAAAAAGCCCCGTCGTGCTGAACAGGCAGATCAGCGCCACCTGCCATCTCGAATTGACAAAGTAAGCGACCGGATACAGTACGAGCACGACCAAAAGGGATTTGTGAAAGCCCGATCCGATGAGTATCAGCAGCACGAACGACAGCCATTTCTCATCACGCACCAGCCTGATCGAATACAGGGCGATGGACAGCGCAAGATAATACCTCACCGTCGAAAAGCTCTGGAAATAATATCCAAGCGTCATGAACAGAAAGAAGCTGAATGAAAAATCAACGCTCAGCCCGTCGATCGCCTTGATGAAAAACCAGATGGTGAATGCGGCGTAGATCGCAAATACAAGGACGTAATTCTCATATCCCGAAAGAAAATATACGAACCTCGCCAGCAGGTTGAATCCCCACTCGGTCGGAACGCCCGGATCCGGAATGTACTTATCGGTGTAGAGCCTGTGCATGAACTCGACGTAGGTCGCATAGTCATTGCCGACGTTTAACCGAAATGCCGACAACAAAAAAAGAATCATGAAAAGCGAGGCAAGGCACACCCTTCTGTAGTCTCCAAAACGGCAGTGAGGCAGCCCGGGCACGTAGGGCCACAGCTGTCTTGCCGGCATGGAATACAGATGAGCAATTACGATCGTTATGAAGGTTATGACCAGATATATCTCCCAGCCCATGTCATCTTCTCATTTATGGCAAACGACAAAGTTCTTTTTACTTTGGCGTTTGCTGCGCCGGATTTTGGCCGCTTTAGCGGCATATTTCCTCACAAAATCCGTGCGCATCCGCCGGAGGCATTATTGTGAACGACAATTTATTTTTGTCGTTCACTATAGGTTCGTCTCACTTCTCTCATGCCCTGCTTCATGAGGGCATAAGCCCTGCCATATCCCGTCTCGGCATGCATGTATCCGTGCCGCAGCAAAAAGACGTGTGCGCGGAATGACGCCCATGCTCCATACAGTCTCACGTACAGGGCCCCGCGGCTGATCCAGAACCTGTCATCATAACCCGTAAACCAGGTCGACTCACGTTCCTTTTCTTCTCCCAGGCAGACCGCAGACCTGTATATCCTTACCCCTGTCTTCAGCAGGTCATGGAGAAATATGGAATCCTCGCCATTGGCGTATTTGGCTCCGCCGCCGAAATCCAGTGGGAAACGCACGCCCGATTCCTTAAGCACGTCGCTTTTGACCGAAATGCTGTACGCCGGATATCTCCCGTAATTATAAAAGCGCACGCGTCCGAAATCCTCGTTCCAGTACGTGCGTCTCGCCTCGCACACTCGCATGTTAAAAAGGATCGCCTCGGCCTCCGGATGCGCCGCATACTCACTGCTTATCGCATCGGAGTATCCGCCATCATACATGATGTCCTCATCCGTAAAAAGAACCACGTCACAGTCCGGCGCGTTATCCATGCACGTATTGCGGCTGAGTCCCACTCCGCGCTCATTCATCGTGATGACCTTGATGCCGGGAGCGGCCACGCTAACGCCGGGCGACACGTCCCTGCACTGGTTTACTATGACGGCATCGGTTTCAAGACGCATGCCGTCCAGCATCTCGTCAATATTCTGATCTACCGCGGATACCAGTGAAACTATCTTCATTATCTGCCAAAATAATAAAACTTAAATGCCCGGGCATCCTGATCCGTGATGCGGATCGCCTTTATTTCCCTTCCGGCTGCGGACAGCTCGTCGATGATCCTGACGAGCAGCGTCATGTGAACCCTGCGATACGGCAGGTCGATAATGACGGGCGGCCGGTTTTCTCCATTTCCGAGGATGGTGCCGGGAAGCGGAAAATCAGTCACGCGAACATTGCCGGCATCTATGTGCACGGCATCCTTTTGCTCTGCGTCAGCGTCCAGGACCGGTATTCCAAGCGACCGGATCTCAGGTGCAAAACATATGCGGTCGTCCAGCACGACGGCGAAAGCAACTCCGATGCAGGAGGCCACCAGCCCGATGATCCCTCCCAAAAGCAGGGCCTGCATCAGACGGTTGTCAGCCTGTATCCTCACGGTGCCCGTACTCTTGATCAGTTCAATGGAATCAAATTCCCTGGCAGCTTCGCCAAATGAAATGAGGGCCTTTTCGGTAGCCCGGCTGATCGCCGTACAGACCGCCTCGTCTCCATCGGTTATCGTGACGTGCAGCACCCTGATGTCCGACAGCACGTCTGCCCGCGTGTCGGCCTCAAGCTTCGATACGTCAACGTCCTGACCTGCAAGCGCTTCAAGCGTGTACCCCGCGATCGGATCCGTGGTCATCAGGTCATTCCACGTGTAGCCGTTATAGTAGTCATATGCCTCACCCGTCGGATCGATGGCGAAGTTCAGGTAAAATTCACTCTCGGCCTGAAATCCGGGAGGATTCTGGGACCTGATGAAAAGATAGACCAGGGCTCCGATCATCGCTCCGGTCAGGAGTCCTGCTGCCATCATCCACAGGCGCCTGAGGATCTCCATCGCGCGGCGGCGGGGATCCGTGAAGGCAAACCAATATACGTAGTTGGGTGTCATCTGATTCATCGTCTTAGCCAGCATCCTTTACTTAAGGGCCGTGGTCTGGTCGGCATCCACTCCCTCAGTGCTCTCGGGCTTAAGCAGTATCTTTAACGTCAGGAGCATGAGCTTTATGTCCATCCAGAAGGAATAGTTCTCTATGTAGATCAGGTCCAGCTTGAGCTTGTCATAAGGCGTGGTATTGTACTTGCCATATACCTGTGCATAGCCTGCCAGTCCCGCCTTAACCCTCATGCGATATGCAAACTCCGGCATCTCGTTCATGTATTTTTCTATGATCTCCGGTCGTTCCGGCCTCGGTCCTATAAAGGACATCTCACCCCTGAGTATGTTAAACAGCTGTGGCAGCTCGTCGATCCTGACCTTGCGTATGAATCTTCCTACCGGGGTGATGCGGTCATCATCCTTGGAGGCAAGTCTTGCCACGCCGTCCTTTTCCGCATCGACCTTCATGCTTCTGAATTTCAGTATCCTGAATTCGCGCCTGTCACGGGTGCACCTGATCTGTGAATAGATCACGGGGCCGCGGTCATACGCCTTGATGCAGATGGCCGTGACCAGCATGATCGGGGACGAGATGACGACAAGCAGGAGAGCGCAGATTATGTCCAGCGTCCTCTTGGCGAATCGCTGTCCCGCGGTGAGCGCGTATTCCCTGGTCAGCATGATCGGCGTGTCAAAGAGATGTATCGAATCGGCGCCCTGCATCAGCACGTCCGGTATCTTGGGCATCATGTAAACGCGCATGTTGTGACTGTAAAAATGCTTGAGCAGCCTGTTGCGATCCTGCGTGGGAATGTCCCACAGCACGACGCCGGTATAGAGTCCGCTCATGCCTTCCTTCTCCACTTCTTCAATGCCGGTTGAGACGTTCATGGTCTTTTTGATCAGATATTTGTCAGGCCTGGTGGAAAACTTAAACAGGATTCCCTCTATGTCCCTGTCGCCATGCACGAACAGCAGCTGCCTCGGCGGGAACACCCTGTGATAAAACCAGTTGCACAGCACGGTCCACAGGCCGCTGAATGCCAGCTGTATCGCGGAGCATGCCACGATGTACCTGACCGGCACGAGCCAGTTGCCCATGAGGGACACCTGAAAATATGAGATCACGTTGACGGACATGATGGCGAATATCTGACTGAAGAAAATGTCCCCGGCCTTGAGATATCCAACCTTGAGTGCGCCGAAGGTGCTCATGAAAAACATGAGCAGCACGAAATAGATCAGTATCACCAGCACGTGACCGCGGAAATAATAATTCAGTCCCCTGGCCCTGCGAGCCAGGATCGGATAATAGGTTTCGATCCAAAAGAACGCATAGACCGCAGTGTCAATGAAGACTCCGATCACCGAAAGCTGCAGTATGATGACTCTTTTTAGGGATTCAAGTTTTTTCATGCGTTAAGTTACAGCCTTCGTCTGGTAGCCCTGCAGGCCCAGCCGGCAAGATTAAAAATGCTTGCAGCCATTCCCAGTTTTTCAACCCGGCGATACAGATTCCATATCCTGCGCACCGCCTCCACCTTGTTGGATGAGAGCGAGCCTGACGGCCTGCGGTAAATGCAGGTGACCACGTCTGCTCCGCATGCCACGTACCCGGCTCGGAGTATCTGCCACCACGTAGCCGTGTCCTCACTGGGAACCTCGGGCATGTGGATCAGTTCGATCGGAATCCTCTCGGTGTCAAAAAGCGTCGTCGAAGTAAATATCACCGTACGAGAGAGTGCCTTTTTGTATTCAAGCGTCTCCGGTACGTGCACGATCCTACCCGTGCCGTTTGCCTGATCATCGCCAAACTCATATGCGGTAAAAACAAATCCGGCGTCACGTTCCCCGGCGTATTCAATGCAGGTTTTAAGCCTGTCAGGGAGCCATCTGTCATCCGCGTCCAAAAAGGCGACGTACCTGCCGGAGGCCGCGTCCAGTCCAACGTTCCGGGCATGGGCAGCACCGCCGTTTTCTGACAGTTCGATCAGCCTGATCCTCGGATCATTCCCGTCATCGATAAGCCGTCTTATCACCTCGGCGGTATCATCCGGAGAACAGTCATCGACGAGTATCCATTCCCACTCGGCATAAGTCTGCGCAAGCACCGACTCAAAGGTCTCTTCGATGAACCGACCCGCCTTGTAGACGGGAGTGATGATGCTGATCAGTTCGCTCATGTCAAAACTCTTCCCTGACCAGATAGATGGGCCTGTTCTTTACTTCCATATACGTCTTGGCCATGTACTGTCCTATGATCCCCAGACAGAAAAGCTGCACCCCGCTGATCAGCGAAATGATGCAGACCAGGGACGGCCACCCCGAAGTAGGATCGCCAAACAGCGTTTTACGTATGATGGTCACGATTATCAAAACAAACGCCAGCACGCAAAAGAGCACGCCCAGGAAAGACGCTATCGCAAGCGGAGCCGTGGTGAATGCGACTATGCCGTCGATGGCATAGATAAAAAGCTTCCAAAAAGACCACTTGGTCTCTCCCTTCAGTCTCTCCACGTTTTCATATTCGATCCACTTGGTCTCAAATCCGACCCAGCTGAAGATTCCCTTGGTAAAGCGGTTGTATTCGCTCATTGACAGGACCGCATCGACGAATCTTCTCGTCATCAGCCTGAAGTCCCTGGCCCCGTCGACGATCTCGGTTCTGGACATCCTGTTGATCAGCTTATAAAACCTGCGGGCAAAGAATGACCTGATCGGAGGCTCTCCCTTGCGGGACACGCGTCTGGTCGCCACCGAGTCATATCCTTCTCGCATGCCCTCAAACATCTCCGGCAGAAGCGACGGCGGATCCTGCAGGTCAGCATCCATCAGTGCCACGTACTCACCGGTCGATTTGGAAAGGCCGGCATAGATTCCGGCTTCCTTGCCAAAGTTCCGGGTAAAGGATATTAAGTGGACGTGCTTGTCCTCGGAAGCAAGTTTTTTTACTTCGGCGGCAGTTTTGTCCGTTGAGCCGTCATCCACGTAAATGATCTCCGGCACGAGCTCATTTTTTTCAAAAAAAGACTCGTTCTTCATGAGCTCATCATAGAAGTCTCTGACGTTCTCCTCTTCGTTATAGCAGGGTACGACTATGCTTATGGTCTGCATACTTATCTCCGGTCATTACGTCCAACGTTTCACCCAGTGCGGCCTGGACGTCATCACATGCGTGCCTGATCCACGTTCTCCCTGAACCACTCGTACGCCAGTCGGACGCCCTCCTCCAGTTCCACCTTGTGCGTCCACCCAAGTCCATGCAGCCTGGTCACGTCGGTTAGCTTTCTCGGGGTACCGTCCGGCATGTCCCTGTTCCATACGATCTCGCCCTCGAAGCCTACGGTACTCTTAACTATGTCAGCCAGCTGCGCGATCGTGACTTCCTTACCGGTTCCGATGTTGACGTGCTGTTCGCCGTCGTAGTTTTCAAGCAGGAAGACGCAGGCATCTGCCATGTCATCCACGTACAGGAATTCCCTCAGCGGAGTTCCGGTGCCCCACAGCTCCACGCTGGGTGCGCCGTTTACCTTGGCTTCATGGAACTTGCGGATCATGGCGGGCAGTACGTGAGACCCATTCAGGTCATAATTGTCATGCGGTCCGTAAAGGTTGGTCGGCATGCAGCTGACGTAATCATCGCCGTACTGGCGCTTATAGAACTGGCACATCTTGAGGCCTGAGATCTTGGCGATCGCGTATGCCTCATTGGTCTCCTCCAGGGGGCCCGTAAGGAGCGCATCCTCCGGAATCGGCTGGGGAGCCATGCGGGGGTAGATGCAGGTGCTGCCCAGAAACAAAAGCTTTTTTACTCCATGCAGATGGCTTTCATTGATCACGTTGCACTGGATCTGCATGTTTTCATAAGCAAACTGAGCCGGCATGGTGTTGTTCGCGTTGATTCCTCCGACCTTGGCCGCAGCGAGAACGACCACGTCAGGTTTTTCCTCGTCAAAAAAAGCCCTGACTGCCGCCTGATCCTTGAGATCAAGTTCGGAATGCGTGCGTCCTGTCACGTTGTCATATCCCTTGGATTTTAGGCTTCTGACTATTGCCGAACCAACCAGTCCGCGATGTCCTGCAACATAGATCTTGTCACTTTTTTGTATCATTGCCATTGTCTCTCCTTGCTGATGCTGCCGTCACGGCCGGTGCCCGTCTCAGTCGCCATGTACGTCACTTGTATCTGAATCCTTCCTTGTAGGAACCGCCCCTTAGTTCCACGGTATCGCTCATGTCCCATGGCGTCGAGGGGAACGGCTCGTAGCCCGTACGATCTCCCTCTACGGGCGCATAAAACGTCTCCCCATCGATCTCATAGGAGAAGGTTGCGTTGTTGTCGTAATCCTGCTGCACGATCCAGTCGTCTCCCCGGTACTCCTGCACGATCTCCTTACCCAATGCGACCGTCTTGTATCCGGCGATCACGCCGATGCCCATAAGCGACGTCAGGAGCAGCCATGCGTGCTTCCCGGATGCGACGGACAGCAGCCCTCCCCAGACGAACGCATCGACCAGATATACGTACAGACAGCCGTATCTCATCAGCGGCGAAGTCGTCAGCCAGAAGGCCAGGCAGAGGCAAAGAACCACGCCCACGAATTGTTCGGATGGGTCAAATCCATTGCTCAGGGATGAGTCTTTGGCACCCCGGCCGGTTTTTTGGCAGGATCGCACGACTCCAACAATATAGTATACCATAAAAGCGACCGCTCCGACACATGCCAGGAGCATTAAGATGCGGTCTGTTCCGGACAGTGTATGAAACCAGTCCATGAACCACTTGCTCACCGGTTCATCATACCTGGATACGTCGGCAAAACCGCGGCCATACACCTGGATCTCCTTGTAATCATAATCCGCTGCCTCACGCGGAACCCTCCAGTCCACGTTAAATATGCCAAGGGCCGTGGAGGGGTATAGCAGCCAGCCGGATAAACGTACGTTGCGGATCAGGTAAGGCACGATGATCAGGGTACCGGCGGACAGGCATTTAACCAGCCTGGAAAATTCACGTGACCGGACGATCATTAACCCCGGCAGAAAAGCCAGCAGCACGAACAGGGCTCCCGAAAGCTTGACCGTAAGTATGAAGCATGCCAAAAACGAAAGCAGTATCCGGGCGGAAAGCACCTGCTCATCAGACAGGGGCGCCCTGCCTCCGGTCAGGCCGTCAATCGGCTTACGCCCTTTGGCCGCGCTCAGGTCCAGCCATCTGATGACCAGCACGAACGCCAGGCAGACCATGTAATAATCCGATGCCGGCGACACCATCTCGTCATAGATGATGAGCAGATAATAAATGGCCGCGAGCCTGGTCATGCCGGCAGGGCTAAAGACCTCATCCAGCAGCCCGGCGCCGCGGGAACGCGAGATCGGCACCGATATGCATTCCCATGCCAGTATCAGTGCGCAGAATCCGCTTGTAACGTGAAACGACCTCCCCGTAAACGAAAAGTCATAGAGCGCATTCAGGACAAACGCCGAGGAATTATATCCCAGCCTCGTATGCAGACAGGCAAGCCCCGGCACAGAGCCGAACCTCTCTATCCAGTGAATGGCCTGAGCATGATACAGTGCGGTGTCATAATGCATGATGCCATGAGACGAGCCGTAAGCCATGAACAAAAAAATGATGACGGCCGCGACCGCGAAAACATGATCACGGGGACGGTTCTTTTGATCAACATGATCGAGGGGACGGTTCTTTTGAT
>CALGGH010000278.1 GCA_937916415.1 uncultured Lachnospiraceae bacterium
ATCCAAGGAGAATATCGTGTAATGGCAAAAGAGGATTGGATAGAGCCTGTGAATCTTTTTGTCATGAATGCTGCCAACCCCGCGGATCGGAAATCCGCTGTGGAAGGACTAACCACAAAGCCAATGATCCTTTACGAAATGGAATTTAACAAGCAACATGGGGCTGCGTTGGAAAAGAATCATATGCAGAAAAGAATACTCGAAAAGAGGCAGCGTGACATAGAGGATAAGATTGCAAAAGGAAAAGCCGAAGAAGGAGAACTGGATGCCATTGTTGAAGAGATTGCTAATTTTAAGGAGATGTCACCTATGCAGTTATTTGTAGATGATGTAACTCCAGAAAAGTTGATCTCGATTATGGCAGAACATGACGGTATCGCATCTGTCATATCAGCTGAAGGCGGTATTTTTGATCAGCTTGCAGGCGGTATGTATTCAAAATCAGTAAACATTGACGTGTTTCTGAAAGGACATTCAGGAGATCCTATCCGCATCGACCGTATAGGAAGAAATAGTGAGAGCGTCGAATCTCCAGCTTTAACGATGCTTTTGGCCGTACAGCCTAATGTTCTATCTGGACTTATGCAAAATGGAACTTTTCGCGGCAGAGGCTTAACAGCGAGGTTTCTTTATTCCATACCTTCCTCACGCGTAGGCTCCAGAAAATACCGTACCGATCCCATACCTAAAGATGTTGTGAATCAGTATTACTCGCTGATTAAAAATTTACTGGATGAGGACTGCAATCCATCCCCAAGTAATCCTGAAATTATCACATTATCCGATGAGGCAGACAAGTTGCTGGAGGAATTTTCTATGGAACTAGAACAAAAACTGTTGACGGAATATGCCGACTTCTCTGACTGGGCAGGAAAGCTTTGCGGAGCGATTGTCCGCATCAGCGGTATCCTCTGCAGGGCTGAAAAGATAAACTGCTATGGCTTTTTGCAGGAACCTGAACCACTTGTAATAGATAGTGAAATTATGAAGAACGCTATCACGCTTGGCAGGTATTATACGGAACACGCAAAAGCCGCAAAAGCCTACAACATCCATTGTCCTATCTGCGGCAACACTATGAAGGCTATCTCATCTATCGTAGATGAACACAGGCTTTTCCTATACTGTTGCCCGATATGCAAGCCGAACAGGAGGAAAGAGTTATGAGCATGAGCAACTACCCATTACAGGCCAATAAGGTAAACTGGCGGATTCTGCATCCGCAGAATGTTCTCAGTACGGAAGACTACATTGCAGAGCACAATGATCTGTATCTTTCCACTGAGTATTCAAATGATGAAAGCGGCTATCCGCATAAAAGGTTCCGCCTTCATGCGAAGTACCCACACAATATCGAACAGGCTCTTGCCTACGATATCAAGTGCCCTTCCTGCGGGAACTACCTGAAGCAGGTTGGCAGATGCAGAGATTCACACACCCTCGGGCTTTATAAATGCCCGAGATGCGGCAGAGATTAAGGAGGAAATGAATTATGTTGAAATCAAAAAACATTACAGCAACAGCAGATTACAGGACACAGTTCTGGAACGCCATAAGAGGCAGTAAGGATTATACGGACACTCTTATATCCGGGAAGGATGACAGTTCAGGTGCCTTTATACTCCCGGATGACTTTCAATCTAAGCTTGACGGAAAGGTCAAGGACATTAGCGTTTTTAGAAAGTACGCCAGTGTTATCACCGCTTATAACGGTTCGAGCAAAATTCTCGCCACAGATTGCGAGGATATTTCAATGTTTGTTCCTGAAGGCGGGGAGATCCCGTTCCGTGATGGAATGAACGATTTTACACAGCTTCGGATTGATGCTCATAAGCTGGCAGTATCATTTTATACGGATTTATCGGGCCGCAGGGGTTAATACCCTGTTTGAAAACGAATTATTGACCGTGTGGGCATTCTCAAGGTCTGGTTTCCCATATCCTGACATTCCGTGATGTCCTGTTCCGTACTGTTATGCAGAGTCTAATTTGCAAAACATTAGCAGTTTAGCAGATTTTGGCCGTTTTTGAAAGATATCTTTCAACTTTTTGATAGGCTGTGACTACTGCTGTTTCGGATTGACATTACTTAATTTACGTAATACAATACAGGTAAGGAGAACACTATGAAGCATAGAGACCTTATCAAAAAAATAAAGGATGCCGGTTATACTCTCGACCGTGATAATGGCGACCACTCCATTTATGAAAAAGAAGGCTGTCACCCTATTCAGATACCACGGCACAGAGAGATCAATGAAAATACGGCAAAGCAAATCCTACGAGACGCAGGAATCAAATAATTATTGAAGGAGAAACTTATGAAAGAATATGTATATCCCGCTCTTTTTCATAAAAATGATGATGGAAGTTTCACCGTAACCTACCCCGACCTACCAGGTTGTATCAGCGAGGGAAAGGATTTGGGCAATGCCATGTATATGGCTGAATCTGCCCTTACTCAGTGGGTGGAATACCTTACTGATAAGAAAATGGATATTCCAGAGGCAAGTGCTTTGGGATCAGTCAAGATCGGAGCAGACGAGTTTGCTAATCTCATACGGGCAAATATAAAGGATGGCAGAGCAGTTCGCAGAACGGTCAGCATACCAAAATGGATGGATGACGCTGTTTCTGAGGCAGGGCTTAGTCTCTCAAAAGTATTACAGGACGCATTGAAAACACGTCTTAGCTCAGTACATTAATATCGTTATGATGTACCTTATTGTGTCCTGTGAGCAGGCAGGGAATGTTCAGCTTGTATTCCTTTCTTTGAACCATGTGGGCTCGAAAACAATACATAATACACCAGTCCAAACGGTATCAGTATCATCACGATTATCGGATTCCATATTTTCTTTGTTTCCTGCAACAACAATCTCATTTCTACAGTACATTTTATTTCTTCTGGAACGATGATCGGCTGCCATAGTTGTTATTGAAAAAAATGTCAGACCAATCGCAATGCCGATCATCTCAAACCATTTGCACGGAGCATTGAATCCGCCTTCGGTAAACCATACATTTTGTGCTCCCCATATGTTGACAGGCTGCAGAAGAGATATCAGATATCGTTTTCAACCTCCCTCACTTATATATTCGTGCCGTCGCGCCAAATAGTTTCAGAAACTTCAAAAAAATGCGGAGGAGGCTAACTTAAGCCACTCCGCACATTTTCTTCTTTCTGTGATATTTCTGGAAAATCGGGACACATATCTTTGTTAGGTCAGATATTATCACTATCTGCTGTAGTTTCATCGATTTCGGGCAAACTGGACAACTCCTGCAGCTTCTTTCGCAAGATATCCTTATCCGGCAGCTGCAACTGGTACTGTGCCACCATCATGGGCGAGAGCGTACGGCTCTCATGGCATACTCGACTACCTCATCATTTTTGGATGTGCACAGCAGCAATCCCACGCTCGGATTTTATCCGGCTTTCTGATCTGTCTGTCAAGACCCTCCAGATAGAAGTCCATTTTAGAAACATATTCCGGTTTGAATTTTCCGACTTTCAATTCCATTGCCACGAGGCAATGCAGGCTGCGATGGAAGAACAGAAGGTCGATTCGATAATCCTCGCCGCCGACCTGTATCGGATATTCTTCGCCGACAAATGTGAAATCCTTGCCCAATTCAAGAATGAAATCACGCATTCCCTTAACCAGCGCCTTACGGAAATCATTTTCGTGGAAGGCATCCGGCAGGTCGAGAAATTCCACCACATACTGATCAAGGAACGGATTCTGCTCTGAGTGCAGCGGTTCCGGCAGCAGTTTGCTCCTGGAAAGCATATACCGCTCATAATAACCGCTATCCATCTGACGCTCAAGCTGACGGGAACTGTATCGCTCCTTGACGGCAAGGCGCATATAAAATTCCCGCTCTTCATCACTTTTGCTGCCAGACATGATGAGCAAATGATTTGTCCAGCTCAATTGTGTCAGCAGTGATGGCAGCATATCATGATTTCCTCCGGTCGCTCATCCTCTTTGCCGATTTCTTCCGGCGCGGGATCTTCCGACATCATCCGTGCCAGTACATACCATGCTATATCGAATACGGAATTCACATCGGCAGAGAACACCAGTCTGTTATTCTGCGGATTGACTTTCAAACGCAGTTTGAAATCCGGGATGCAGTCAATCAGCCGTTCACGCAGCTTCTCATATTCATCATACGGCTCGGTGTAAAATTCTCCTTCCGGCGGTTGTTCCAGCGGATGTTCTGCAAGATACTTATTGGTAAGCTTCATTTCTTTCAACAGGTCTGCAAAGTTCACCAACACACTTCTTGACTAACACCAAAGAGGACATTCGCAATCCGCTTCGCTACTTGCTCATGAAATATGGCTGTCAAAGCCAGCCATATTTCAAATTAGCAAAACCCACGATTTCATTAGCAAACAGGGTTTTAGCAGAACATGGGCGTTAGCCTTAGCAGCTAATCAATAATAACAGTCGATTGCTAACGCTTCATTAGCAGAATTAGCAGAAAAGAAAATCCCGTAAAACCAAGAATGTTGATTTTACGGGATTTCTTAGCGTCCACGAGAGGATTCGAACCTCCGACCCCTCGCTTAGGAGGCGAGTGCTCTATCCTGCTGAGCTACGTAGACATATGTGTAGCAAAAGGTTTCCCCTTTGGCTTCACGGAACTTTGTAGACGCAAAGATTATATTAACCCTTTTATGCCCGAAAGTCAATTATTCTTTATTCATGCACAGGGTTCTTATTCTTTATTCATGCACAGGGTTCTTTATTCATGCACAGGGTTCTTATTCTTTATTCATGCAGCCATCCTTACGTACATGATCGCTCTGCCGTCGTACCTCTGTCACCACAGCATCGGATGGATCACGCTGCCCTGCATCCATATGACGCCCTTGAATCTCCGCCCGACCGCGGGTTCGCCGACCAGGTCCAGGTCATTGATGCAGACGTCCATGTAGAGGTCGTTGATGCAGAGCACGAATTTCCATACCTTTTCGTCGGTGATGGAATTGGTCACGCACTCGCACTCCCTGATCTCGCCGAGAACCGAATACTGATCGCATTCAACCCCGTACGGCATCATGTAGGTGTCAACCAGAGTGAACACGTCGGAATCGGACATCTTTTCCCTCAGGTTCATGTAGATGTCCCAGTCCTCCATGGTCAGGGTATCGATAGCGGATTCATCACCGTTTTTGGCCTGATCCAAGAGTTTACGCCTGGCGTTTGATGCCTTTTTAACCTTCTGCAGGTCCGCATCGTTCTTGGCTATGGGCAGGATGATGCAGCCCTGAACCGACAGACCGGATATGCTGAGGGAGGTTCCAATGAGAGGCAGCTCGCCGGCATTCAATACCCTGACGTAGGAGATCATGTTCTGCAGATAAAAGATCAGGGTAACGCCGATCTTCATGTCATCGCAGACACCCGCATAGGATTCCTTTTCGGCATGCCGCTCCACCGTGACGTCCTCCAGGGAACTGATCTGGGTTCCGGTGAGGTACGGATAGTAGTAATCATAGCTGAAATTGTCCTCTGCGTCAAATATTCCGCACACGGACAGCCCCATGCCCGGCGCGAGCTCCTTGTCAAACTGGGCAATGAGCTCGTCGTCGTTGTATGAGGTATATCTTCTCGATGTTGAGTTGACGATCGCGTCGGTGACCAGGCGCTGGACGTCTTTTCTTTCTTTCAGTCCGGCTAAACCCACCGCTCTCAAATATTTGTGCATTTTATTTCAATTGTTATTTATTGCTTACTCACTTAGGAACTGTTCAGAAATAACTTTTAAATTATGCGATGGATGCTTTTTTTGATTGCAGGGAAAAAACCGGAGCTGTACCGAGGTACAGCGAGGATTTTTGACGAAGCAATCAGAAAAGCAGACAAGCAGAATTAAAAGTTATTCTGTAACAGATCCTTACGTAAGCATAATTCGTAAGAATAATAGTATTACCTGATCGGAATCAATTCCGTTTTGCCACCCATGTAAGGCCTGAGGATCTCGGGGATTGCCACCGAGCCGTCAGCCCTGAGATTATTCTCGAGGAAGGCGATCAGCATGCGGGGAGGCGCAACGACGGTATTGTTTAACGTGTGTGCGAAATACTTGCTGCCGTCTTCGCCCTTGATCCTGATCCTAAGCCTGCGGGCCTGAGCGTCACCCAGGTTGGAGCAGCTGCCCACCTCGAAGTATTTCTGCTGTCTGGGCGACCATGCCTCCACGTCGTAAGACTTGACCTTGAGGTCTGCCAGGTCACCGGAGCAGCATTCGATCGTCCTGACAGGAACGTCCATCGAACGGAACAGGTCCACGGTATTCTGCCATAGCTTGTCAAACCATGTTGCGGAATCCTCGGGCTTGCAGACTATGATCATCTCCTGCTTTTCAAACTGATGTATGCGGTAAACGCCTCTTTCCTCTATGCCGTGAGCGCCCTTTTCCTTGCGGAAGCAGGGTGAATAGCTCGTCATGGCATAGGGCAGGTTCTTTTCATCGAGCATTTGGTCTATGAACTTGCCGATCATGGAATGCTCGGAAGTACCGATCAGGTAGAGATCCTCACCCTCGATCTTATACATCATCGAATCCATCTCGACGAAGCTCATTACGCCGTCAACCACGGCACTTCTGATCATGAAGGGGGGAATGCAGTAGGTGAATCCCCTGTCGATCATGAAGTCACGGGCATATGCGAGCACTGCGGAATGCAGCCTGGCCACGTCACCCATCAGATAATAGAATCCGTTGCCTGCAACCCTGCCTGCCGCATCCATGTCAATTCCATTGAAACGCTCCATGATCTCGGTATGATAAGGGATCTCGAAGTCAGGAACTATGGGGTCTCCATACCTTTGTACCTCTACGTTTTCGGAGTCGTCCTTACCTATCGGAACGGAAGGGTCGATTATGTTGGGAATCGTAAGCATGATCTTGCGGATCTTTTCGGCCAGCTCGGTTTCCCTGGTTTCAAGCTCGGCAAGCCTCTCGGCATTGGCCGCAACCTTTGCCTTCAGTGCTTCGGCCTCTTCCTTTTTGCCCTGAGCCATCAGGGTGCCGATCTCCTTGGAAATCTTGTTTCTGTCGGATCGGATGTCGTCTGCTTCCTGCTTGGCCGCGCGGCTGTCAGCGTCAAGGCTTATTACCTCGTCTACGAGTTCCAGTTTGGATTCCTGGAATTTCTTCCTGATGTTCTCCTTCACTATTTCCGGATTTTCACGTAAAAATTTAATGTCGATCATTTGTTTTCATCTCCTCTGAGTTATAAGCTCGCAGCATTTTATTATAGCCACGGCGTTAATCGTTAATCAACGTCTTCTATGAACACGGTCGTGATCTTCAGCAGATCCTTGATGATGATGTTCTTCACCGGCCTGCCTTCGCGATCCTTGATGATCCTGATCACCGGTCTGTCCGGGAATTCCTTGTTCTGGCGAAGGACGACTCCGACCTCTCCTTCCGAGGTCCTGACGTAGCTGCCGACGGGATATACGGCTATGAGAGCCATGAAATCGTCAACCAGCTCCCTGTCAAATTTGGTTCCCTTGTATATTTTCAGATATTCGAGTGCCTCATATACCTTGACCCTCTCACATCCTATGCCACATATGTATTCGTCAAAAACGTCACAGATCTGGATGATCCTGCATTCCGTAGAAAGGTTTGTCTCCCGCATCGGAAATCCGCTTCCGTCGATCCTTTCATGATGATAAAGGATCATCTGCTTGGCAGAGTCACTGAGCCAGGTCTCATTTTCTATGGCCGAATATCCATAAATTGGATGCTTCCTGTATTCAGCAGCATCACTTTCGGTCATGTCGTATATCTCTTTGTTGACGTAGTCCACGCTGATGTATTTCAGTCCAAGCTCATGCAAAAGACAGGCCACGCCCATGTCATGCACCGTTTCCTCGGGAAGCTTTCGCTTAAGCGCGATCAGGGTTGAGATCGAACACACCGAAATGCAGTGCTCATATATGTCCGCGCTCCTTCTCCTGATGTCATAAAGCTTCTCGACCACGTCCTCTTCTTCGAGGATGTTGCTGATGATCACGTCAGCTGCCTTGCTTAGCTCGACCAGCTCAGAACTCGCGGAATAGGTATGTTTTTCAAGGATTCCCTGGAGGGTGTCGTGAACTTCCTTACGAACTTCCTCCTTGATGATGGTTACTTCCCTGGACGCATCTTCATCCTTGATGTATACCTCGATGATGTCGTTCTTCCTGAGCAAGTCTATCTGATGCTCCGTAAGCTCCGTATCGGCAGACAGCAGCACGGTGAAATCCGACGACAGTACGTCTACCGCCAGCATTTCCCTTCCGGACAGATCCTCTACAAGCGTAAGTTTCATTTATTCTTTTACCTCGTCTCCAAGTGCTTCATCCAGTGACTGCTGTTCTTCGGTGCCGAGATCGATGGCACACTTACCTGATTTTATCTCCTTGAGATAATTATAACAGCCTCCGGTTGAACTATGTACTGAATTTAAGATAAAACCGTCATTGTCTTCGTTTAGCATGCACAGGCAGAAAGATAATTTGCCTCCCATTTCCTTGAAGGCATCATATCTGATGATAGACCATTTCTGATAAACGGTTTTGAGTTGTCTGTATATAGCCTTGACGTCACGCCTGTTGTCATTGATCTGTTCCTTCATGGCCTTGTTGTCCTCGAACAGACCCACTATCTCGCTCTCCAGGCTCTTGACGTTTCTGCCGGTCATGAACCTTTTGTAGGTTGTGGTCAGCTTCGACGTCCTTACTATCAGTACGATCGTGATGGTGATCAGCGCAATGATCAGGATGAACATTATCAGCATTATGACGCTTAGGTCTGCATTGCCCAGACCCATTTTTTCAAATAAGGTAAATTTCATGTTCTGCTCCGATCATCACTTTTTGTCTGTCAGAAGCTTAGTTATGCGGTCCAGGTCATCATGCGAATAAAAGTCTATCTCCAGCTTGCCGGTTCCGTCACCCTTGCCGGATATCGTTACCTTGGTGCCGACGCTGGTCTTGAGCTTTTGCTCATAGTCATGATAAATTGCAGAAAGTGCGTCGTCGGGTTTATTGTCTTTCTTAGGCTTGCTTGTCTTGCCTATGTCCTTGACCATCTTCTCGACGTCACGGACGCTCATCTTTTCGTCAAAAATCCTCTCGGCCAGCTCTACCTGAAGTCCCTCATCCTCAATCGAGATGAGTGCCCTTGCCGCACCGCCGGTGATCTTTTCGTCTATTATCATCTGCTGTACGTCATTGCAGAGCTTGAGCAGTCGTATCTTGTTGGTTACGGCAGTTCTGCTCATCGAGAGTTTCTCGGCCACTTCGTCCTGCGTCATCTTGAAGACTTCGATGAGGTTCTTGTAGGCCATGGCCTCTTCTATTTCATTTAGGTTTCGCCGCTGCTCATTATCAAGGATGGCGATCAGTGCCAGATCTTTGTCGGTGTACGTCCTGATGATGACCGGTACTTCCTTGAGTCCCACCATCTGTGCGGCACGCCACCTGCGCTCACCTGCGACTATTTCATAATGGTCATTCCTGTCCTGTACTATGATCGGGTTGATTATTCCGTACTGCTTGATTGAATCCGCCAGTTCCTGTAGCTCGTCTTCATTGAATGACTTACGAGGCTGATTCCTGTTAGGTTCAACCTTAGACCACTTTACGATGTAGATCGCTTCTCCTTTTTTTGCGTCAAGGGGACTGTTTCCTGCATCCTCTTTTACTTTTCCTCCGGGAATCAGGGCATCCAATCCCTTTCCCAATCCGCCTTTTTTAGGTGCCATTATGATTCTCCTCCGATCAGTTCTTTTGCCAACCTGCCGTATGCTTCCGCTCCCGCTGACTTGGGATCATATTCATTAATCGGCTGTCCGTAGCTGGGTGCTTCGGCCAGCCTGATGTTTCTCGGTATCACTGTCTCATATACCCTGGTCTGCAGATTAGCCTTGACGCTCTCTACGACCTGAGCAGACAGGTTCGTCCTCGAATCGTACATGGTGAAGACTGCTCCTTCCATATCAAGATTGGGATTAAGCCTGTCCTTAACCAGGTTGACCGTATGTATCAGCTGGCTCAATCCTTCCAGTGCGTAGTACTCACACTGGATGGGTACCAGGACTGAATCAGCGGTCGTCATTGCATTGATCGTCAGCATGCTGAGCGAAGGCGGACAATCCAATATGATGTAGTCGTATCTGTCCTTGACCCAGTCGACTTCATTCTTTAATATGAAGTCCTTGTTTTTCTCATCGATCAGTTCTATTTCGATTGCGGCCAGATTGACGTTGGATGCGATCAGGTCGATCCTTTCCTTGACGTCCCTCATGATCGCTTCTTCGATGGAACACATTCCAAGCATGAGTTCATATACCGTGTTCTCCACTTCGTTCTTGTTCACGCCGAAGCCGCTCGTCATGTTTCCCTGGGGATCAGTATCGATGACCAGTATCTTCTTGCCTGCAGCAGCCAATGCCGATGACAGGTTTATGGCCGTGGTCGTCTTGCCTACTCCTCCCTTTTGGTTCGTAATGGCTATTGTCTTTCCCATTTTTGCTCCTCTTTTCCCGTTATTTTGTATGTCAGCACGTGATGTGTTTCACAATGTCCGTATTTATCACGTTTCACGATGGTTTATACCAAATCTTGTGTTTTGAAAAAAATAAAAAATCATTATCTTGTGATTTGTGGTGGTGCTATTGCTAATGTTTCACGTGAAACATGACTCCGGTTGAAACATTATGTTTATTAATTTTCTCGATCAGATCCAATCCCTTAACGTCAGAAAAGTAGTATTCAGTCAGAACCAAATCTACGTCGTCCGGTTCAAAGCGTTTTAAAAATCTAGGTGCATTATCGTAGTCAGCTATCACGCGATAATTAGTTTTGTTATTAATCAGATGAACAAGACCTTGTCTGACGATCGTTGAGGGAACTATTAATGTAATAGTTTAACTCATGGTTTTAGGACTGTTAGAAACTGTTCATAAATAAAACACTAAAATTTGCGTAGGATTTTTCTTTGAGCGTGCTGGTCAAAAATCAGGCGCATAGCGATCTATGTAACTGATTTTTGGTCAGTGCGATCGAAGAAAAAGACAAGCAAATTAAAGATTTATGAAAAGATCCTTACAAAATATGATTTTGTATCATTTATCTGATCAACATGTTTGCCTGCTATCTCTTTTCTTTCATCAAAATATATCGAAGGTGTTAGGAACTGTCAATAAATTAACTGATCAAATTGCAAAGGATGATTTTCCGACAGCAAGGAAGAAAACGCAGCCGTAGCGAGCTACGGCGAGGCTTTCTGACGCAGCTGTCGGGAAAGCAGACAAGCAAGATGATCAGATTAATTATTGAAAGTTCCTTAGTCAATAAGTGTGTTGATATGCGTGTTTTGGCCTGTCACAAACAACGAAATTTTAATGCCTGCAAAGTTCACCCAACACACTTTTTGACTAACACCATATCGAATCCTCCATGAAAATTCATATTTAAAAGATGATTAAAAATTCTCTGAATATAATCATAATCAACAAATTGTAGTTAAGAAAATTAAACCACTACATATTGTTTCACGTGAAACATTATGGTATTTTTAGGCACGCGTCATATTTTACACTAAGATAGAATAAAATGAAATAGTTAAATCGTAAAACACGGGACTAAAAAAAATACATTAAATTCATAAAAAGGGTATTGCAAAATTAGATGATAAAAAGTTATTCTGTGAAAATCGTTCGTATATGATAAAATTGTATGTATAGAAACACTTTTGGACACACCAGTGTTCCATCCGTGTTACAATGGAATCGAAGTAAAAAACTATTCCGATGATGAAATTTTGACTCTGCTGCGAATAGTTGCACGATCAATAATCAATCAAACCCAAAACGGAGATAACGTATGTCAAAAGGAACTGCACTAGCAAGAAACTTAACAATACTCAGCGGATTATCACTCGTTACGCTGCACGTACTTAACCGTCTGGAAACCACGGATGCCTGTTCAGAGACAAGGTCATCATCACGTGAGGACAAAGAGTATGCCTGGAGATACGGAACCATACGATATAAGGTAAAGGGATATGACTCTCCCATCCTGCTTCTTCACGACTTAAACATAGGCAGCAACAAGTATGAATACAATCTCATATACGAAAGCTTAAGCAAAAATCATCGCGTGTACGTACCCGACTTACTCGGATATGGAGAATCCGATAAGCATCCCATGACTTATTCCGCTTCCGTATATAAGGACATGCTTGCTGATTTCATCAAGAACATGATCAAGACCAAAACCAAGGTCATAGCCACCGGATCAGCCGCACCCATTATCATCGATCTGGCTTACAGCAATCCGAAGCTGATAGACAGCATAGTGATGATCAATCCCCTGGGTCTCTATGATCAGAACCTGATTCCCTCTACGGAGACCAGGATACTCAAGGTGCTGATGGACGTTCCGATCATAGGCACCTACATGTATAACCTTAGGGCTAAGAAAACAAACATTGAAAACCTGTTTAAGACCAGATACCTATTTGATCCGGATTCGATGAATGCGGAAGTGCTGGATAAGACCATAGCGGAATACTATCGCGCGGCACACGTCGGAGGCCTGCACGCCAAGTACTCTTATTCCAGCTACATTTCACAGTACATGACGTGCTCAGTGCTCAATGACCTCAGGCACCTGGATAATTCCATGCTCATCATAGGCGGGGAACATGAACCCGACATCAAGGACAACATAGAAAACTATACCTATTACAATGCGGCCATAGAATCCACGATCATACCGGGCACGGCGCATCTGCCTCACGTAGAAAAACCCGGTGAAGTGCTTGACGCCTTAGAGGTCTTTTTTTCATAATGAATGAAATGACAGGCAAAACTGAAACCATAGCATCCATCTCCACAACGCCCGGCGAATCCGGAATAGGGATCATAAGGATCAGCGGAGAGGATGCTATAACTTTGGCTTCAAAACTGTATATTGACAAAAAGGGTGATCACAGCCTGGCGGGTTTTAAGTCCCATACGATACACTATGGTTTCGTGACTGATCCAAAAACCGACTCCGTCATCGATGAGGTGATGGTATCAGTAATGAAGGCACCTCATAGCTATACCCTTGAAAACGTGATCGAGATCAACTGTCACGGCGGCATGAGGGTATGCAGGAACATACTTAATGCAGTGCTTGACTCGGGAGCCCGGCTGGCCGAACCGGGAGAATTTACCAAAAGGGCATTTTTAAACGGCAGGCTGGACCTGACCAGGGCGGAAGCCGTGATGGATACGATCAGGGCACAGTCCGACGTTTCACTCAAACAATCGGTTAACCAGTTGAGGGGAAGCTTGTATGATCTGTTAAATAACATTTGTTCTGATATATTATATGAAATAGCTCACATCGAGGCGTCACTGGACGATCCCGACAGCATAAGCCTGGACGAATATGATGATGAGCTGCTAGATAAGACCACTCACATACAGGAACGGCTTGACAAGCTGATCAAATCCTATGATGAAGGACGCATAATGTCAGAAGGAGTGCGCACGGTCATCATGGGCAACAAGCGC
>CALGGH010000279.1 GCA_937916415.1 uncultured Lachnospiraceae bacterium
ATACGGCGCCCACCGAGATCTACACTCTTTCCCTACACGACGCTCTTCCGATCTGTCGTCGAAGTCTATCAGCCCAAAATCCTGCAACAGACCGTTGTATGCCTTAAACACCCGAGTGAATTCATCACCGCTCATCACGTTCTGCGGATAGGCGGAGGGTTCGTTCCCATTATTTTTACACGAGCTGATGAGGCCGAGAATGGACAGCAGGTCATCATGATCGGCATACGTGCCGATGAGGTCAGCGGTCTCCAGAGCCCTTTTTAACATATTCAGTTTTTCCTTGTCGGTGATCGGTACCACCTTGCGATACTGATGGTGGTGTTTGATGATTGAATAGAATATTGCGTGGAAGGTCCCAAAGGAAACGGCCGGTTCCTCAGGATGCATCAGCTTAAAAAACCTCTCCTGCATCTCAAGCGCGGCAGCCCGGGTGAAGGTTATGACCAGAATCTCAGATGCCTTCACTCCGGACTCCATCAGGGCACGCACGCGGCGGGTGACCACGTGCGTCTTGCCCGAGCCCGGACCTGCCAGCAATAGCAGCGCGCCGTCATGGAAGTTAACGGCATGGCGCTGACTGGCGTTCATTTCATTCACTTAATAATTTTATTGCCTCCTTTATCCTCTTGATCGTTTCATCCTTTCCTATGATCTCCATGATCTGGGTTGCGCCCGCGGGAGTTACTGCCTTTCCGCTGAGGGCACATCGAAGCGGCCACATGACGAAACCGGTCTTCAGGCCATCCTTCTCCACATAGGAACTGAGCACCCCATATAGGGTGTCATTGGAATAATCATCAGCATCCTCAAGCAACGGCAGGGCATCCTGCAGAACCTTGAGTGAAGAAGCCTTGTCGGTCTTCATCTTTTTATGTACGTACATCTCCGTATCGTATTCCTCAGGCATCTCTTCGAAGAAATCGATCATGCCGGGGATGTCAGGGAAAACCTCTATCCTGGTCTGCACCATGGCAGCTATGGCTTTTTTGTCCAAGGGCTTGCTTATCGCCTGGTCGATGTAAGGCAGGGCCTTTTCATAAAAAGCATCGGGATCCATGGCCTTGACGTACTCACCGTTCATCCACTTCAGCTTGCCTACGTCAAATACGGCGGGCGACTTGCTGATGCGGTGATAATCAAACTCCCTGATGAGCTCGTCCAGTGAAAACGTCTCGCGGTTGTCTTCGGGACTCCATCCCAGCAGCGCTATGTAATTGACGACGGCCTCGGCCAAAAAGCCCTGCTCGATCAGGTCCTCAAATGATGAATGCCCGCTTCTCTTGGAAAGCTTCTTGTGATTCTCATCGGTGATCAGGGGCAGATGGACATAAGTCGGGCTCTCCCAGCCAAATGCGTCATAAAGCCTCTGATACTTGGGCGATGACGAAAGATACTCATTGCCCCTCACTACGTGGGTGACGTTCATGGTATGGTCATCCACCACGTTGGCAAAATTATACGTCGGATAACCGTCCGACTTGATCAGGATCATGTCATCCATGTCCGCGTTTTCCACGGTGATGTCCCCGTATAGTTCATCATGAAAAGTCGTGGAACCCTCGTTCGGGATGTTCTGACGGATGACGTAGGGCTTGCCGGCGGCCAGGTTTGCCTCTACCTCCTCTTTGGACAGGCCCAGACAATGCTTGTCATAAATGCTGATCTCCTTGCCCTCCACGACCTCGGTCTTCAGGGATGCAAGCCGTTCCTTGTCACAGAAACAATAATATGCCTCTCCCCTGTCGATCAGTTCCTTGGCATATTTCATGTATATGCCGGTCTTCATGCGCTCGCTCTGTACGTACGGGCCATATCCGCCATCCTTGTCAGGCCCCTCGTCATGCACTAGTCCTGCCTGCTCCAGGGTGCGGTATATGATCTCCGTCGCTCCTTCCACAAATCTCTCCTGGTCGGTGTCCTCTATGCGCAGCATGAAAACGCCGTCCTCATGCCTGGCTATCAGGAACTCATAAAGTGCCGACCGCAGATTGCCAACGTGCATCTTGCCGGTGGGACTGGGTGCATATCTCGTTCTGATCTTCGTGCTCATAGTTTTGTCATGCTCTCCTGTCTGTTTTCATAAGCCGGTACCGGGGCATCGGCTTCCTTAACGTATTCTGCCATTGCCCTGGCCGCAACAGCCAGGTCAAGGTTAGTTCCTGCCCCGGCTATGCAGCCGCCGGGACAGGCCATGCCCTCTATCAGGCATCCGTTTTTCTTGCCGGCCTTGGCCAGCATGAGTATCTTCTTGCAGTCCGCCAGGCCCTCGGCATGTTCGACGTGAACCTCGGTGTCCGGATAAAACTCCCTGACGCAGCGTTCGATCGCGCTAGCCACGCCACCTGCCACGCCATATCCGCGTCCAGCTTCGGTGGCTCCTTCAAGCCTGGCCCCATCAGCAGATTCCTCAGGGCGTATGCCCCTGGATTCAAATATGGCCATCATCTCTTCAAACGTCACCACGAAGTCCACGTCGCTTCGCACGCTCCTCCGGGAAGCCTCCAGTTTCTTGGACGCGCACGGACCGATGAAAACTACCCTCGCGTCAGGATGATCCACCTTGATGAGCCTGGCAGTGGCCACCATGGGCGTAAGCGCATTTGAAATGTTGTCTATGGTCTCCGGGAAAAACTTCCTGGCCAGCACCGACCAGCTGGGACAGCATGAGGTGAGTGCAAAGGCCTTCTTGCCGGTGGCGACTTCATCATGATAATGCTTGGCTTCCGTAACGCATCCCAGGGCGGCTCCAAGCGCGGTCTCATATACGTCTTCGAATCCGAGCTTGATCAGTGCCGCCTTCAGGCTGTCGCCGGTCACTCCCGAACCAAACTGTCCCGCAAAGGACGGTGCAACCTGCGCTATGATCTTTTTGCCTGACTGAAGGGCACGGATCAGCTGAAATATCTGTGACTTGTCGGCAATGGCGCCAAAGGGGCAGCTGACCATGCACTGGCCGCATGATACGCATTTGTCGGGGTCTATGGTCGCCCTATGCTGCTCATCACTGGTAATGGCCCCGACGCCGCAGACTCCCATGCATGGCCTGACCATGTGAGAGATCGCGTCATACGGACACACGGACTTGCATTTGCCGCACTTGATGCACTTTTCCTGATCTATGCAGGACTTGCCGTCCACGAAGGAAATGGCTCCACGGGGACATACTTCCCTGCACGGATGTGCCAGGCAGCCCATGCATCTGTCCGTGACCTTGTACATGTTTTCTGGACAGGCATGGCAGGCCGAAGGAATCACCTGCATCAGTGGCGGTTCATAATACTTTTCATCTATGTTGGATTCCTCCAGGCCCTGCGTCAGGTGCACCGGTTCGTGTTCCGGACGCAGGCTTAAGCCCATGGCCAGCCTTATCCTCTCCCTGACGATGGCACGCATCCTATAGATGTTGCCATAGTCCGTGTCGCCCTCGCTGACGATCTTATAAGGCAGGGCTTCCATGTCATCCTTCAGGTTCACCGAGTCATATGCCAGATCGGCCACTTCCTTAAATACCCTTCGCCTGGTTTTGCGTACGTCAGTGTCAATGCCGCGCATGCTCATGCCATCATCTCCGTTGAATAAATGCTCAAAACAACGTTACCTTTCACGGACTCAGGACTTGCCGGTGGAACCGAAGCCTCCCCTGTCCATTTCGTCCAGATGTTCGACCTCGTTAAAGACTATCCGGGGCTGGTTCTCCATGATCCTGAACTGGCATATCCGGTCGTTTATGTGCACAACCGTATCCCTCATGGCTATCATTGGCACGAACCACTGGTCATTATCGCCGCTGTACGAGCAGTCAATGACGCCCTGGTGGTTGGCCTGAATGAGGCCGAAATTCTTGTACGTTGAGCTGCGGGGCACGACGTGCGCTTCATATCCCTGCGGCAGCCTGATGGCGATGCCGAGCGGAATGAGCTTAAACTCACCCTTCTTAAACTCTACCTCTTCCGAAGCACGCAGGTCAATCCAGTCCGACTTGCCGTCTATGTATTCAAGCTTGTCTATCTTGTCCGTAAAGTACTTAATGTCCAAAGTCTGAGTCATGGTCAATCCTTTCAATGTTGCGATAAGTTGTCGCCGCAGGCCTGTTCGGTCACGGTTTTATGATGATCCGGGACTTAGAGGTTCATGCATGCGGATCACCCTCTGATTGGAGGATCCCCTCCAGTGCAGCTTGACGTCCCGAAGGTCTGCCAGATATGGCCCGTCAACCACCACGTCCACGTATTTCATGACCTCAAGGTCCTGCACGTCCTCAAATGCGTAGCCCGTATACAGCCATATGTCCTTATCCGCAAACTTATCCTTAACTTTCCGGACAAGTGCGGTCACTTCATCACGATTGGCGGGAAAAAGCGGATCGCCGCCACTGAGGGTCAGCCCCGATACGTAATCCCTGCCCAGTATTTCAAACAGTTCATCCCTGGCCTTGTCATCAAAGACCAGGCCGTCATCAGGATCCCATGTCACGGGATTTTGACACCCGGGACAGTGATGCTCGCATCCCGAAACCCACAGCACGACCCGCAGGCCGTCGCCGTTTCTCATGTCATCTTTCGTAATGTCGTGGTATCTCATTTGCTTTAGCCTGCACGGTTGTTTTGGATCACGGGGACGGTTCTCTTGATCATTTTTGATCATGGGGACGGTTCTTTTGATCAGTTTTGATCAGGATCACAGAACTATTCTTTTGTATAGCTGTGATCAAAAGAACCGTCCCCCTGATCAAAACTGATCAAAAGAACCGTCCCCGTGATCACCCGTGATCACATTGAAATGCGGTCTGCGATCTCAGCCATCTTTGAATCCGACAGTCTGGTGTCACCATGTGTTCTCGAATATGCCAGATATCCGTTCATGCGATCTATCTTGGTCAGGTTCCTGGATCCGCACTTGGGGCAGACGTCCATCTCCAGCTCCTCGTAACCGCAGTCATCACAGTACGACAGGCTCATGTTCACGCCCTCGTAGAAGCCGTATTTCATGGCACGCCTGATCAGCGTCTTGATGGCCTCAAGATTGTAGTCAATGGGATATCTTACGTATTGAATCTTGCCGCCATTAAAGTATTCCCAGAATCTCCGTTCGAGATCCTGTTTCTCAATGGGAGTGATCTTTTCCGCCACGTGGCAGTGGAATGAATTGGATACGTATTCCCTGTCGGAAACTCCCGGCACGATGCCGTACTTTTCCCTGAACTGACGGATCTGGAGTCCGCAAAGGTTCTCGGCCGGCGTGCCATATATGGCATACAGGTGATGATCCTCCGCCTTAAACTCCGCCACCCTGTCGTTGACGTATTTCATGACCTCGAGCGCGAATTCCCCGTCCTGCACCAGAGTCTTGCCGTTATACAGGACCTGCAGCTCGTTAAGTGCGGTGATGCCAAAGGATGCAGTGGCCGCATCCAGGAGCGGAGCTATCTTGTCATGCAGGTCCAGATGTCCGCCCAGGAATCCGCCCTGGCAGTATCCCAGCGGGTTGGTGGAGGCCTTCATGTCCCCCAGATAGCTGTACGTCCTGACGTGGAGCTGCCTGATCATGTTGAGATAATAGTCAAGCACCTCATAAAAATCCTTGGATTCCTCGCGTGCCTTGGCCAGTATCATGGGCAGGTGCAGCGATACGACGCCGATGTTGAACCTGCCTATGTAGACCGGCTTATCCTCGTCGTCCGCGGGGGTCTGGCCTCCCCTTTCCCAATAGGGAGAAAGGAACGCGCGGCACCCCATGGGGCTGATGACCTTGCCGTATTTCTGATATATATCGGATATGTAGCCCTCGCCCGATAACGAAAGCCAGTCCGGATACATGGACTTGGACGAGCATTCTATCGCCGCCTCAAATATGTCCTCCAGCTCTCCGCCTTCTCCGTGAAGCTTTTCATCATAGAGGAACACGAGCTTGGGAAAAAGGACCGGTTTCTTGTGTCCCGGTTTGCCCTGGCCGTTTTTGCGGACCTTAAGGAGCGTCTCAGTGGCCATCCTGGCGAACCGTTCGGTGCCTAGTCCGGCCGTCACGGTAATGAAGGGATAGTCTCCCCTCGAGCTTGCGACCGTGTTGAACTTATATTCCCATCCCTGGAAGCCCTGCTCGAATTCACGCCTTATGTCAGCCATGGCCTGCTCAGCGGCACGTTCTTCGTCCACGCCGAGTCCCACGTATTTGTTTAGGTACTTTTCATAGCTATGCTCCGCATAAGGAGCCAGCAGCTTATCAACCTCGGGAACGGTGAATCCGCCATACTGCTGACCCGCCGCTGACAAAATGATGTCGCCGCATACGTCAAACACGGTATCCAGGCTCTTGGGCTCGTTATACCAGACGTTGCCCATCTCAAATCCGCCCTTTAAGACCTCCGAGACGTTAAAGAGGCAGCAGTTCATCGTGTCCCTTCTGGCCGACATGTCATGTACGTATATGTAGCCCTCGCGGCTGGCCTGTATCTCCTCGGTGGTGAGGAAGAACTTTTCATACAGGCTCTTGTTGAACTGATTGAATATCAGGCTTCTCTTGGTGCTGACAAGGGCCGAGTCCGTATTCGCATTCTCTCGATCCCCGACGTACATGATCGCCTGAGTCTTCTTGTAGACGTCATCCATCATGTGCACGAAGTCCTGCTTGTAATTGCGGTAGTCCCTGTAGCTCTTGGCAACTATCGGCTTGACCTCGTCGAGGGCACTTTCTACGACGTTGTGCATGAGAGAGATCGGCACGTCCTTGTTTTCCAATGCATCAATGCGGCCCTTCACGAACTCGCAGATATGAGTTTTCTCCTCCACGGTAAACTCATACAAGGCCCTGTACGCGCTCTTCCCGACCGCGTTCACGACCTTATTCATGTTGAAGGGCTCCAGCGAGCCATCCTTCTTGATGATGCGTACTTCGCCCTCGGGCACGAACATGGTGCCATAATCATTCGTGTCGGTTTCTTCTGTCCTGGATAATTTGCTCATGTTTCCCTCACAAAAGTTAAGCCCACATGAGAACCTCCTGTGAGCTTAACGTCAAAAACAAGTGATCAACTCCTCGCAGCCGCGTCTCCCGAATCACCTGCGGCTGCCTGAATGCTTGCTTCCCTGGCATCCTTATTCTTGCGAAGCCTGATCCCGAGCAGCACCGCTATGATGATGACAGCTACGCATATGACAAAAAGCAGCAGATAGGACAAAAAAGAGTTCAAAAACAAAACAAAATTATTCACGTTTCCATCTCCATGCATGCCGTCCACAGCCATGACGCTAAAGTCGCAAGGCATGCGGACTAAAGTTTTTTACTCCTACTATCATACCCCACCTACGGGAACGTCGTCAAGCAGGTCAGCCCCTTCCGCGGCGTTCGTGGCCAGCTTGTCGCACCGTTCGTTCAGCTCATGTCCGGCATGTCCCTTTATCCAGTTATAATGCACGTTGTGAGGTTCCATTGCCTTTAGGAGTCTTTTCCAGAGATCCGGATTCTTGACCGGTTTCTTCTGGGAATTGATCCAGTTCTTACGCAGCCAGGATTCGACCCAATGCTGGTTGAAGGCATCGGATACGTATTTAGAATCGGTAAAAACCTCCACGTGGCATGGACGGGTGAGCGCTTCAAGTCCGGTTATCACCCCGAGCAGCTCCATGCGGTTGTTGGTGGTCTTTTTATATCCCTGGGAATATTCCCTCTCATGCAAAACGCCCGAAGCGTCAGTAAACTGCAATATCGTGCCGTACCCTCCGGGTCCGTCGGGATTGCCTTTGGCGGCACCATCAGAAAAAAGTTTTACGTCTGTCATATGAGTCCTTTCCTACCTATGACCGGTCCGGGCATCAGGGCCGGGCTCATGATGCTGACCAAACGCCATCCCGTTTGTGCCTGCGGATCATCTCAAAAGCCCTGTCGGTGATTCCATCGTCGAAGCCCAGTTCGATAAGCAGCCTGATTGCGTTGCTCGACTGTGACGGGCCGGCCTTAAGTAAATATGAAAACCTAACGTCACCTTCTGACAGATCTTCTTCAAAATGGTAATTAACGTACGCATCGCTCAAAAGCCCGGTAAGCTCCATGTCATGAGTGGCCGCAAATACCCTCATGCCGTCTTTTGCCATGGCTTCGAGTATCTGCGTGCATGCCGCTATCCTCTCCTCCGTGTTGGTTCCGTTCAGCAGCTCGTCTATGAAGCAGGCGCAGAGCATGTCGTTTCCATTGTTGCGGTCCCTGTCACGTACGTTCATCATGCGCCTCACCGCTTTGATCTCGGCCATGTAATAGCTGTCACCGCCGCTTACGTCATCACTGATGGACATGGCGCTTATGATCCTGATCAACGGCATGGAACATTCTGCCGCGCAGGCATATCCAAACGTCTCGGCAAACAGTCCCGCGAGAGCGACGCTGCGCAAAAAAGTGGACTTGCCGGAGGCGTTGGCTCCGGTAAGCAATATGCTGCCGCCGGCATCCAGGTCATTTGCCACGGGGTTCTCAATGAGCGGGTGGTACACTCCCTTTAAGCGGATCTCTCCCGCCGGATTGTCATCAAACTTCGGGATGCAGAGGGCGTCGCCAAACGACTCCACGTATCCCGCTGCTGATATGAGTGCGTCAACCGAACCCGTGAGCGAAATGAGCCTGTCCACGTCCGATTCACGTGACATCAGCTTGTCCCTGAGCTTCCAGAACCTGAACTGGTCGGCAAAAACAAATATCCCCAGCACGTTCATTACGGCCCGGAAGGGATTGGTGTTCCTCTCCGAGCCTATGGCAGCCAGGCTTCCTCGCCTGACGTCATGCAGGTCATCCAAAAGTGCCTTCATCCGGTCTGCCAGCTGCTTCAGCGAAGCATTGTCGGCAGACGATATCAGGCGTGACACGTCATCCGCAGACTGCATCAGGCTGCATATGTATGCAAAAAGCCTCAAATGCGGAAGTATGCGCGTACGGTCACGGTAATATGCATATACGTTGGATAACAGGACCGCCACAAAAAATACCGTCCCCAGTCCGGTGGAAACGAACATTGACGCGACGGAAACGGCCAGAAGCGCGATCCTCACGTAATACTCGGTAAACGACTTGGGTTCTATCTCCCTGCAACTTTTCAGCAGGTCATAAACGGAACCCCTGGGCAGCCGTCCCGCGTGATGCAGGTAGATCAGCACGTCATTCCTGATCTTTGATTCGCGTCTCCAAAAGTTGATGAGTTCCCTTCTATTGGATATTTCATCAGGGTCGCTCAGCGGATTGCGCAGCATGTAATACAGCATCTGACATCCGGCATCCGACTCCGTCCTGTCCGCATCGGCAAATATCTCATCCAGGGAAAGGTCCGACCAGGTGACGTCATCCAATGAATCGTCAGCCTGATGACGGTCATGATAATCACGGGCACCGCGAAGGCGGTTCCCATCATACGAAGATCTGTCTCTTAAACCAAAATTATTGTTTAGCAACTGAAGATACAGTCCGTCAGCCCTTTTGGCATTGACGTACTGCAAGAACATGATCAGCACCAGGACTCCCAGGAGCACCAGCGCAAATATCAGCATTTCCATACTAAACCCCTTCAGCGTATGACGTCAATAACGTTTTGGGCATTTGCGTAGATGCGCTCAACGTCGTATCTGTCGGAAAACCTGCCGTTCTGGTACAGAATCTCTCCGGATATCATGGTCATCTTCACGTTGGATTTGGAGCCGCTGTACACGATGTTCTTGGGAATGTTGTTAAACGGCCTCATGTTGGGCTGATCCAGGTCTATCATCACAATGTCAGCCAGCTTGCCGTCTGCCAGCACGTCCGCGTCAAAAAGCCTCATGGCCAGGGCTGATCCGACGGTTGCCATATGCAGCACGTCGAGGGCGTCAACCACCGCCGCATCTTCCTCCCTGAGCTTGGCCAGGCCGGTGGTCAAAAACATTTCCCTGAACATGTCAAGACAGTTATTGGATGCGGGGCCGTCCGTGCCTATCGCTACGTTAATGCCCCTGTCAACGTAAGTCTTGATGGGCGCAATCCCGCTGGCAAGCTTGACGTTGGAGCCGGGATTCGTGATGACGTGCAGGTTTTTATCCGCAAATACGTCCACGTCTTCTTCTGACATGTGAACGCAGTGATATCCGCCTCCGCCATAGTCAAACATTCCGATGGAATCCAGGTAAACGGCAGGCGTCTTGCCGTGCCGCTCCACGCAGCCGGCCACTTCCGAGGCCGTTTCAGCCAGATGCACGTATACCGGAGCCTTTTTTTCATGCGCAAGATCAGCAAGCGAACGCATGAGTTCATCCGAGCAGGTATATTCCGCATGGAATCCCATCTCATAGCTGACCAGGGGATCATAGTCATTCAGCTTGTCATACATCTCGCCTATCGTCTCAACGGATGACGAGAAATCATTGACGTTGCCGCAGAGCACTCCCCTGAATCCCATGTCCCTGTAAGCACGGGCGATCGATTCGGGCGTCAGGTACATGTCAAAGCACGCCGTGATGCCGCTGGTAAGGTACTCAAGCACCGAAAGCTGCGTCGCGTCGTATATCATGTCAGCATTAAGCCGTGCCTCCCTCGGGAATATCTGCTTGTTAAACCAGTCTGACAGCGGCATGTCGTCAGCCTGGCTGCGCAGGACGCTCATTCCCGAATGCGCATGGGCGTTTTTGAATCCGGGCATCAGCAGGTTGCCTCCGCAGTCCACCGTCCGGTCCGGCTTGTAGCCCGCAGGCAGCTTTTCCCTGACGGCGACCGGATCGTCCGTACCTACGTAAGCGATGCGGTCATTGTCCACGTAAAGGCATCCCTCATAGACGTCCTCTCCGGGGTTCATCGTTAGTATCCTGGCGTTTTTAAATAATACGTTCATGTTTTTCCCCTAATCCAGTTATTTCAGATTATCCGGCCCGAAGCTGTTGGGCAGAAGTTCATCAAACGAATGCTCCATGCTCTCTCCATCTGATCCGACCACTATCACGTCACAGGTTTCGGGATCCGCAAACTCGCGTATCACCTGCCTGCATACCCCACACGGATAAGCGTGCTGAGAGATGCTCTCTCCTGCCGGACTGCCCGCTATGGCTATGGCCCTTATCCTCAGATGTCCTTCACTGACTCCCTTGTATATCGCATTGCGTTCCGCGCATATTCCGGGAGAATAAGCGGCATTCTCGGCATTGCAGCCCCCGACCACGCTACCGTCGTCAAACAGTACCGCCGCTCCGACGGCATAGCCCGAATAGGGCGAATATGACCTGGTCCTGTATTCCTTGGCTACCCTTATGAGTTCTTCCTTAACCTTACCGTCCGTCATGCCCTGCCCATCCTCTTGATGGCTTCCCTGATCAGCACGGTAAACCTGGGAGCTGCCTCGTTAGCGGCCTGCTGAACTTCCTCGTGCGTCAGCTTGTTGGGACTTAAGCCCGCGGCCAGATTGGCCACGCAGCTTATGCCGCATACGCGCATGCCTGCATGATTGGCGGCTATCGCCTCGACCACGGTGCTCATTCCGACCGCGTCAACGCCGAGCTTGCCCAGCATCCTGATCTCGGCGGGCGACTCAAATGAAGGACCCGTAAGCTGTGCATACGTTCCTTCATGCAGTTCTATGTCATTCTCCCTCGCAACAGTCCTGATCACGTCGCAGAGTTCACGATCATACACCTCGCTCATGTCAGGGAACCTGGTGCCCAGTTCCTCGACGTTGGGACCTATGAGCGGGTTCGGCGCAAAGCTTGACACGTGATCCGTGATCATCATGAAGGAACCCGCATGCAGATCCATGTTGATGCCGCCGGACGCATTGGTCAAAAACAGTATCTTCGCTCCCATCAGGTGCATGAGCCTCGCCGGAAGCACCACGTCGGAAATGTCATATCCTTCGTAATAATGCACCCTGCCCTTCATGCAGACGACCCTGACTCCGCCGAGCTCTCCGAAGATGAACTGTCCGGCATGGCCGGGAACGGTGGATACCGGAAAGCCTTCGATGTCCGAATAAGGCACTGCCTGCTTCACGTCTATGTTGTCAGCGAAATTGCCCAGGCCCGAACCCAGCACCAGGGCGACCTCGGGCTCGAAGTCAGTTATCTTTCTGATGCACTCGTAACATTTTAACAGTTTCTCATATCTGGGATCTCCCATGCCCATTCCTCCTTATTGGTTGCGTTCATTCCCGTATTTCGTAGAAGATTATGCAGTTTGGCTGATCTACCTTGATCTCCTTGTTGTTCATGACGATGAGTCCCTTTTTGGCGTCCACGCTGAAAAAAGTCATCGTGTTGGACTCATGATTGAGACTGACCATGTGCCTGTTGTCGGGGAAAAGCGCCACGTCCTTGGGATAATCCCCGCTGACCGGCAGGCAGAAAAGCTTGGTGAGCATGCCCGTCTTCTGATCGATCGAATACATGCATGCGGAATTGTCGCCGGCGTTGGATGACACCAGGTACTTGAAGTCATCGCTCAGGTTCAGCGCGGAGGCGCCTGATCCGCTGGCATGATAATCATTCAGCGTCGAAATGGACTGTATCTTTTCGAAGTCCGGAACCTCCGCGTCCTGATTCTGGTATTCATACACGTCTATGTACGTGCCCCTCGCATGCACGATGTAGACGTATTTGCCATCCTTGGAGGTCTTGACGTGCCTGGGGCCGGACTTCTGGTCCGAATGGATGATGTCCACCTGAGCGAGCTTGCCGGTCTCGTGATTAAGCCTGTACACGAACGTATTGTCAGTTCCCAGGTCAGCCGCAAGCAGATACTTGTTGTCCCTGGTCATCTTGACGCAGCTGACGTGCGGTCTGGAGTCAAGGTCCGCCATGGTTCCGAGTCCCTTGTGGAATATCTCGTCCGTGATCTCGCCTATGCTGCCGTCATCGCCGAGCCTGAGCACGGTAATCTTGCCGTCATGATATCCTCCGGTGAACAGATACCTGTTTTCATAGTCCGTGGACAGATATGACGCGCGCATGCCATTGATCGTGCCCGTGTTTATCTGCTCAAGGTCTCCTCCCGGCAGTATCCTGTATGCCTCAACGCCGAAATCCGTGATCGAATACAGGTATTTGCGGTCATGGGAAATGGACACGTAAGAAGAATTGGTGATCGTGATCTGATTCTTCTCCTTCATGTATCCGTTCTTCAGGTCCACGTCATATACCCTGATGCCATAGTTTTCCTTGGCGGCAGACGTATAGGACGATACGTAAGCTACGTATTTTGACATGGGTCACTCCTTTTTGTCATTTTGCCAGGTATTCCCCGACAAGGTTCCTCGCCTTGGAGTATCCTTCACGATACATCCTGTTCATTACCATTCTGTCCCTGGTCAGAGTCTTCATGTGACTGATGTCCCCGGGAGCCAGTATCAGCAGCCTTCCTTCCTTTTCGGCTTCCAGTGCGGAGCGCAGCTGATTGTTATAGGTGTCCGCCCTGTTTTTCAATGCTTCGGCGGCCAGGGGATACTGCGTCGTCAGATACTTGGAAACCTTGGAATCCACGCTCTTTCTCCTAAAAGCGTCCTTAGGCCTGGTCAGTATCACGACCACCTTGTCACATCCGGCTTCAAAGGCTTTTTCATAAGGGATCGGATCGCTGAGACCGCCGTCAAAATATGGCTTT
>CALGGH010000280.1 GCA_937916415.1 uncultured Lachnospiraceae bacterium
TTATGAGAATCAGCATAATGTACGGCCCTGACGATGTTTATGTCATTGCCGGCATAATCCGCTCCGGTACTGCTGGCGCTGGTTCTTTCTACGGGGATCGCAGCCACGGCTATGGCTGAAGCCAAAAAGAGGCCGCCCAGCGTCCTTCGTACCTGCTTGCGCATGCGCCTCCTGCCGGTCTTCGGCCTGGTTCCGGATGAACCGCCCTTATTCCCCGATGCATTTACCGTCTTGTTAGCCATAATGTCTCCTCATTGTTATCTGTAACCATTCTTTTTCAGATGATCAAACCAAATCTCAACTTCATTCAAACACTTAACCAAAGAATTTGTTTTAACTGCAACATGCGTGTCATATCTGCCGGTTGATTCCATCCTCTCATTATTTGTAATTTCTTGTTTATGTATCCCGGCACTACGATGCTGACATTTTCCGAAAGTGCATATGACACCAGATCCAGTAAGTCATGTTTATGGACTTTAGCATTATCTACCTGCTGCAAATTAGCATATATTTGAATCTTAATGAGCTTTTCACATGCCTTCGCGGCATCGACTATATTCTGCATGTACTTCATTTTTATCTCGGAGACGCGAAAGGTGCGCCCGTCTATCGTCATTTCAACAACCCTGCACATGTTTTTTACCACGAAACATACGGTCTCTGTTCCTCTTTATCGGCAGAAACCGTCCAAATGTTAACGTTAGGTTTACATATTCTATTTAATTTTACTATATGTTGTGCCTTGATATCAAGGAAAATGCAAGATATTGTTGGCGTGCGTCGAAGAAAGAATATCCTCATATTATACTTTTTGAATCAATTTATGCTTTTTATACTTTTACGTCAACATAAGAACTTGCAATACGTGTTTCCCGCAACATGCTGAATCAGTCAATTCAATGAATGGTCAAAACCCCGCAAATTCAGAAATGAGCTTGCCTTCGGGCAGCGTTACTTCGGGCGCGGATGACTTCATCTTGTCATATTCCTCCGCGGTCATCTCGCGATTCCACTCCCAGGCATAGGCGGGGATGGTGCCGGTCACGAGACAAGTGCTTTCGATCCCGGGCCTGGCCGCATCATAATCATATGAATAGTAATGAGATCCCTCGGGGTCCCCGGTCGTAGCGGTGTAGCTCCAGCTGCAGACGGGCAGGCAGTCCCCAACCACGCACCTGTTCATCAGAGTATTTGTTATCCTGGGCTTCCTTATGCTTGTTCAGGACGTCCGCATATGCATCCATCAGTTCAGGGACGCCTATGTCAGAGGGTCCGTTTCCTTCGAGGTTCAGCGCCTCCCGGGCTGTCATGGATGCAGTGACGAACGTGCTGCAGGTATCATCCTTTCCGGTGATCATGGATACGTCAAACTCTCCGCCGTCCTCATCATCGGAGACGTACAGCGCATATGAAGGGATCGTCTCCGGAATGGTCATGACGAACCCATGGCATTCGCCCAGTCCGAGGTCTCCGCCGCCCACGGTACTGAGGCTGACGAACTTGCCGGCGTCTAAGTCCGGCCGGCCCTTATCAAGGTGAAAATGCATCTCGGGCTTCAGCGAAGCGAACAGAAGCCTCTCCTCTGATTCCGGTTCAAGCTCATCCAGCACGGACCAGCCGGGCAGGTTCGATACGTCCTCCGGAGGATTGGTCATGACGAGGGCAATGGCATCACCGGGCGCCTGTTCCATGAAAGCCTTCCACCTGTGCGCATCCGGGTGTCTCAGATAGTCCGCATAACGATACATGGCTTCATCCGTTCTCTCCGTCTGGAAAGTATACTTTTTGCCGTCCATGTCAGTCACGAGGATCTGCGTTCCGGCTGAATTCAGGCTGATCTCATCCACTTCACCTCCATCAATGGTGCCGATGAGGTGACCCTTGTAATTGTATACGCAGTCAAATGCCGAATACACGGCCGTGGTCACGTCGTCGCCCACCCAGGTCAGGTTGGCGCCGCTAATGATCTTTTCCACGTTGCCGGTGCAGACGTTAAGCATCAGGTATTCGCCCACGTGAGGGTTGACGTGTCCTTCAACAATGACCCAGTCTCCAACCGTCTGCACGTCCATGATCGCATTGGACATGGCGTCATAATATGACAGTTCATACGGGCATCCGTTGACTTCGAATCCGAGGCCTTCATAGCTGCATTTCGTCTCCAGCGTCTCCAGGTCATATTCATCATACGGTGCCATGTGCATTTCCTCGATACTGATGACCTCTCCGTCCGAATCAGTGCTGACCTTGTACATGCACAGCGGATGCTTTTGGCTTAACAGGTCCTGATGAATGACGAGCGACAGGTCGGCGTCCTCGGAAACGGAATACCTGGCGGGACCGCATGCCTTTTGTTCCGTAAAATACGCTGCCAAAAACCTTCTCGGCACGTATTCTTCCATAGATTCATACGTATGTACGTCCATGGCCTGCAGGGTGAGCCCGTCTTCTCCGCCGTTCCACGCCCATGCGTAGAATTCCTTCCCCGTCAGGCGCTCCGTGTCTGACGTCTGGTCATTCGGCCTGGTAAAAAGCCATTTCAGTTGTGCCTTTCCGGCTTTTCCCTCATCGATTTCATTAATTATTCTCTGCTTGTTCTGAAAGACGTTGCCAAAGATGAAACTGTCTCCGTTTCCGATCCAGTTTAAATACAGATAGTCCTGCCCCTCGCCCCTTCCGAAAAAGAAACGGCCGTACGATTCATCCGCATCCGGCAGGTAACCAAAAACCGAAGCTTCTTCAGGAAGCGAAAAGGCATCCGGAATGTCCGAAAAACTCAATTTAAACTCAGTGAACTGCGGATCATCCACCACTTCATCCTTTGCGGCGTCATAAGTCGGATGACGGCTGATCTCAAAACGGCCGTCCATGGATGCGTCATCTGATTCTCTATGATACACGCAGTCTCCCTGGCTGTTTATGGACAGGGTGGCGAATTCCTCTCCGTCATACCCGTCAATGAGATTCCATTCGCCCTTGAGGAAATCCATGATCTCGGCCCTGGAATTTACGTCCAGTTCGAACGTGGTTACCGGAGACGAGCCGGCATCGGGTTCGTCGCTTACCGAAGCGTCGGACGTGCCGTCATTCACGGTTTCGGCATCAGTCTCCTCCTGCTCCGGTTCGGTTGCCGCTTCTTTTCCGCATCCGGCAAGAAGCATGGCGATCGTAAGCATCGCGCAAACGGGTTTAATCAGAGCCTTTTTCATCCGGCACACCTCTGCATATATTATTGTTTGTCCTTCCTTAAATAACCTTCGACCTTATCCGCTAGTTCCTTTAAGTTCATGGGCTTGGAAATATAGTCATCAAATCCAAGCTTCAGGTAGTTTTCCCTGGACCCTTCTATGGCATTGGCGGTAAGGGCGACTATCACGGTTTGGTCGTGCGCAAGTCCCTGGCGCTTTATCTCATTTAAGGTCTCGACTCCGTCCATTCCCGGCATCATGTGATCCAAAAGGACCACGTCATATTCATGATCCCTCATCATTTCGATCGCCTCATTGCCCGAAGACGCCTCATCGGGCACTATGCCGCAAACCTTGAGGTAGCCCCGCGTGACCTTGAGGTTAAGGCTGTTGTCATCCACGACCAGTATCCTGGCTTCGGGAGCATAGAGAGTGATCTCCTGTTTGGCTCTCCTGTCCGCCATCCTGGCCCTTTCCTTGTAGTCACCGATGGGCGTGGGATCAACGATCTCCTGTCTTAAGTCAAACCAAAAGACGGATCCTTCTCCATAAGTGCTCTCGACGTGGATCTCGCTGTCCATCAGTTTCAGCAGGTTGTATATGATGGCCATGCCAAGTCCCGTGCCCTCCTTGCGGTGGTTCTTGGACTCGTCGAGCCGCGCAAACTCTTCAAACAGCCGGTTCATGTCCTCGCGGCGGATGCCCATGCCGGTATCCCTTACCTCCACGTGAAGAACCTGGCGGCCATCCGGTTTCTTTCCGCCGGCCGTGATGCAGAGAGTAACTTCACCCTGATCGGTATACTTAATGGCGTTGCTGAGCAGGTTCAGGACCACCTGACTGATGCGGACGTCATCTCCCCTCAGCTTGACGGGCAGGGCACCATCCACCTCTACGTTAAACCTGAGGTTCTTCAGTTCAGCCGCCATGGCGTTTGGATTAACCAGGCTCATTACGAGAGATACCAGGTCGTATTCCTCATTTATGATCTCCATCTTGCCGTCTTCGATCTTGGAAAAGTCCAGGATAGAATTGATCAGAAACAGCAGGTTGTTGCCGGAGGTATGTATGCTCTGCGCATAATCAAGTATCGCGGGATCCCTGCTCTCGCGCATTATCATTTCGTTCATGCCAAGCACCGCGTTGATCGGTGTGCGGATTTCATGTGACATCTGGGCCAGGAACTGCGTTTTGGCGGCATCGGCGGCCTCCGCCTCATTCTTGGCCTTGGTGAGTTCCTTGTTGTAGTTGCGCTCAGCCGTAACGTCATTGATCAGGATGTAGTAACCCGAATTCTTCCTGTTATCCTTCAGATAGTTGACGTTAAGCCGGTAAAAGGAGCCTTCACTCTCCAGTATCATCTCCCTGTCCGCGATCCCGGCCTTGAACCTGTCAACGCTCATGTTGAGCTTCAGAAACCTGGGTTCAGCGTCATCAAGCGGCTTGTCCGCCTTGGCCAAAGCCAGCGGCGGGATCATCAGCTTGGCAGTCTGGTTGCAGACCAGCAGGTTTCTGTTCATGTCCAGGCAGACGAGTCCGTCAGCTCCATTCTCCAGCACGTTCCTGGCTATGTCTCCGGAGATGTTGTAGAGCCTGAGCCTGTACGACACGGCCAGGAATCCGGTCTCTGCTATTATGTAGGTGAGCGGCGCGAATTCCACGGATTTGGTAATGAACCGTCCGCCAAAGAACAGCAATACGGAGGCAGACATGGTAAAAGTGATCAGGTTGAGGTTCAGCATTGAAACGTCAGGCCTGTATCTGTATGCATATACCACCATTGCAAGCGCCAGTATGACGTACGTTATCAGCACTGCATAAAAAACGGAATGCACGGGGCCGTATTCCTTGACCAGGATGCTGATCCCGTCGTTTTTTTCCAGACGGACGGACTTATAGAACCATGGATTGGATCCGATCGTGAGGACAAATAAGTATATGATGGTCGCTATGCCAAACAGTGCGAAACGAATGCCGCCATTCAGCCTGACATGGCATAGGTTGCATACTATGAGAAAAATGAGAAGCTGCAGGAAGCACCCGCCCAGATAAGTAATCTGATTGGCATAGATCGCAGTGTCAAGCGTGGCGGACGTGGCCAGCTTGATATATCCGACGATGATCAGCGGAACGAGCGTAAACATGACGGTCATGTCCACGTCGAGCTGAACCTGCCATCTGAGCACCAACAAAAGAAGCAAAACTATGGATATGATAAACAGAACGTCATAATAAAGCAGTATCGGGTTCATGCTTCAATCTCCCCGTTTGCCATCCCATGGCGAATGCTTTGTCATTTATATACGTACTCCACCTGATCGTTGGGGATCCGTTTGGCCACCACCACGAACCGGGCGGTGGATGCCGAACTGTCGCAGGTAGAGAGCGTGAGCAGGTCATCACCATATTGGGCTGTCACTCCGGTATCGTAAAAACTCTTTTCGGCCATGGCCTGCATGTTGGAATCAAATTCCTCTTCGCTTACGGCATCAATGAACTGATAATACTTGAAGCTTACGTCCTCCGCATCCTTGATGGTGTCCGTAAACGCATACATCACCTCATAGACGCCCTTTTCGTATATTGTATCAAATTTTATGATCGAATGCTCCTTACAATAGTCTTCCGACTTGTATTTTTTGAGATTTCCGAACATCTTGCCTGATTTCATGTGGTGTCCGTACACGATCAGGTTAGTGCTGCGAAACATTGCGTTGCATCCACAGTCAAGGAAGAGCGAGCCGTTGTTGTCTTCCTTGCCGTTAAAGTCATGAGTCAGGTAATATTCGTTATTGACGGTCTGCATCACGGGATAATCGATGTTGGTCCCGTCGATCGTAAGCCATCCTATGACTGACTTATTCTTGACGTAGATGTTCTTGTACTCATCCAGGATGTCCGGGATCTCATCTGCCTCGGCAAGCGTATAAAGGGGCTTCTGCACGATCTGCTCCGCTATCGGGTCCGTGCCCTTTAATGATGCCAGCTCATCATACTCGGACTGGCTGGCATATGCAGACCTGCTGTATATTACGAAATAACCCAGGCTAAGCACGGCCACGACGCCGGCAACGGCCACGATGATCCTGCGCCCCAGTTCATCGCGTCGCACGATCTCCTTTGCGGCCTTGTCTATGTCTATGTCTATGTCGGTTCCGGCTATGCGCTTGTTGGCTGACGCCGACCTTTCCCTGACGACAGACGTGGCGCGTTCGATCTTCTTTTCCCTGGAATCCGGCATGCCTAACCGTTCATCCGACCGTTCATGCCCGGGACTTTTTACGGATGCGTGTTTTTTGTCAGTTCCGTTCTCTTTGGATGTTCCGCTCTTTTTGCCGGACAGCCTTAAGCTTATCTTCTTAACCTTTTTCCCATCTGACTCAGGTCTGGATTCAAGCTCCTGTATCAGGTCATATATCTCATCATCAAAATCCCTGCCCACCACGGTCTTGAAACGCACTTCGCCTGACTGCATCGTCGCATAAAGCTTCCTGACCGATTCCGCATCATTCATGTTGGTCTGGCTCTTAAGCCTGTTAATGATCCTGGCATCCTCAAGCGCGGCCTTGTATTCACTTTCATCTCCGAACTTGTGTCCGGCCACGGTACCCACGACTGGCATCCCTTACCTCAAAATAAACAAAGATAAAGGGGCCACTGCAAAAGCAGTGACCCCGCAACAAACTCAATCTCAGCTGGCGAAAACGTCGGCAACAAGCGGAGCCTGTGCTTCGGCTTCCGTCGCGGCAGCCGTCTGCATCTGATCACCAAAGAGCTGATACTGGCGCAGGCTGCTGGTAGCCATCTGACTCATCAATATGCCCGCAAAATCCGACGTCTCACCCGGGCGAAGGGGATTGACGTTTTCCTGAGCGCTATTAACGTTCGAAAAATCAACTCCGCCGTCGGTAGCGTCATCGGAAATGGGCTTGATGGCATTGAGACTGGCTGAATTAACCTGTCTCGAATTATAAATATATGGATCGTAACTTATGCCGGCATAGCCGCCAATAGCACTTATTGCCATATAACAAACCTCCAAAACATCCAAACAGATATGATGATACTACTATAAAACGGCGCAATAGTCAACTGATTTTTGGAAAACTGATTTTTGGAAAACCGATTTTTGGAAAACCGATTTTTGGAAAACCGATCCTTCAGTGATTTTTGGAAAACCGATCCCTCAGCCGATCCCTCAATGATTTCGGTGAGCAGTTCCATCAATGATATGCGTAACCTGCTCGCTCAGTGCCTTATGTGAACCGCTCTACGGGATCAGCCGGCGTACATGAGTTCCTTAAACAGCTCCTGGGCATCGATGCCGTTTACGGTCAGTTCCATTCCTTCGCCTTTTATCTGCAGCCTAACGACCCTGCCGTCGGACGTCCGTGCGTCAAGCCAGGTTTCGCCATCTGTCCTAAGCAGGTCAAACGTCTCTCCCGCCTTGATGGTGTCCTTTGTCAGGCTTCCGTCCTCTCCGACAAAATCCGCTTCAAAATCCTTTACGCAGGTGATGGGTTCCCAGCTTGCCTCCGAAGCGACCTCATAAACCTCATCATCTGACACCGGCATCCCGTCAGGACCGACGTGATAGTTCCTGATGGTGCTGAACGTGGATATGAAGTGAAACCTGGATGCAAAATACATGTTTTCCGGATCATACAGCGCACATTCCTTGTACAGGGCATAATCATTTTCATCATAGCCCAGGATCGGCCTGACCAGGTACCGCACTCCCACTTCCTTTATGTGCCCGGAATTCAGGTCATAGACGTGCAGCCCTATGTAATCGTCGTATTCCTGAGAAATCACGTATGCGTAATGCCTGCCATCGGCGGTCTCCACCAGATAGCAGTTAATGTCACTATAATCCGGAATGTCGCCATCATCTCCGACGCTCAGGGTTTCGTCATTATACGTGATGCTGGCTGAATTGACGTTCCAATCATCATCATATCCATACTCCAAATATACCTGATCCTCCACACCGTCATTGTTTACGTCGAGTCCCGGCATGCCCATTACGGCGTCAACGATCCGGCCTCTCGTGACCGACTTATCAGGCAAGTATTCAGGTCTGATCAGGCTTGAATATTCATCATACCTAAGCACGACGGACTGGTCTCCGGCTGCATATGCGGCCAGTTCATATGGTCCAAAGTAAAACTCAATTCCCTCATAAGTAAAGGCCCATGTATATCCGGTGTAATAATCGTCTCCCTCTGAGAAACTCTCGCCGTCCACGTAATTTGCCAGGCTTTCCTTAAGGTCCCAGAACATGTCGAGCTGACCGGCATATTTCTTTTCAAGCTCTGACTGAAGTATTCCAGGCAGATCCGTCATGGAAGTCAGCACGTCCGCAAGCTTTAAGACTTTTCCCGTCTGCGTTTCATAATTGACGTATCCGTTTCCGTAGGATCCATGCGCGCCGCCCATGTATGACTCCACGGGGAAAAACACGCTGACGATCATTTCGTCTGCCCTTTTGACGTTCACGCCCTGGTTCAGGGTATAAGGACCATAAAAGTATTCTCCGTTCTCGGCATATTCAACCTTGGCCGTTTCCAGGTATTCATCTGACGTGGCATCAAAAAACTCCAATTCCGTCTTACCGTCATCCTCCATGGACTTGGCCAGTTGAGGATAGAGCTTAGCACTTCTCTCGGACAGGATTGGCGTGGCAAAGGATCCGTTAAACAGTTCCTTGTATTCATCATATCCGGTCGTTTCATAGCGCGATTTCTTAAGCAGAACGATTTCAGGACGCCCATCATATTCTTCTTCCGCGACAACCTGATCAGCCACCGCCTCATCAGCGTTTCCTTTATCCGCGTTCTCCCCGGACGAAGGAGCCTCCTCGTTTTTCATCTCAGGTTCGTCGCCGGATTCCTCTTCCCGGGCTTTGTCCTCTCTCGCCTGCCGTATTCGGTCCGCGCGTCCGCATCCGGCTGTCGCAACAGTCAGCGTGATCAGCAGGGCCATCGCAATCATCTTTTTTCTCATCATTTTCTCCTTAGCCGCATATCACTTTTGATCAAGGGGACGGTTCTTTTGATCATTTTCGATCAAGGGGACGGTTCTTTTGATCAAACTCTGATCAAATTCCGTACAAATCCCGACAGATCATATCACAGGGACGGTTCTTTTGATCAAATCCCAAACAAATCCCGACAGATCATATTTGCTGAATGACTCCATAACATATTCCCGTCAGTCTTTCAATCTGCCTGATTCCAAAACCGTAATCCTTTAAGGTTCTTAAAATGGCATTTCTGTCTTTCTTTTCCATATGCCTAATCAGTGACGGGTTTGTAATTCCCAACTCATTATACATTATTTCCCTAGCCTCCGTATCGGTTTTTTTAACTCTGTCGATCTGAGGAACGTAAAAGCCGGCGTCAGCATACTTTTCAACTTCATTCAAAATCCATGCCATGCCTCCCGGAATCGCCGCAACCGTTTCAGTGTTTACAAAGCCCTCCTTCCCCGCATACTGCGCATGACTGCACCACGGATAATCCCTTGCCGTGCATATGCCGGCCTTGACGGGATTATCATGAACGTATCTTATGACGGCAAGCAAATACCTCTCGTCTTCTATGGGTTCACTTTTATACCGGTCTTGAAAAACATGACCTGATCTCTCATACTTTTTATTGTAATAAGTTGCATAGCTGACCAAAACCCGCTTCATGAATATGTCAAGACCGGTTTCACGCCTGATAACAAGATGCACGTGATTATCCATCAGGCAGTATGCCAAAACGTCGCAGGTTTCCTCTTCGGAAAGCTCTGACAGCTTTTTTAGAAAATAAGCATGATCCTGTTCGTCCTCAAATATAATCTGCCTGCCGATTCCCCTGCAAATAACATGATACAGTCCTGTGCTGCTGATAATTCTCGCTCTTCTTGGCATAATTAATCCTCCTTCATTCTTTTATGATATTTCGTAAATCTGATCAAAAGAACCGTCCCCCTGATCAGTTCTGATCAAAAGAACCGTCCCCTTGATCATCATGATCAAGGACAGGGGCAGAAATCCGAAATGAACCTGCTCGGGCGCAGGTTGCCGTCTTTACGGTAGAACACGCATAGGTGCTCCGCGGCACGCGTTACCGCCACATAGAACATGCGCCTCTCTTCTTCAATCTCGGAATCCGTCCTGGCTGACTTGGACGGCATCTTGCCCTCGTTTACGTCAGGCAGGATGACCGTGTCGAATTCGAGTCCCTTGGAAGCGTGATACGTCTGTATCCTCACTCCGTTAACCACGACGTCGCTGCTTCTGGATTCCTCGTATTCACGTTCGATCTCATCCAGCTTGTCGGCCACTTCACGGTAGTTATCGCATTCCCGGATGAGTGCAATGAAGGCATCCCTCTGATCCTGATAATCCTGATATGCCCTGGGACTTGTGCCCTCCTTTACGTACCTGTCATATCCAATGGTGCCGCACACGTATCTTACGGCCAGGTGAGGACGCATGTTTTTCAGTCTTTTCAGATGGGCATACAGCTCGTCTATCCTCTTCATCATGTGCGCGTCGCCACGGTAATACGCTTCAAGCTGGGACCTGCTTACCCTTTCATCGGGCATTGCCGCCCTTTTGACGTATCTGACGGGCTTATTGATGACACGAATCATGCTTGCCCTGGAATCATCTCCGGCGCCGAGGCTTAAATATGCGCATATGTCCTTGACGTACGCGGACGAAAAAGGTGCGACCGTCTCCCTGTAATCACATGGGATCCCTGCGTTCTTGAGCATGGCCGCATACAGTCCCGCCTGTCTGTTGGTCCTGAGGAGAACGGCCACGTCCATCCATTCCCTGCCGGACTGCCTGGCTTCCTTTATCGCATTGATCACCAGGCCGTTCTGAGCGCTCATGTCTGCCGCCCCCTTGACAATAACCGGATCGCCGCCTCCCTTGTTCGCAGTTATCTTCTTGTCAAACCTGTCCTTGTTGGCGCTAATGACCTTGCCGGCAAAGCGCACTATGCTGGCAGTGGACCTGTAATTTACGTCCAGGTAACGGACCGATGCGCCCTCAAAATCCTGCGCAAACCTGCGCATGAGCGACACGTCGGCTCCCCTGAACGCATAGATGGACTGATCGTCGTCACCCACGGCGAACACGTTGTTCTGAGGATGAGCGAGCAGCCTGATCAGTTCATACTGATTGGCGGATATGTCCTGGAATTCGTCAATGAGCACGTACTTAAACTTCTCCTGCCACTGTCCCGCGAACGGCGGATCTCCTTTAAGCAGTGACAGACACAGGTTCACCATGTCGTCGAAGTCTATCAGCCCAAAATCCTGCAACAGAC